>NZ_VICE01000017.1 GCF_006546775.1 Marilutibacter aestuarii
CCCGAGGCCGGCTCGCACTGGGCATGCTCGCCGCAGCGGGGGTGCTGGTCGTGGTGGCACTGATGCTGACGCGCGGCCTGTCCGACCCGCGGCCGCCCGTGGGCGAGGCCTCGGTCGCGGTGATGCCCTTCCGCAGCCTCAGCGCCGATCGCGGCGACCGCTACTTCGCCGAGGGCCTTGCGGTCGAGATGCACGGCGCGCTGGCGGGCGTGCCGGGCCTGAAGGTGGCCGCGCTGGTCCCGGGCCGCGACGACGACACCCCCGGCGACCCCCGCGAGCTCGGCAAGCGACTCGGCGTCGCCCACGTGCTCGACGCCAGTGTCCGGCGCGAGGGGCCGCGCGTGCGCATCAGCGCCCGCCTCACCGACACGCGAAGCGGCTTCGTGCTCTGGAGCCAGACCTACGACCGCCAGAACAGCGACATCTTCAGCACCCAGGCCGAGATCGCCAGCAAGGTGGTCGAGGCGCTGATGGGCGTGCTGCCGCCCGATCCACCGGCACTGGCCCGGCGCCTGCACCCGACTTCGAGGCTTTCGGCCTACGAGCCCTACCTCAAGGGCCTGCAACTGCTGCAGGGCACGGCCTCCACCGAACAGCTGGCCGAGGCCGTCGGCCACTTCGAACAGGCCCTGCAGCAGGACCCCGCGTTCGCCCGCGCCCAGGCCGGCATCTGCCGGGCGCGGATCCGCGCATTCGAGCTGACCCGCGACGCCGGGATCTACGCGCGCGCCCAGGCCGCTTGCCTGCAGGCCGCGCGCCTGGACCCACGGCTGGGCGAAGTGCACCTGGCAATGGGCGACCTGCATCGCGCGCGCAATGAACTCGACGCGGCGCGCGAGTCGTATACCCAGGCGCTGCAGGACGTGTCCCTGCGGCCGGCGGCTTACATCGGGCTGGGCCGGATCGAGGGCGAGCAGGGCCACGACGCCCTGGCGCTGGACTACTTCGACCGCGCCCGCCAATTGCGGCCGGGCGATGCGGTGGTCCATCGCGAGATCGGCTACCAGCACTACCTGGACGACCGCGTCGCCGAGGCGATCGAGTCCTACCGCGTCGCCACGACCCTGGAGCCCGACGATGCCGGCCTGTGGAGCAGCCTCGGCGGCCTGTATCTCGCCGATGGGCAGCGGTCGGACGCGGAAGCGGCCTTCGAGCGCTCGCTGTCGATCAAGCCCGGCTTCGGCGCGCTCAGCAACCTGGGCACGCTGCGCTTCGAGCAGGGCGACTATCCGCGCGCAGCCGAGCTCTACGCGCGCGCCGCCGCGATGAGTCCCGGCGACTACCGGCCGGTGGGCAACACCGCCGACGCGCTGGCCGCGATCCCCGGGGCGGCGGGCAATGCGCGCAGTACCTACGCCCGCGCCGCGGACATGGCCGAGCGCTACGTCGCGATCAAGTCCGGCGATGCCGAAGCCATGGCCTGGCTGGCCTGGTACCGCGCCAACCTGGGCGAGGCGGCTGCCGCCCGTGATTGGCTGGACCGGGCGCGCGCCGCGGGCACCGCGCAGTCGGAGGTGGCCTTCCTGTCGGCCCAGGTCCACGCGCGCCTGGGCGAGGTCGACCTCGCGCGGGCGGCGCTGGCCGACGCGCGCGCGCTGGAGGTGGCCGAAAGCAGGATCCGGGCCTCGCCGGTGCTGAAGTCGTTGTCAGGGGGATCGGAAGTGGCATCGCAGGGAGGCTCCTGAGCCGTTCGACCCGCCCCGTCGTGGGCACAGATGAGGAGGTCCCATGCACATGTCGCCATCCGGGCTGCTGGTCGTGCCCGTCCTGCTGTCGTTCGCCGCGTGCCAACCGGTCTTTCGTGGTACCGGCACCGATCCCGACGGGCCTGCCTGCCAGGCCTCCCTCGCCCAGGGCGGCGTCGTCCATGTCGACGTCGCCTACGCGCCCGACGGCATGCCATCGGCCAGTCCCGACACCTGCAAGGTGGCGAGCGGCACGCGGATCGTGTTCAGGACGCCCCCGGGCGAGGCCCGGACCTTCTCGATCGAGTTCAGCGGCCCCCCGCCGGGCGCTCGTGCCGCCGGGCGGCTGCCCTCGGTCGCGCGCGGCAGCCAGCGGGTCGTCGAACTGCTCGCCGACGGTGCCCCGGGGAGCTACAAGTACGACATCCATGCCAACGGCCGGACCCTGGACCCGGTCATCATCATCGATCGCTGAGCCTCAGGCCGGGGCCAGGGCCTGAAGTGCGCGGTGTACCGGTGCGAAGCTGCGCCGGTGCGCCGCGCAGGGGCCGTGCAGCGCAAGCGCGGCCAGGTGGTCCGGGGTGGGATAGCCCTTGTGGGCATCGAAGCCGTACTGCGGGAAGCGCGCGTGCAGCTCCAGCATCCAGCGATCGCGCGCGACCTTGGCGAGGATGGACGCGGCCATGATCGCGGGGTCCAGGGCATCGCCGCCGACCAGGGCTTCCCCCGGGCAGGGCAGCCCCGGCGGTACCTTGTTGCCGTCGATCCGGGCGAGGCCCGCGCAAGGCCGCAGGGCCGCGACCGCCCGGGCCATCCCCTGCAAGGTGGCCTGCAGGATGTTGATGCGGTCGATCTCGCTGGCATCGACGAGCTCGACGTGCCAGGCCAGGGCACGCGACTGGATCAGCGGGAACAGGGCGACGCGGCGCTTCTCGCTCAGCTTCTTGGAATCGTCGAGCCCTTCGATCGGACGGGCTGGGTCGAGGATCACCGCCGCCACCGCGACCGGGCCAGCCAACGGCCCGCGGCCGGCCTCGTCGACGCCGGCGACATGGCGTGCGTCGCCGACCACCGCGAACAGGTCGCCGCCCTGCCTCATGGCCTGGCTGCGTCCGGCGCGGCATGCACCAGTTCGGCGATCGCGGCTGCCGCCTCGCGGGACGCGTCGCGGCGAAGCGTCTCGTGGATCTCGCGGAAGCGCTGCGAGAGCCCCTCGTTCGCGGCCCCTTCGCGCAAGGCGAGCACGGTCGCCGCCGAAAGCGCTTCGACGGTGCAGTCGTCCTGCATGAGCTCCGGCACGACCGCCTCGCCGGCAAGGACGTTCGGCAAGGCGTAGTGGTCGACCTTGAGCAGGCCCAGCCCCTTCACGATGCGATAGGTCAGTGGCGCCACCTTGTAGCCCACCACCATCGGCCGCTTCGCCAGGAGCGCCTCGAGGGTGGCGGTCCCGGACGCCAGCAGGACCGCATCACTGGCGATCATGGCCCGGCGCGCCTGGCCATCGATCAGGCGTGCCGCCGGAAAGCCGGCGAGCATGGGTTCGAGTGCGGCGCGGCAGGCCGCGTTCGCCGCCGGTACGATCACCTGCAGCCCGGCGACGGCGTCCGTCACCGCGCGTGCCGCTTCGATGAAGGTCGGGCCCAGCCTCGCGATCTCGCCCAGGCGCGAGCCCGGCAGGACGGCCAGCGCCGGACGATCGTTTGCCAGCCCGAGTCGCTCACGCGCGGCGTCGCGGTCGGGCTCCAGTGGCATCTCGTCGGCGAGCGGGTGGCCGACGAAGCGCGCGTCGACGCCATGGCGCGCGTAGATCGGCGGCTCCATCGGGAACAGGCAC
Organism: Marilutibacter aestuarii; assembly: GCF_006546775.1. Lineage (GTDB taxonomy): Bacteria > Pseudomonadota > Gammaproteobacteria > Xanthomonadales > Xanthomonadaceae > Marilutibacter > Marilutibacter aestuarii. The sequence goes on from NZ_VICE01000017.1 coordinate 3,520, forward strand.
AGCACGCGGTCGGCGGATTGGCCGATCCTGGCGGCCCGTCCCTCGCGCCAGGCCCACACCGAAGGACTGACGTAGTGGACGGTGCGCAGCTTGCCGTCGCGGGCGCGCCGCTGTTTCAGCCAGCGCTCGACCGGGAGGTTGAAGTCCGGCGCGTCGATGCCGACGTACACGTCCGGGCGCCAGTCGAGCAGGCGCCGCCGCAACGCGCGCCGCAGGGCCAGCAAGCGTGGCAGGTGGCGCAGCACTTCGGCCAGGCCCATCACGGCCAGTTCGTCGGAGTCGTGCCAGGCATCCAGGCCCGCCGCGCGCATCCGCGGCCCCCCGATGCCTGCGAACTCGGCGTGCGGGAACCGTTCGCGAAGTGCGTCCACTAGGCCGGCACCGAGCAGGTCGCCGGAAGCCTCGCCGGCCACCAGGGCGAAGCGCACCGGTCGGTGGTCGGCGGATTGTCCAGTCGGTGCGTTCAAGGCAAGGCGGCCAACGAAGGAAGGTGCCAGTGTGCCCGATCGCGCCTGGCGTCGCAGGCGCCGGGGCGGGCGGGGGTCAGCGCAGCAGCGGCCGCTCGCCGCTGTCGATGAAGTCGAGCAGTGCCCGCACATCCTCGCTCTCGCCGGCCATCTCAAGCAGCTTCGCGCGTGCATCGTCCAGCGACCCGCCGGCGACGTACAGCGCCCGGTAGGCACGCTTGATCGCGCTGATGCGCCCGCTGTCGAAACCGCGGCGCTTCAGGCCCTCGCTGTTGATGCCGCGAGGCCGGCCGTACCCGTCCTGGGCGACCATCACGAACGGAGGCACGTCGCCGTTGACGAAGGCACCCATGCCGATGAACGCGTGCGCGCCGATCCGGCAGAACTGGTGGACGCCAGCGAAGCCGCTGAGGATCACGTGGTCGCCGACGCTGACGTGGCCGGCGAGGGTGGCATTGTTGGAGAACACACAGTGGTCGCCGACGGTGCAGTCGTGGGCGACGTGGGTATAGGCGAGCAGCCAGTTGTCGTTGCCCACGCGGGTGATGCCGCCACCGGTGCCCGTGCCGCGATTAATCGTGACGAACTCGCGGAACGTGTTGCGGTCGCCGATGACCAGCTCGACGCGCTCGCCGGCGAACTTCTTGTCCTGCGGCTCGCCGCCGATCGCGCAATGCCCGATGAAACGGTTGTCGGTGCCGATCGTCGTCGGACCCGCGACCGAGCAGTGCGGTCCGAACTCGCAGCCGTCGCCGACCACCACGTCGTCGCCGATGTGGCAGAACGCGCCGATCCGCACCCCCTTGCCCAGGCGGGCGCCGGCTTCGACGACGGCGGTGGGGTGGATCACGGCGTCCATGCTCAGGACTTGACCTCGGCGCAGAGGATGTCGGCGCAGGCGGCCTGCTCGCCGTCGACGCGTGCGACGCCACAGTACAGGGCCATGTTGCGGATGGTCCGCTTCAGCGTCACTTCCAGTTCCAGCCGGTCGCCCGGCACGACCATGCGGGAGAACTTCGCGTTGTCGATCTTGACCAGGTAGAACAGCTTGCCGTCGGTGTTGCCGTTGTTGGACAGCTGGGTCAGCAACCCGCCGGCCTGGGCCAGGGCCTCGATCACCAGCACGCCCGGCATGACCGGGTGGTTGGGGAAATGCCCGTTGAAGAAGTGCTCGTTGATGGTCACGTTCTTGTAGGCGAGCACGCGCTTGTGCGGATCCAGCTCCGTCACCCGGTCGACCAGCAGGAAGGGGTAGCGGTGCGGGATCAGCGCCTGGATGGCGGTGACGTCGATCGGCAGTTGTACGGTCGAACTCATCGATGTTTCCTTGCAGGGTGAGGCCCGCCATGCCGTCCCGGGGGACGGTGCATGCCGGTGGGTGCGTCAGGACTCCGCGCGCGGGACGCGGCGGGCGAGCGCATCGAGTTGCTTGAAGCGGGCGGCATTCTTGCGCCAGCTCCGATTGTCCATCAACGGGGTGCCGGATGAATACTCGCCCGGTTCGCGTATCGAGGCCGTGACCAGGCTCATGGCGGTCACCACGACGCGGTCGCAGATCTCGATGTGCCCCACGATCCCGGCCCCCCCGCCGATCAGGCAGTAGCGTCCGATCCGCGCGCTCCCCGCCACGGCCACGCAACCGGCCATCGCCGTATGGGCGCCGACCACGACGTTGTGGCCGACCTGTATCTGGTTGTCGAGGCGGACATCCTCGCCCAGGACAGTGTCCTCGATGGCGCCGCGGTCGATGCAGGTGTTGGCGCCGATCTCGCAGTCATCGCCGACCACGACCCCGCCCAGCTGCGGCACGTTGAGCCAGCGGCCCTCGTCCATCGCAAGGCCGAAGCCGTCGGCGCCGAGCACCGCGCCGGGGTGCACGCGCACGCGCTCGCCCAGGCGGACGCGGGTGACCAGGGTGACGCGCGCGACCAGCTCGCTGCCGGCGCCGACGACGCAGTCCTCGCCGATCACGCAGCCCGGGCCGATCGAGGCACCGGCTTCGACGCGGCTGCGCGCGCCAATGCTGACGAACGCGCCGACATGCGCATCGTCCGCCACCCATGCGCCGGGATCGATCGACGCGGAGGGATGGATGCCGGGCGCCCGCTCCGGGCGCGGGGCGAACAGCGCGGCGATCCGCGCGAACGCCGAATACGGGTCGCGGGCGACCAGCGCATCGCCCTCGAAGCCCTCGGCGTCGGACTCGCGCATGACCACCAGACCCGCGCGGGTCGTGGCCAGTTGGCCGCGATAGCGCGGGTTGGCGAGGAAGGCCAGCTGGTCCGGCCCGGCCGAGGCGAGGGTGCCGACCCCCGCGATGCGGGCGTCGGCACGACCATGGACCCGGAGCCCGAAGCGCTCGGCCAGCTCGTTCGCCGTATGCGAGGTCGCACTCATGCCCGCCAAGGCTCCGGTGTCGTGTCGGACGGCGTCAGAACGCGCCGCCGAAGGTGAACTGCAGGCGCTCGATCTCGTCGCCGTCTTCCTTCTTGAAGGGGTAGGCGTAGCTGATCGAGATCGGCCCCATCGGCGAACGCCACAACAGCGCGACGCCCGCCGACGCGCGCAACTCGCCGGCGTCGAAGGCGTCGACGTCGCGGAAGACGTTGCCGAAGTCGACGAAGGAGGAGACGCGCGCGCCCGGGCTGTCGAACAGCGTCGGGAAGATCATCTCGAACGAACCCACCGTCTTGAACGCACCACCCACCGGCTGGTCGTAGGAGCTGCCCTCGAACGGCGTCTCGCGCGGGCCCAGGGTGTTGTCGCGGAAGCCGCGGACCGAGCGCACGCCGCCGGCGTAGAAGTTCTCGAAGAACGGCAGGCCGTCGGCGGTGAGGGTTTCGACGTAGTCGGGCGAGTTGGTCTCGCAGGGCTCGGTCGGGTCCGGACCGGGCACGAAGGTGTCCAGCCTGCCGTCGCCATCGCTGTCGATGTACGTGCCTGCGGTGAAACAGACGTTGCGGACCACCGCGTCCTGGTAGCTGTCGCCGTAGCCCAGCTCGGCGCGGGTGTTGAGCACCAGCCAGCGCGAGACCGGCCAGTACTTGGAGATGTTGTAGTTGATCTTGAAGTACTCGACCGTCGAGCCGGGCAGGGTCGCTTCCAGCCACAGGCGCTGGGTGGTGCCGCGGGTCGGGGTGAGGGCATTGTTGAGCGTGTTGCGGGCCCAGCCGATCTCGCCGCGCCAGGCGTGGAAGGTGCGCTGGCCGATCGCGTCGATGTAGTCGACGATCGATTCGGGGGTCTGGCCGCGGAACGCGGTGATGGTGTTCTTGTCGATGCCGAACAGGCCGGTGATGGAGCCGGTCTCCGTGATCGGGATCCCGAAGACCGCCTGCGCCGCGCCGTTCTCGCTGTTGTACTGCGCGGTGTTGTACTCGCCGTAGTCGTAATCGCGGAACCACAGGTTGTAGCCCAGCGAGACGCCGCTGTCGGTGAAGTAGGGATTGACGTAGGAGAAGTCGTAGCGGTTGTAGTAGTCGCTGCGCTGCGCCTGCACGGTCATCCGGTTGCCGGTGCCCAGGAAGTTGTTCTGCGACAGCTGCACCTGCGCGCTCAGGCCGCCCAGCTGCGAGTAGCCCAGGCCGAACACGAAGCTGCCGGAGGTGGTTTCCTTGAGGTTGTAGACCACGTCGACCTGGTCGTCGCTGCCGGGCACGGGCTGCGTCTCGACGTCGACGGTCTCGAAGAAGCCCAGGCCCTGGAGGCGGATCTTGGAACGGTCGATCGCCGCCTGCGAGTACCAGGCGCCCTCGAACTGGCGCATCTCGCGGCGCAGGACCTCGTCGCCGGTCCGGGTGTTGCCCTTGAAGACCACGTGGCGCACGTTCACGCGCGGGCCCGGCACGACCTGGAGGTTGATGCCGACGGTCTTTTCTTCGCGATTGATGTCCGGGATGGTGTTGACCTGGGCGAAGGCGTAGCCGACGTTGCCCAGGGTGGCGGTGATCGAGTCGGAGCTGACCTCGAGCAGGCGGCGCGAGAAGGTCTGCTCGGGCTGCACCAGCACCATCCGCTCGATCTGCTCCTTCGGCAGGACGGTGTCGCCGGTGACCTCGACGCTGGACACCGTGTACTTCTCGCCCTCGGTGAGGCCGGCGGTGATGAACATGTCCTGGCGGTCGCCGCTGATCGCCACCTGCGGCGTGTCGATGCTGACGTCGACGTAACCGCGGTCCAGGTACCAGGAGTTGAGCTTCTCCAGGTCGCCGGAGAATTTCTCGCGCGAATACTGGTCGTCGCGGCGGTACCAGCTGAGCCAGTTGCTCTCGCGCGACTCCCACGACTCCAGGATGTCCTTCTGCTCGAAGCTGTCGTTGCCGATCAGGTTGACGTGGCGGATCTTCGCCGCCTTGCCTTCCTTGATGTCGATGGTCAGGTCGACGCGGTTGCGGTCGAGGGTGGCCACCGAGGGCGTGATCTCGACGTTGTACTTGCCGCGGTTGTTGTACTGGCGGGTCAGTTCCTGGGTGACGCGGTCCAGCGCCAGACGGTCGAAGGTATTGCCCTCCGACAGGCCGATGTCATTGAGGCCGGCCATCAACTGCTCGGTCTCGATGTCCTTGTTGCCCTTGAGTTCGAGCTTGTTGATCGCCGGGCGTTCGCGCACGGTGACCACGAGGATGTCGCCCTGGCGCGAGAGGCTGATGTCCTCGAAGAAGCCGGTCTTGTACAGCGCGCGGATCGCCTCGCCGGCCTTGGCCTGGTCGAGGGTGTCGCCGCGCTCGACCGGCAGGTAGGTGAACACCGTGCCGGCGGCGATGCGCTGCAGGCCATCGACGCGGATGTCGCTGACGCGGAAGGCGGTCGCGCCCGGCATTGCCGCGGGGGCGGGGGATGCTTCGGGCGTGGCGTAGTCCGGCGAGAACGGACTGGGCAGGGCCTGTCCGGCCGACTGCGCCATTGCGGGAAGCACCACGGCGGGATACAGGGCAGTGGTCAGGGCAAGGGCAAGCAGGCGGCGATTGGGTGTTCGCGTCATCATCACGTCCGGTTGGGATTCACTGCACGCCCGGCATTGCGGGCGCCACGGGGTCGAAGGCGGTGGCCGTCATCAGCGCACCAGGTTGTTCACGATGTCGTTGTAGAACGCCAGGCCCATCAGCCCGGCGATCAATGCAAGGCCGACGTATTGCCCGGCGGCCATGACGCGCTCGCTCACCGGGCTGCCCTTGACCAACTCGATAAGGTAATACAGCAGGTGCCCGCCGTCCAAGATCGGGATCGGCAGCAGGTTCAGGATGCCCAGGCTGAGCGACAGCAGCGCCAGGATCGACAGGTACCAGGCCGCGCCCTGGCCGGCGAAGGCGTTGGTGGCGCGGGCGATGGTGATCGGCCCGGCGACGGTGTTCTCGACCGAGACGCGGCCGGTGAAGGCGCGGCCGATCATCGCGAACAGCTCCCGGGCCTGGTGGGTGGCCTCGGTGAATGCCGCCGGCACGGCCTGCACGGGCCCGTAGCGCAGCAGGGCATCGTGTTGGGGGTCGCTGCGGCCGGTCGACTGCACGCCCAGTGCCCAGTAGGCCTCGCCTGTCTCCATCTCGGCTCGCCGGGGTTCGATCTCCAGGGCCAGGCGCTCGCCATCGCGTTCGACCTCGATCATCGCCGGTCCGCCGTGTTCGCCCAGGGCCTGCACGAGGGGGCCGATGTCTCGCCAGTCCCGCACCGGTTCGCCGTCGATCGCCGTGATCCGGTCACCCTCGGCCAGCACGCCCCAGGCCGCGGTGTCGGGGGCGACCCGGCCCACGATGGCGGGGACCCGCGCATGGCGCGGCATCAATCCGATCACCCCAATGGCGTTGCGCTCGTCGAAGTGTTCCGGAAGGCGGCTCAGGGGCAGGCGGACGGTACGGTCCGCACCGTCGGTCCCGGCGACCTGGAGGTCGATGTCGGCACGGTCCAGTGCGGCCGGAAGCAAGGCCATCTGCACCTCGCTCCAGGTCGGCGTGGCCCGGTCGCCCACCGCGCGCACGGTGTCGCCCTCGCGCAGGCCGGCCTGCTGGGCGATGCGCCCCACCTGGCCGACCACGGGCGCGAAGTCCGGGCGCCCGATCACGAACATGCCCCAGAACAGCGCCACGCACAGCAACAGGTTGGCAACCGGACCGGCGGCGACGATCGCGATGCGTTTCCAGACCGACTTGCGATTGAAGGCCTGGCCGACCTGCTCGGCGGCCACATCGCCTTCGCGCTCGTCGAGCATCTTCACGTACCCGCCCAGGGGCAATGCGGCGATGGCGTACTCGGTGCCGTCGCGTCCGCGCTTCATCCACAGCGGGCGTCCGAAGCCGATCGAGAAGCGCAGCACTTTCACGCCGCAGCGTCGGGCCACCCAGAAGTGCCCGTATTCATGGATCGTGACGAGTACGCCGAGGCTGACGATCAGCCACCAGATCGAGCCGATGAACTCACCCATGGCGGCTACCCGTGTCGTGCGGCGTCATCTGCGTGCTCAGGAGGGGGGCGGCGTGCTCCCAGTCTAACCGGGATCGCGGTCGCGTCCGGAACGGGACGTTCATGCGAAACGGGCCAGGGCGGCGGTGGCATGGCGCCGCGCGGCGGCGTCGGCCTCGGCCAGTGCATCGAGCGTGCGGGCTGGAGCCGGGGGCAGGGCCGTCATGGCATCTTCGATCAGGCGGGGGATGCTCAGGAAACCCACCTGCCCCTGAAGAAAGGCTGAAACCGCGATTTCGTTGGCCGCGTTGAGCACGGCCGGGGCGGTGCCGCCGGCGGCGAGGGCGTCGAAGGCCAGGCGCAGGCAGGGGAAGGCCTCCAGGTCGGGCGGCTCGAATTCCAGGCGGCCGCCCTCGGCCAGCAGGTCGAGCCCGGCCACGCCGGATGCAATCCGCTCAGGCCACGCCAGGCCAACGGCGAGCGCGGTGCGCATGTCGGGCAGGCCCAGTTGGGCGAGGGTGGAGCCGTCGACGAACTCGACCAGCGAGTGGACCAGGCTCTGCGGATGCACCAGCACGTCGATCCGCTCGCCGGGGACGGCGAACAGGTGGTGCGCCTCGATGACCTCCAGGCCCTTGTTCATCAGGGTCGCGGAGTCGACCGAGATCTTCGGGCCCATCGACCACTTGGGATGGGCGATCGCCTGGGCGGGCGTCACGTCGGCGAGCGAGGCGCGGCTGCGGCCGCGGAACGGCCCGCCGGACGCGGTCAGTACCAGGCGTCGCAGGCCGGCGTGCGCGTGCCGGTCCGGCAGGCACTGGAAGATCGCGTTGTGTTCGCTGTCGATCGGCACGATGGTCGCGCCGCCTTCGCGGGCGGCGGCCATGAGCAACGCGCCGGCGAGCACCAGGGATTCCTTGTTGGCCAGCAGCAGGCGCTTGCCGGCGCGGGCGGCGGCCAGGGTGGAGGGCAGTCCGGCGGCGCCGACGATCGCGGCGACCACGGTGTCGCAGGCATCGCCCGCGACCAGGGCGTCGAGCGCGTCGCCGGGGTGGGCGGTCGTCTCGAGCCCGGCCTCGCGCAGGCCATCGCGCAGCGCCGGGAACGCCGACGCGTCGGCGATCACCGCGTGACGGGGGCGGTGCCGCCGGCACAGGTCGAGCAGCGCTTCGACGTTGCTGCCGGCAGCCAGCAGGCCTACCTTCAACCGCCCGGGGTGGCGGGCGATGACATCGAGCGCCGAGGTGCCGATCGAGCCCGTCGCGCCAAGGACGGCGATGTCGCGTGCCGGGGCCATGCTCAGAATCCGAGGACGGCCTTGGCGACGGCGAAGGCCGGCAGCGCGGCGAGGACGCCGTCGAGGCGATCGAGGATGCCGCCGTGTCCGGGGATCAGGTGCCCGGAGTCCTTCACGCCGGCGTGGCGCTTGAGCAGGCTCTCGAACAGGTCGCCGACCACCGAGAACAGCACGGCGAACACGATCGCCAGCGCGATCCATGGCAGCTGTGCCAGGCTGGCGCCTGCGAACAGGCTCAGGCCGAGGCCGGCGACCAGGCCCGCGAGGACGCCGCCGACCAGCCCTTCGATGGTCTTGTTGGGGCTGATGCGGGGCGCCAGCTTGTGCTTGCCGAGCGTGCGGCCGGCGAAGTAGGCCCCGGAGTCGGCGGCCCAGACGATGCCCAGGGCCACGAACACCCAGCGAGGGCTGTTGGGGTCCGCGCCGCCGTGGATCCACGCCAGCGCGCACCAGGCTGGTACCAGGCTCATGGTGCCGGCGGCGAGCTTGATCGCCCGGGCATGGGAATCCGGGTCGCTGGCGAAGTCGTAGCGCCCAAGCCACAGCAGCGCGAGCAGCCACCAGGCCACGCCGAGCACCGAGACCAGTTGCAGGAGGACGAAGCTGAAACCCGCTGCCGAGCGCGAGGCCCAGACCAGCGCCACCATCAGCGCCAGGTTCGCGGCCAGCAGGACGGCACGGGCCAGGTTGTCGCTGACGTCCGCCAGGTCGAACCACTCCCAGAGCCCCCCCAGGAAGACCACCGCGGCCAGTGCCATGAACCATGGGGTCGGCAGCAGCAGGATGGCGGCGATGGCGAGCGGGGCCATCACCAGGGCGGCGATCAGGCGGGTACGGGTCATGCGGAGGTCTCGGTTCGGGGCGCGGCCACCTGGGCGCCGGTCAGGCCGAAACGGCGCTGGCGGCGGGCGTAGTCGTCCAGGGCGGACTGCAGGGTGGCGGTGTCGAGCTCGGGCCACAATGCCTCGGTGAACCACAACTCGGTGTAGGCCAGCTGCCAGAGCAGGAAATTGCTGATGCGCAGGTCGCCGCCGGTGCGGATGAACAGGTCCGGCGGCGGCAGTTCGGCCAGGCAGGTGCGCGCATGCAGGGCATGCTCGTCGATCGCGTCCGGCGACAATCGGCCGGCGGCCACGTCCTCGGCGAGCGCTCGCGCGGCCTGGGCGATGTCCCAGCGCCCGCCGTAGCTGGCGGCGATGCTCAGGTGCAGCCGGTCGTTGCCCGCGGTCACCGCCTCGGCCTCGTCCATGCGCTGGCGGATCGCCTCGCTGAAGCGGGTGCGCTCGCCGATGAAGCGTACGCGGACGCCGCGGCGGTCCAGTTCCTCGACTTCGCGCTCGAGCGCGTTCATGAACAGTTTCATGAGCGCGCCGACCTCGTCCTCCGGACGCCCCCAGTTCTCGCTGGAGAACGCGAACAGGGTCAGGGCCTGGATGCCGCGCTCCAGGCAGAAATCGATGCACACGTTGACCGCGCGCGCGCCGGCGCGGTGGCCGATCATGCGGGGCCGGCGCCGGCGCTCGGCCCAGCGGCCATTGCCGTCCATGATGACGGCCAGGTGGCGCGGGATGCCGGTGCCGGGGCCGTTGGCGGGCTCGGGGGACATGCTGTCGACGGACGTTGCCGTCAAACCGCCATCAGTTCCTGTTCCTTGGCCTTGACCACTTCATCGACGTCCTTGATGGCACTGTCGGTGAGCTTCTGGATGTCGTCCTCGGCGCGGCGCACGTCGTCCTCGGTGATCTCCTTTTCCTTGAGGAGCTCCTTGATCTGGTGGTTGGCGTCGCGGCGGATGTTGCGGATGGCGACCTTGGCGTCCTCGCCGGTGGCGTGGACCACCTTGGACAGCTCGCGGCGGCGCTCCTCGGTCAGCGCCGGCAGGTTGATGCGGATCACGGTGCCGGCGGTGTTGGGGGTCAGGCCCAGGTCGGAATTGATGATCGCCTTCTCCACCGCGGCCACCATGGGCTTCTCCCACGGGGTGATGGTCAGCGACCGGGCGTCGGTCACGGCGACGCTGGCCACCTGGGTCAGCGGCATGTCCGAGCCGTAATAGTTGACCTTGAGCCCGTCGACGAGCGCGGTCGAGGCCCGGCCGGTCCGCACCTTGGTGAGGTCCTGCCGGAGCGCTTCCACGCTCTTGTTCATGCGGGTCTTGGCGTCTTGGTTGATCTCGTTGAGCATCGCCGGCTCCGGTCCTGTGTCGGTAACCGCCGGATTATATGCGATGCGGGGCCGAAGGCCGCGAGCTCGCCCGCCCGACCTGCCGCCGGGTTCAGTCGGCCGGGTGCCCGTGCGGTGCCCGGACATGCTGGTCGTGTTCGCATTCGCGCCCATGCTCGACCTGCAGCGTCGGGTGGTTGATGCCGAAACGCGCGTCGAGCTCGCGGTTGAGGCGGTCGATGAAGCCATCGTGGTCGGCGTCCGGCGGTCGCACCAGGTGCGCGGTCATCGCGATCTCGCCCGCGCCCAGCGACCAGATGTGCAGGTGGTGGACCGCACCGACCCCGGGTTGCTGCTGCAGGAATCGCTGGACCTCGGCCTGGTCGATGCCGGCGGGCACCGCGTCCATCGCGGCGTTGAAGCTCTCCCGCAGCAGGCCGAAGGCGCTGAAGGCGACGACCGCGCCGATCAGCAGGGCAGTGGCGGGGTCCAGCCAGGCCCAGCCCTGCCATGCCATCCCCAGACCGGCCAGGACCGCGGCCACCGACACCGCGGCGTCCGCCAGCAGGTGCAGGAACGCGCCTCGCCGGTTGAGGTCGTGGTCGTGCCCGTCACGGACGAGCCACGCTCCGCCCAGGTTCACGACGATGCCGATCGCCGCGACCACGATCACGGTCGTCGCGGGGATCTCGGGCGGCTGGGTGAAGCGACGCACGGCTTCCCAGGCGAGTGCCCCGGAAAAGGCGACCAGCAACAGGGAGTTGGCGAGTGGCGACAGCAAGGTGGCGCGGCGCCACCCGTAGGTGTGGCGCTCGGTCGGTGCTCGCCGGGCCAGCACCGCCGCGCCCCAGGCCAGGCCCAGCCCCAGCACGTCGCCGAGGTTGTGCAGTGCGTCCGAGAGCAGCGCCAGCGAGTTGATCGCGAAGCCATAGCCGGCCTCGAGCGCGGTATAGGCCAGGTTGATCAGGGTGACCGCGGCGAAGGCGCGCGTGCCGTCATGGTGATGGTGGTGTCCGTGCATGGGGGGATCGTCCCATGCCCGCGACGGGGACACTATTACAGGCCACTACAGGTAGGGGCGAGCACAGGCGCCGCCGGTACCGACCCCGCCCGGGGCGCAGGCTCAGCCGCGGCCGCTGACCAGGGTGCCGATGTGCTCGCCCTGCAGGATCCGCAGCAGCATGCCGGGTTGGCTCATGTCGAAGATGCGCAGCGGCAGGCCGCTGTCGCGGCACAACGCGAAGGCCGCGGTGTCCATGACCTGGAGATCGCGCTGGATGACCTGGTCGTAGGTCAGGGTGTCGTAGCGGACCGCGTCGGGATGCTTCTTGGGGTCCTTGTCGTATACGCCGTCGACCTTGGTCGCCTTCAGCAGCAGGTCCGCGCCGATCTCGATCGCGCGCAGCGCCGCGCCCGAGTCGGTGGTGAAGAACGGGTTGCCGGTGCCGGCGGCGAAGATCACCAGGCGGCCCTTCTCCAGATGGCGGATCGCACGACGGCGGATGTAGTCCTCGCAGACGTCGTTGATCTTCAGCGCGCTCATCACCCGCGCCTTGCCGCCGAGCTTCTCCAGCGCGTCCTGCATGGCAAGCGCGTTGATGACCGTGGCCAGCATGCCCATGTGGTCGCCGGTGACGCGTTCCATGCCCGAGGCCGCCAGGCCCGCGCCGCGGAAGATGTTGCCGCCGCCAATCACCAGGGCGACCTCGGCCCCGGCCTGCTGCGCTTCGATCACTTCGCGCGCCAGGCGGCCGATCATCTTCGGATCGATGCCATAGTCCTCGTCTCCCATCAGGGCCTCGCCGGAGAGTTTCAACAGGACGCGGCGGTGGGCGAGTGCGGACATTGAGGTCTCGATGGTGGGTGAACGCGACGATTCTAGCCGAGGTAGGGGGGCGGGCACGAGATGCGTTGTCGTGGGTGTGCAGTGCGGTTCGCGCCGCTGCGGCCCGTTCCCGCCGGGGCGGCCCGTCGTGCGGGCGCCACCGCGCTGGACGGGCGGCCGCCGGCCGTGGCGACGGGCTATCCTGCGGGGGCCGGGCGCCGGCAAGGCGTTTCCAGGAGGCGGGACCACGCATGATCCACTTCGACAGGGCTTGCAGCGGGCGGTGGACCGGGCCGGCCGCGGGGCGATCGGCTTGAGCGATCGGCCCGTGGGCCAGGACGGGGCGGGCACGCCCGGGCCGGGACGCGAGTCCGACGGCTTCGACGCGTTCGTCCGCGACCAGCGCAAGGTGCTGGTGGGTTACCTGTGCCGCCGGCTGCCTGAGGAGGACGCCAAGGACGTGGCCCAGGAAGCCCTGGTCCGGCTGATGCGCTATCGCGGGCTGCCGGACGACCAGCTGCGCCGCCTGATGTACCGGATAGCGACCAATGCACTGCTCGACAGGGGGCGAAGGATGGCGACAAGCGTGGACGCCCAGGCGCAGGTGAGCCTGTCCGAACAACACGACTGGCTGCCCTCGGGCGAGCCCAGTCACGAACAACGCGTGGACACGCAACAGCAGTTGGCGCGCATGCGCGAACTGATCCTGCTACTGCCGGATCGCTGTCGCGAGGTCTACCTGCTGAACAGAATGGAAGGCATGAGCTACACCCAGATCGCGGAACGCTGCGGCATTTCCGTCAAAGCCGTCGAGAAGCACGTCAGCCGTGCCCTGAAGGGCCTGCGCGAAGGCATGCTGCCGGACGAGGCTGCCTTGTCGCAGGGAGGGAACCGATGAACGTCGTGGCGATGGCGCATCATGAAATGGCGGCCGACTGGCTCGCGCGCCTTGAATCCCCCGAATGCACGCCTGCCGAGCGGGCTGCGTTCGAGGACTGGCTTGCCGAGTCCGTGCAACACGTGGACGCCTTCCTGGAGGCCGAGCGGTTGCATGCGATGGCAGCGAGCCTGCGGGCGGATCCGGCGCTGCGCGCAGCATTGCCGGGGGCGCCGGTATCGGCCCTGCGTCCGCCTCGCCGCGGGCGCCCGGCTTCGCGACGCTGGCCGATGGCGCTGGCCGCCAGCCTGGTGATGGCGATCGGCGTGCTGGGCTGGATGCGCCTGCAGCCCGGCCCGGTCGCGACGGCGGAATACGCCACCGCGGTCGGCGAGATGCGACAGGTGGTGCTCGAGGACGGCACCCGCATGACGCTGGACACCGGCACCGTCGTCGCAACTGCCTTCGACCGTGACGCGCGCGAGGTCGAGCTGGTCCAGGGGCGCGTGCGCTTCGAAGTCGGCGAGGATCCCGAGCGCCCGTTCCGCGTGCGGGCGGCCGCCAGCACCATCCGCGACATCGGCACCACGTTCCAGGTCACCCGGCGCGGAGACGATGTCGACGTCGGTCTGGTGGAAGGGATCGTGGACGTGGGTCGCAAGGACGGTGCAGCCTCGGTGCGGCTGGCACCGGGTGAGCGCGTCCGGGTCGACGCGCAGGGCCGCTTTTCCAGCGTCGAGGCGCTCGACCTGCCGATGGCCGAAGGCTGGCCGCGGGGCGAGCTGGTGTTCCGCGATCGCCGCCTGGAGGACCTGGTCCTCGAAATGAACCGGTATTCGGCCAAGCCGCTGCGCCTGGGCGATCCCTCGCTGGCGGGTCTCTCGGTCAGTGGCGTGTTCCGCGCCAATGCCCAGGGCGAGCTGGTCGCCGCCCTGCAGGAAGGCTGGGGCCTGGGCGTCGAAGAGGAAGGCGACGCCATCGTGTTGAGAGCAGCGCCACGCTGAACAGCAGGGAGGGTCCGAGGTGGCGCGGGCCCCCGGGCGGAGGTCGTTCGTGGGGACCGGTGCGTTGCGCCGCAAGGGCTGCGCCGCTTAATGTTAACGGATGGTGACGGCTCCCTCCGCGTGGCGACGGTCAAGTCTGGTCCTCGCGATGAGCGGGCTGCTGGCGCTGCCGCCATGGGGTTGGGCCGCCGAGCCGCAGGCCGCGCGCATGCTGGACCTGCCTGCGGGCACCCTCGACGAGGCCTTGAAGCGACTCGCGCTGCAGGAGGGACTTCAGGTGCTGTACGCGCCGTCCGTGGTCCGTGGCCGCCAGGCGCGCGCGCTGCATGGCCGGATGGACGTCGAGCAGGCCCTGCGCCACCTGCTCGAGGGCAGCGGTTTGAGGGCGATCAGGAGCGCGCCCGGCACCTACGTCCTGCGTGAGGTCGCGCAGGCGCCTGCACCGGCGCCCGCCGCGGCCCGCGAGCCCGATCCGCCGCCGCGCCAGCGGACGGTCGACATGGCCCGTCTGGAAGTGATCGGCTCGCGCATCCCGAGGGTCGACATCGACGCGGTGACCACCTCGCCGATGACCTTGATCGGGCGCGACGAGATCGAAGCCAGCGGCTACCAGACGCTGTTCGAGCTGCTGCGTTTCCAGCCGGGCATGACCGGCCACCATCCCGTCGCCGTGGCCGCCGACGGCGGACCCAATTTCCAGCAACCCTTCAATATCGCCGCGACCACCAGCCTCAACGCACTGGGACCGCGCGCCACGTTGTTCCTCGTCGATGGCCGGCGCGTCGCCAACTATGGGCTCACATCCTCGGAGCTGGGCGGCCTGACCGACCTCGACGTGATTCCGCTGAGCATGGTCGAGCGGGTCGAGATCCTCCGCGGCGGCGCCTCGGCGATCTATGGCGCCGACGCGATGGCCGGGGTCGTCAACATCATCCTGCGCAAGCAGCAGGATGGCGGCGAACTGATCGTGCGCCACGGCCAGTCGGGCGAGGGCGACGCACAGGAGCAGCGGGTGTCGCTCAGCCACGGCTTCGCGACCCCGCGCGGCGGCAACGGCCTGGTGGCGCTGGACTGGTTCGACCGCGACGCCCTGGCCGGCGACAGCCGCGACTGGCACACCTACGACCACAGCCGCCATGGGCTCCCGGACTGGCGGATCCCGCTGGGGTATCGCGATGCCAACCTGCGCCTGGTGCGCCTGCAGTGCGGCAATGCGCCGCCCGCCATCGCCGCGACCTGCCTGTTCGATCCGGCACGCTACATCAGCCTGCAACCCGAAAGCCGGCGCACGTCGGTCTACGGCGCGCTTGCCGAACCCTTGTGGGAAGGCACCACGTTCGAGCTCGACCTGCGTTACAGCGAAGCCCGCCAGGCCCTGCAGAACCCGCCGTTCCGCGCCCGGGTGAACCTGCCGGCGGGCCATCCCGACAGCCTCCCGGGCGGCTCGCTCGACTATGCGTACTTCGAGGTGGGGCCCGTCCGAAACCGCAATCGCAACCACAGCTTCGACGGGACCGCGTCGGTGACGGGCTGGCTGGGCGACTGGACCTGGGAGGCCGCCCTGTCTCACCACGCCAATGTCGTCGAGAGCCGCATCGACGGACTGGTGAGCACCCGGGGCGTGGAACAGTCGGTGTTCGTCGACCGCTATCGCTTCGATGGCACGCCCAACCCGGCATCGCTGCTGGGCATGGTGTCGCCGACGTTTGCCTTGGACGGCCGCGCGCAGGTAGCCCAGGTTTCGCTGGGCTTCGAAGGGCCGCTGTTCTCGCTGCCGGGTGGCCCCGCGCGCCTGGCCACCGGCGTGGAAGGAACGCGCAACCGCCTGGTCCACGAACCCGACGCCCGCCTGCAGCAGGATGACCTCGCCCTGGGCACGCCCAAGCGCGCGCTCGACAGCCGGCGCGACGGTGGTGCGGTCTACGCCGAGATGGTGTTGCCGCTACGCAAGGGGCTGGAGGCCGAGCTGGCGGTCCGTTACGACCGCCAGCAGGGGTACGACAGCCGGTACTCGCCGAGGTTCGGCCTGAAATGGTCGCCCTGGCAGTCGCTGACACTGCGCGCGACGGCGGCGACGGGTTACCGCGCGCCCTCGCTGTTCGAGCTGCGGCGCCCGAACGTGTTCGAAAGCCAGACCTTCGTGCGCAAGGTGCCGGTGGTCGGCGACTGCGCCGTGGAGCTCGAGATTTCCCGAGACCTGGCCTATTGCCTGGTGGACGTGGGCGCCTTCGAGAATCCCGACCTCGAGCCGGAGACCTCGCGCAGCCACACGCTCGGCTTCGTGTGGGCACCGTCGGCCGACTTCAGCCTGAGCTTCGACCATTTCCGCATCCGCCGCGACAACGAGATCCTGGCCGGCAACGCATTCGACGACGTCGATGCCTTCCCCGATTCATTGCGCCGCGATGCTCTGGGGCGCCTGGTCGCGATCGACAGCTACTTCGAGAACACCGGCCGCACCGACGTGCGCGGGTGGGAAGCGGAGATGCGCACGCAGCTCGACGCCGGCGACGCGGGGCGCTTCTCGCTACTGGTGTCGGCCCACCACACCTCCAGCATCGAACGGCAGAGCTGGCCGAGCGCACCGCGGGTGGACAGCGCCGGTTACGACGCGCCCAACACCCAGTTGCTCGCATCGGTGCAGTGGCTGAAGGGCCACTGGACGAGCACGCTGGGCCTGCGTGCCCGCGGCCCCTTCCACGTCACCGGCGGCGACAGCGCACTCGCGTGCCCCGGGTACAACGGCAATCGCTGCGAGACGCCCGGGCGTGGCGTCGTCGACTTCGACCTGGCCTACACCGGCTTCCCGAACCTGCGCCTGAGCCTGAACGTGCGCGACCTCGCCGATCGCGACCCGGTCAACTACGACACGCGGCAGGATGGCTACAACGTCGCGTTCGATGATCCGCGTGGGCGATTCTTCCTGCTGAGCGCGCGTTACCGCTTCTGAAGTCGCGGCCGACATGGTCGCGCCCGGCGCATGCCTTGCCCCGCCCCGTGCCTGCGCCCGGTCCTGCCGCCAGGCGATCGGGGTAGGGGGCGCCACGCCAACTGCGTTGACACTCCTGCCGCCCACGACGGGCCGGTGCAGGTACACGGTCGCGGCACGGGTGCACGCGCGGCCGCGACGACCTGCCTTTCCATCTGAAGGGGAGTACGGGTTTGAAGCAGTACAGCAGGGATTTCGCGAGCACCGGGCGTGGCCAGGTGCGTTCGGTGCTTTCGTCGGCGATCGTCGTCGCGTTGTTGCTCGGCAGTGCGGGCAACGCGCTCGCGCAGGACGCCGCCGATTACCAGGAAGAAGGCCGCGTCGGCGACGCCGACAGCTGGCACAGCGACGAATTCAAGGCCGACTGGGGCCTTGCGGCGATCGGTGCCGACCACGCCTACGCACGAGGCCTCACCGGCCGAGGCATTCGCCTGGGCGTGTTCGACAGCGGCGCGGACCAGCGCCACGGCGACTTCGCCGGCAAGGACCACCGCTCGATCCGCATGGCCGACCCCGACTGCACCACCGAGGCAGTGCTCGCCGGCCCCGACGCCTGCTTCAGCAGCGACGGCGACCGTGCGCAGATCGAAGTCCTGTTGTACACCGAGGCCGATCGCGAGCTGGTCGACCTGCTGATCCAGTTCGGCTGGCTGGTGCCGGATGCGAACGAGATCCTCGAGGGCCTGGCCGGCGTGTCCTACAACACGCACGGGACCCACGTCGCCGGCACCATGCTGGCCAACCGCAACGGCAGCGGCACCCATGGCGTGGCCTTCGGTTCGGACCTGACCACGGCCCGCCTGTTCGGCAACAGCTACCAGGACGTGACCTCGCTGCTGTCGGACATCTTCGGCATCGATTTTGGCGGCACCCGCCTGGGCATCGGTCCGGGTGGCGACGCGGTCAATGCCATGTACGAGCAGATGGCCGCGCAGGGCGTGCGCGCGATCAACCACAGCTGGGGCCTGGCCACCGAGCCGACCACGGTCGAGGACATGGACGCGCTCTATGGCTCCGAGGGCGCGGCCGAGTACCTGTCCACCTACACCAATGCTTCGCTGCGTGACGGCATGCTGCAGGTCTGGGCGGCGGGCAACGGGTCGGGCGACATCGCCGGGCTCTATGCCAGCCTGCCGCGCTGGGTTCCCGAGGCGGAGAAATACTGGTTGAGCGTGGTCAACATCAACCAGGGCGGCGGCATCGACGGCAGTTCGAGCATCTGCGGCCAGACGATGGACTGGTGCGTCGCGGCGCCGGGTACCGACATCACTTCGACGGTCATCGGCGGCGATGTCGAGATCGAGCTGATGCATGACGCCGACGGCAACGTGATCGGCTTCCAGCCCAACGCGGAGAACCCGCAGTTCGGCTACGGCGACCTGACCGGCACCTCGATGGCGACCCCGCATGTCACCGGCGCACTGGCGCTGCTGATGGAGCGCTTCCCGTACCTGGACAACCCACAGGTCCGCGACGTGCTGCTGACCACCGCGACCGACCTGGGCGCGAAGGGCATCGACGAGATCTACGGCTGGGGCCTGATCGACCTCAAGAAGGCGATCGACGGCCCGGGCATGCTGCGCGTCGACACCCGAGTCGAGATGAACGTGTTCGCCGGCGGCCAGAAGGTCTGGGACGGCCCGGCATGGGACGACTGGCGCAACGACATCAGCGGTCCGGGTCGCCTGACCAAGTCCGGCATTGGCTGGCTGCGCCTCAGCGGCGACAACAGCTTCGCCGGGCTGAGCGTCGAGGAGGGCGTGCTCGAACTCGATGGCGACAATGCATTGGCTGGCGCGGCCGAGGTCAACGGCGGCTTCTTCGTCCTCAACGGCACCCTGCGCGACACCGACCTGACGGTCAACGACGGCCTGGCCAGCATCCAGGGCACGGTCAGCGGCGGCCTGACCACCGTCGGCGTCGATGGACGCCTGCATGGCACCGGCGTGCTCGGCGACACCCGCGTGGCCGGAACGATCGCCCCGGGCAACTCGGTCGGCACGCTGCGCGTGGATGGCGACTACACCCAGCTGGCCGGCTCGGTGTTCGAGGTGGAGTTCGAGGCGCCTGGCGCGGTCGATCTGATCGACGTCAGCGGCAGTGCCGACCTGCAGGGTGGCACGGTCAAGCTGCTGCGCGGCGCCGATGCCTACCTGCTCGGCCGCCAGTACAACATCCTCAGCGCCAGCGGCGGCGTCACCGGCGCCTTCGACGGGCTCGATGCCAGTGCGATCTCGCCGTTCCTCTCGTTCTCGTTCTCGTACCTGGACGACCGCGTGGCGCTCGACGTCCTGCGCGGCCAGTTGCTCGCCGACGCGGCCGGCACCCGCAACCAGCGGGCCGTGGGCGCGGCGGTCGACGGCCTGGCCTTCGACCAGGCGCTCGCGCAGCGCCTGACCCAGCTGTTCCCGGCGCAGGCGATGGATGCGTTGGACCAGTTGAGCGGTGAGCTGCACGCAAGCGCACGTTCGGTGATGGCCGAAGGCCAGCGCCAGCTTCGCGACAGCGCGCTCGCGCGTGCCGCCGCCGGACAGGGCGGGTTCGCGCACCAGGACGAGGCCGGGTCCTCGGCCTGGGTCCAGGCATCCCGCGACGGCGGCACGCTGGAGGGCGACGGCAACGCGGCCCGCGTCGAGTACAGCGGCAACACCACGCTGGTGGGCTACGACTACCGCTTCGACAATGGCCTGCGGCTGGGCGTGATGGGCGGCACCGGTCGCAGCGACCTCAATGCCCGCGACCGCGCAAGCAAGGGCGACCTGACCGGCTATCGGGTGGGCCTCTACGCAGGCAAGGCCTGGGGCGGCCTGGGCGTCCGCGGCGGCGTCACCCACGACAGCAGCGAGGTCGACGTGCGCCGCAACATCGCGTTCCCGGGCCTCATCGATGCCACCTGGGCGGAGTACGACGCGACCAGCACCCAGGCCTTCATCGAGGCCGGCTACCGGTTTGGCCGCGGTGCCTGGGAAATCGAGCCCTACCTGCAGTACGCCCATGTCACCGTCGATACGGACGGCTTCGAGGAGGCGGGAGGGATCACCGCGCTGCATGGCGATGCAGCCGATGGGGACGTCAACCTCGCGACCGCCGGCCTGCGCTTCAACGCCAACCTCAAGGCCGCGCACCAGGCCGAGAGCTGGCTGAGCCTGCGCGGTGGCATCGGCTATCGCGATGCCAGTGGCGACCTGCAGCCGACCACGCGCGTGGCCTGGGACAGTGGCGATGCGTTCGTGGTGGCCGGTGCGCCGCTGGCCGAGGACGCGACCGTCGCCGAGCTGGGCCTGGCCGCCCGCCTGGGCGAGAACAGCCTGCTGGAGTTCGGCTACAGCGGCCAGTTTGGCGACGCCGCCGATGCCCACGGGCTGAACGCGCGCTACTCGTTGCAGTTCTGACCGTCGAAGCCGACGGACGCCGGGCACATGCCCGTGCCCGGCGTCTTTCTGCACAGGGTCGGCGTTCGCCCTTCGTCGTGGCCACGAGCCGAGGTGGGTATCGACTTCGGCTCGACCCACCCTACGGCGCCGGACTCAAACCGGGACACCGGGTGCGCTTCGCTTGCGAGGGCTGCGCGGGTGGCCGGTCACTACGCCGTCATCCCAGCGAACGCTGGGATCCAGCCTTTGACAAGGCCCGGGAGTTCTCCCCGGCCCAGCGCAGCGCGCTGGGCGTTCGGCCAGACCGCGCGGCAGTGCCGCGCAACCGGTCCACCTCACCCCAGCGTTCGCTGGGATGACGAGGGGTGGTGGCGCAGGGTCGCATGGTGGGTCGAGCCGGAGGCGATACCCACCGCTTGCTTCGGACCACTCATCCTGCGGTGCTGGACCGGAAGTCACGACAAGGTCAAAGGCTTTCGCCCGCTGCGCGTGCGAGTCCCTTTTGTCTTGTCAAAAGGAACCAAAACCGCGGGCTCCATCGGCCGCCGGTCCGGCTTCGCCGCACCGGTGCCCTGTGCTCCTCGGCCATGGCGGCACGGCGCCCAAACTCGCTTTGCTCAGACAAGGGCGCCTCTTCGGCCGCCACGCCCTCCGGTGCTCGGCGGCCTCAAAGTCGCGAAGGTCAAGATCAAGATCAAGTTCAACGGCAACGGCAACGGCAACGGCAACACGACGCGTAGCCTCGTAGGGTGGGTCGAGCCGAAGGCGATACCCACCATCGCTGCCGGCTGCGACGCACGATCGGTCTTGCTTGGCGCAGCGCGCAGCCCCGGTAAGCGAAGCGCACCCGGGCCCCGGTTTGAGGGTTGCGGCTCGAAGCGAGCCCGTCGATTGACTGTCATCGCGCGCGGCGGCGGGACCTTGCGCGGTGCAATGCGCTGCGCTTATTGCACCCTGCGGATCTCGCCAAATGCCGCGGGGCGAGGGTTGGACGCAAAAGCTGGATCCCCGCTTGCGCGGGGATGACGATGCGAGCGAGCGGAGGGACAAGAGGCGATGAACCAAGCGCATCGCTCCAAGCCTCCTGCCGGCGCCGCCCCTGGTCGCCCCAGCGTGTCGCCCTGGGCATCCGCAGGCGGTCCGGGCCAGCCGTGCGCCTTTCTCCGGTCAGCTGGAAGAGGAGCCAAAGAAAAAGCCGCGGATCGCTCCGCGGCTTTTCGTGTCCGGCGAGGGACGGGCAGGGTCAGGCGAGGCCGGCCTGCTTCATCACTTCGGCGGCGTAGTCCTCGACCACCTTCTCGATGCCTTCGCCGACGGCCAGGCGCTCGAACTTCACCACCTCGGCGCCGGCGGCCTTCAGCACGGCCTCGACGTTCTGGTTGGTGTCCAGCACGTAGGGCTGGCCGTACAGGGTGACTTCGTTGACGATCTTGGCGATCTTGCCGCCGATGATCTTCTCCAGGATGTCGGCCGGCTTGGACTTGTCCTTCTCGGACATCTTGGCCAGCTCGATTTCCTTTTCCTTCTCGATGAAGTCGGCCGGCACGTCGGACGCCTTGACGTGCGGGGGGTTCATCGCGGCGATGTGCATCGCCAGGCCGCGCGCCAGGTCGGTGTCGCCGCCCTGCAGCTCGACCAGGACGCCGATGCGGCCGCCGTGCACGTAGGCCGCGACGGTGTTGTCGGTGTCGATGCGGACCATGCGGCGCAGCTGCACGTTCTCGCCGACCTTGGCGATCAGGGCGGCACGGATTTCCTCGACGGTCTTGCCGTCGATGCTGGTGCCCTTCAGCGCCTCGATGTCGCTGGCGCCCAGTGCGGCGTTGGCGACCAGGTCGGTGAAGGCGACGAAGTTCTCGTCCTTGGCGACGAAGTCGGTCTCGGAGTTGATCTCGACCAGCACGGCCTTGCCGTCGGCCTGGGCCATCGCGACGCGGCCTTCGGCGGCGACGCGGCCGGCCTTCTTGTCGGCCTTGGCCAGGCCCGACTTGCGCAGGTGCTCGGCGGCGGCGTCGATGTCGCCTTTGGTCTCGGTCAGCGCCTTCTTGCACTCCATCATGCCGGCGCCGGTGCGCTCGCGCAGTTCCTTGACGAGGGATGCGGTGATTTCAGCCATGGGGGTACCTCAAAAATGGGGTTGGGTCGCGGTGCGACTTGCGGGCGATGCCCGGCCGTTCAGGCGCGGGCATGCGCGGTGTATCCATCCCGCCGGTCGCGGCGGGAGCGCGCAGCCACGCAGTATCGCGTGGCTGCGTGACGGCAGCCTTACTCGGCGGCCGGCGCCTCGGAGGCGTCCTCGGCCTTGGCGGCGGCCTTCTTGGCCGGGGCCTTGCGGGCCGGCTTCTTGGCCTCGCCTTCGCCCTCGGCGGCGAAGTCTTCCTCGCGGACCGACGCCGGGGTCGGCGCGGCGGCCTTGCCTTCCAGCACGGCGTCGGCGGCGGCACGGGCGTACAGCTGCACGGCGCGGATGGCGTCGTCGTTGCCCGGGATGGCGTAGTCGACCAGCTCCGGGTTGTAGTTGGTGTCGACCACCGCGATCACCGGGATGCCGAGCTTCTTGGCTTCCTTGATCGCGATGTCCTCGTGGCCGATGTCGATCACGAAGATCGCGTCGGGCAGGCGGTTCATGTCCTTGATGCCGCCCAGCGATGCCTCGAGCTTGTCGCGCTCGCGGCGCAGGCCCAGCACTTCATGCTTGACCAGCTTCTCGAAGGTGCCGTCGGTCTCGGCGGACTCCAGCTCCTTCAGGCGGGAGACGGACTGCTTGACGGTGCGGAAGTTGGTCAGGGTGCCGCCCAGCCAGCGCTGGGTCATGTACGGCATGCCGCAACGCTCGGCCTCTTCCTTGATCGACTCGCGCGCGGAGCGCTTGGTGCCGAGGAACAGGATCATGCCGCGCTTCTGGGCGATGCCCGAGATGAAGTTCATCGCGTCGTTGAACAGCGGAACCGTCTTCTCGAGGTTGATGATGTGGATCTTGCCGCGGGCACCGAAGATGTACGGGCCCATCTTGGGGTTCCAGTAGCGGGTCTGGTGGCCGAAATGGACGCCGGCTTCCAGCATCTGGCGCATGGTGATCTGGGGCATTGCAGGTAACTCCAAGGCAGTGGAACCCGGCCGCCGGAAGGGTTGGGGCGGCTGCCGCGCCGGCTGGCGTGGCATGGGTTCCGGGGTTGGGCCTCCCCGCTGCTTCCGTGGCCGAACCCGTCCTGCCTGGCCGGGGCGCGAGGCTCCAGGCGGCGATCGGGGCACCCCGGCACGGTGCGTGGCAGCGGGTGTGTATTCGCCTGCGACCGGGCCTGGGGCCCCGTGCTTGCCGCCCGGCGTGGGCGCCTGTGCCGGGAAAGGGTCCCCGGACAGCCGACGGAGTATAGCCGCCGGCCGGCCTGTGGACAAGTTCCCGCCGCCCCGGGGCCCGAATGCGCAATAATGGGCCATGGCCATCACCCTCAAGACCCCAGAAGACATCGAGAAGATGCGCGTCGCCGGCCGCCTGGCCGCCGAAGTGCTCCAGGTCGTCGCCCCGCACGTGAAGCCGGGCGTCAGCACCGAGGAGCTGGACCGCATCTGCCACGACCACATCGTCAACGTACAGAAGGCGATCCCGGCCAACGTCGGCTACAAGGGCTTCCCCAAGACCGTGTGCACCTCGGTGAACAACGTGATCTGCCACGGGATCCCCAGCGAAGCCAAGATCCTGAAGGAAGGCGACATCGTCAACATCGACGTCACCGTCATCAAGGACGGCTGGCACGGCGACACCAGCCGCATGTACATCGCCGGCAAGCCCTCGGTGATGGCCCAGCGCCTGGTGGACGTCACCCGCGAAGCCATGTTCCGCGGCATCCGCGCGGTCAGGCCGGGGGCGACCCTGGGCGACATCGGGCATGCGATCCAGGCGTACGCGGAGTCCGAGCGCTTCTCGGTGGTGCGCGAGTACTGCGGCCACGGCATCGGCAAGGTCTACCACGACGAGCCGCAGGTCCTGCACTACGGCCGCCCCAGCACGGGGGTGGTCCTCCAGCCGGGTATGACCTTCACCATCGAGCCGATGATCAACGAGGGCGGGCGGCACACGCGCCTGCTGCCCGATGGCTGGACCGTGGTGACCAAGGACCGCAAGCTCTCGGCGCAGTGGGAGCATACGGTCGCGGTGACCGACGATGGCGTCGAGATCCTGACCCGCCTGCCGGGCGACGACAACGACCTATGAGCCCGCCGCATGCCGGCGAGGCGCCCGCGGCCGGCTCCGACGCGGAGTGGGCCGCGACCGCGCGCGAAGCCCTGGGCCGGCATGCCGAGGCACTGGCCGAGCGTTTCGACGCGGCGGTGGACGTCGACCGCCTGGTCGCCGAGCGCGCCCGGGTCGTCGACCGCCACGTGACGGAAGCCTGGCAGCGCTGCATCGCGGACGACGGTCCCCTGGCCCTGTTCGCGGTCGGCGGCTACGGCCGCGGCGAACTCTTCCCCCATTCCGACATCGACCTGCTGGTGCTGGCCGAGCCCGACGCCCAGCGCCAGCACGAGGACGCGCTGGCGCGCTTCTTCAGCCTGCTGTGGGACGCCGGCCTGCCGCTCGGGCACGCCGTGCGTTCGGCGAGCCAGTGCACCGAGGCGGCCGGGGCCGACATCACCGTGATGACGGCCATCCTCGAGTCGCGCCCGCTGGCGGCGCCGTTGCCGGTGCGACAGGCCCTGGAGGCGGCGATCGCGCCGTCCCTGGTGTGGCCGGCACGGGCGTTCTTCCAGGCCAAGCGCCAGGAACTGCGTGAGCGCCACGCCCGCCACGGCGACACCTCCGACAACCTCGAACCCAACCTCAAGGACGGCCCCGGCGGCCTGCGCGACGTCCAGACCCTGCACTGGATGGCCCTGCGCATCATCGGGACTTCCGACCTCGAATCGCTGATCGCGGTCGGCCAGCTCGGCGCCGACGAAGTAGCCTCGCTCGAGCGCGAGCGCCGCTTCCTGTCGCGCCTGCGTTTCGGCCTCCACCTGCTCGCCCGCAAGCACGAGGAGCGCCTGCGCTTCGACTACCAGAAGATCCTCGCCGAACGCCTGGGCTACACCGACAGCGATGGCGTGCTCGCGGTCGAGAAGATGATGCAGGGCTTCTATCGCAGCGCTTCGCTGGTGCAGCGCATCGGCGAGCGTCTGTTGCAGCGTTTCGAGGAGCAGATCGAGGGCGAGCCGGTCGCCGAGCCGATCGATGCCGATTTCGAGCTTCGCCGTGGCTACCTCGCCGCCCGCGACGAGCAGTGGCCCGAGAGCCCGGACGACGTGCTGGCGCTGTTCTCCACCTGGGCCTCGCGCAGCGACGTCCGTGGCCTGCACTCGCAGACAGCGCGTGCGCTGGCCGAAGCCTTGTCGGCGTTCCCCGACTATGCCTCGGCGCCGCCCGCGCTGCATGCACGCTTCATGCAGTTGCTGCGGGGACCGCAGCCTGTCGCCACGCTCACGCGGATGGCGCGGCTGGGCGTGCTCGGCCGCTGGATCCCCGCGTTCGCGCGGGTGTCGGGGCGGATGCAGTTCGACCTGTTCCACGTCTACACCGTCGACCAGCACACGCTGGCGGTGCTGAAGAACCTGGCCTCGTTCGCGTCCGAGGAGCACGACGAGCGCTTCACCCTGGCGCACGAGGTCTGGCCGCGCCTGCGCAAGCCGGAACTGCTGCTGCTCGCAGGCCTGTTCCACGACATCGGCAAGGGGCGGGGCGGCGACCACTCCGAACTCGGCGGCGACGACGCGCGCCTGTTCTGCGACACGATCGGCCTCAACCCCGCCGAGGGCTCGCTGGTCGAATGGCTGGTGCGCAAGCACCTGCTGATGTCGACCACCGCACAGAAGCAGGACATCACCGATCCGGAGGTGATCCACCGCTTCGCCACCCAGGTCGCCGACCGCGACCGCCTGGACCATCTCTACCTGCTGACCTGCGCCGACATCGCGGGCACTTCGCCCAAGCTGTGGAACGCGTGGAAGGACCGGCTGATGGCCGATCTCTACACCGCGACCCGGCTGGCCTTGCGCCGTGGCCTGGAACACCCGCTGGCGGCGACCGAGCGCGCGTCGGAGAACCGCGAGGCGGCGCGGGCGATGCTGGCCGCCTTCGGCACCGAGGACGATGAGATCGAAGCGCTGTTCGCGCGGATGCCCGACATCGGCTTCCAGCGCGGACGCCCGGACCACCTGGCTTGGCAGGCGGTGTCGCTGCGCGGCGTCCGTCCCGGCGACGTCCGCGTCCGCGTGCGACCGGTGGCCGCCCATGCCAGCGCGATGGAAGTGTTCGTGCATTCGCCCGACCGCGACGGCCTGTTCGATGCGATCGTCGCCACCCTCGACCGCCTGGGCCTGGCGATCCAGCAGGCCCGCGTCCACGACGGTCCCGACGGCACGATCTTCGACAGCTTCGAAGTGATCCCGGCCGACAGCCGGCACATCCCCGCCGGACAGGACGTCGAGCAGAAGCTCGAATCCACCCTGTCGGGCACGCTGGAGGACGTGCGGCCGCCGCGTCGCACGCAACCCCGCCACCTGCGCCACTTCCGCATCGCGCCGCAGATCGGCTTCGACGATACCCGCGGCGGCCGCACCCAGCTCAGCCTGGTCTGCACCGACCGGCCAGGACTGCTCGCCGACGTCACCCGCACGCTGCGCACCCAGTCGCTGCGCGTGCACGATGCCCGGATCGCGACCTTCGGCGCGCGCGCCGAGGACCTGTTCCAGGTCACCGCCGTCGATGCGGACGGCAACGACCAACCCCTTGATGAAACCCGGCGGCAGGCCCTGAGGGATGCACTGCTCGCCTGCCTGGAAGGAGATGCCCGATGACCCCCAAGTCCCTCAAGGACGCCCCCGGAACCGCCCGCCTGGACGGTGCCGATGAACTCAGGTTCGTGATCGAAAGTGCCTTCGAGCGCCGCGCCGCGCTGACCGGCGACGAGATCGACGGCTCCACGCGTCCGGCGGTGGAACGCGTGATCGACGGCCTGGAAAGCGGCGAGTTCCGCGTCGCCGAGCCCGACGGCGCGGGCGGCTGGAAGGTCAACGAATGGTTGAAGAAGGCGGTGCTGCTGTACTTCCGCACCCAGGAGATGGAAGTCGTCGACGCCGATCCGGCGCCGTTCTGGGACAAGATCCCGGCGCGGTTCGAAGGCTACGACGAGGCCGCGTTCCGCCAGCTCGGCGCGCGCGTGGTGCCGGGCGCGATCGCGCGCCGCGGCGCCCACATCGGCAAGGACGTGGTGCTGATGCCGAGCTTCGTCAATATCGGCGCCCATGTCGGCGAAGGGACCATGGTCGACACTTGGGCGACCGTCGGCTCCTGCGCACAGGTCGGCGCGCACTGCCACCTGTCCGGCGGCGCCGGCATCGGCGGCGTCCTCGAGCCCCTGCAGGCCACGCCGACCATCATCGAGGACCACTGCTTCATCGGCGCGCGCTCGGAGGTCGTCGAGGGCTTCGTCGTCGGCCACCACAGCGTGATCGGCATGGGCGTGTTCCTGGGCCAGAGCACCCGCGTGTACAACCGCGCCACCGGCGAGATCAGCTACGGCTCGGTACCGCCCTACAGCGTGGTCGTGTCCGGCCAGCTGCCCGCCGCCGACGGCAGCCACTCGCTCTACTGCGCGGTGATCGTCAAGCAGGTGGACGCCAAGACGCGCTCGAAGACCAGCATCAACGATCTCCTGCGCGGTCTGGCGGATTGAACATGGCCACGCTCTACGGACTGAAGAACTGCGATACCTGCCGCAAGGCGCGCAAGTGGCTCGATCGCTTCGGCATCGAGCATGCGTTCATCGACTACCGCGAGGCGCCACGCAGCCCCGAGACCCTGGTCGAGTGGAAGGATGCGCTCGGCGGCTGGGACGCAATGGTCAACAAGTCCTCGACCACCTGGCGCCAGCTGCCGGAGCAGCGCAAGTCGCCCGGCTCGGACGCGGAGTGGAAGCTGCTGTTGCGCGAGCATCCGCAACTGGTGCGGCGTCCGGTCGTGGTGACCGCCGACGGCGCGATCAGCCAGGGCTTCAGCGACAACGGCTTCAAGAAGCGCTTCGGCGCCTGAGTGGCATGGAAACGCGCATGAGCGAGGTTCTCGAACTGGCCTGCGAGCTGATCTCGCGGCCGTCGGTGACGCCGGACGATGCCGGTTGCCAGGCCCTGCTCGCCGCGCGCTTGCAGGCCGCCGGCTTCGCCTGCGAGCACCTGCGCCTGGGCGAGGTCGACAACCTGTGGGCGACGCATGGCGCGGGCGACGGCCCGACCCTGGTCCTGCTGGGCCACACCGACGTGGTGCCGCCGGGACCGCGCGAGGCCTGGCACAGCGATCCGTTCGTGCCGACGCTGCGCGACGGCCTGCTCCATGGTCGTGGCGCGGCCGACATGAAGGGCAGCGTCGCGGCGTTCGTCGTCGCGGCCGAGCGCTTCGTCGCCGCCCATCCGGCGCACCGGGGCCGGCTTGCGGTGCTGCTGACCTCGGACGAAGAGGGCGACGCGATCGATGGCGTGCGCCGCGTCGCCGACCTTTTCCGCGAGCGCGGCGAGCGCATTGACTGGTGCATCACCGGCGAGCCCTCCTCGAAGACGCGGCTGGGCGACCTGCTGCGCGTGGGCCGGCGCGGGAGCCTGTCGGCGCGCCTGGTCGTCCACGGCGTCCAGGGTCACGTGGCGTATCCGGACAAGGCGCGCAACCCGATCCACCTCGCGCTGGGCGCGCTCGACGGGTTGGCGTCGCGGCGCTGGGACGAGGGCTACGAAAGTTTCCCGCCGACCAGCCTGCAGATCAGCAACATCCATGCCGGCACCGGCGCGAACAACGTGATCCCGGGCGAGCTCGAGGTGCTGTTCAACCTGCGCTACAACCCGCACTGGAACGCGGACCGCCTCGTCGCCGAATGCGAGGACATGTTGCATGCCCAGGGCCTGTCCTTCGACATCCACTGGCATCGCAGCGGCGAACCCTTCTTCACGCCCGAGGGGCCGCTGCGAGTGGCGGCGCGTGAGGTGTTGGCGAAGTTCTCCGGTGCCGACCCGGAGGAAAGCACCGGCGGCGGCACCTCCGACGCGCGCTTCATCGCCCCCCTCGGTGCCCAGTGCATCGAGGTCGGGCCGGTCAACGCCAGCATCCACCAGGTCGACGAGCACGTGGCGCTGGCCGACCTCGAGGCATTGCCTGGCCTGTACGGCGCGCTGCTGGAACGCCTGCTCGCCTGAGACGCCGGCCCCGCCCTCAGCGGACGGGGGCCAGGGTCAGGGTGTAGCGCACCGGTCCCGGCAGGAAGGGCGTCGGCCTGCCCTGCACCCAGTCCTCGTGGCCCGCGCCCCAGAACGGGGAGAGCAGGTGGCCGCTCTGGCCGCCGGGCATGTGCGCGATGCCATCGTCCTCGTGCCCCGGTGAGACCACCATCCGTTCGGAGGCGCCCATGTCCGGTGCCTGCACGCGCGGCATGTGGCTGTCGCCGGGCAAGGGGTCGGCGGGCATGCACAGCCAGTGGCGGGCCAGCGCGGGCAGGGCGCGTTGCAGCGGATGGCAGATGCTTGCGGTGTTGCGCTCGCCCCAGCTGCGTCCGGCCAGCGGCCCCTGCGCGTTCAGCTCATCGCGCAACTGGATCGCCGCGTCCTCGAACAGGGCCTGCCAGGACTCGAACCGGGGCGGCAACAGGTGCGCGGGCTGCTGGCTCACCATCGGCCAGGCCACGCCTTCGAGCTGCGGGAGGTTGGGCATCAGGAAGGCGTCGCCCAGCGCGGCCCGTGCCGGGCCGGTCAGGCCGTCGGCGATGCGCTCGTGGACATGCTGGCGCCAGCCGCGGACCAGGCGGTAGCTGACCGAGTCGACGTCCGCGCGGCCCGACCAGTCGCTCGCGGCCGCGGCGACCTCGCGCAGGGCCGGCGCGTCGCCGCGCGCGGCCTCGGCCTGCAGCAGCCGCCACCAGCGTTCCAGGAATATGCTGCGGTCGTCGAGCTGGATGTCGAGCAGCGCGCGCTCATCGAAGTGCTCGCGGGCGCCCAGGCCATCGCGGATCTGCTTCGCGCGCGCGCCGAGCACGTAGCCGCCGTCGCCGATCTTCGCCAGCGCCTCGCCATCGGCGACGCGGTTGTTGGCCGTCCACAGGCGGCCATCGTCGGGCGCCACCCGCGCGACGCCGGCCGACGTGCCCAGTTCCCAGGGCGGGCAGCGGGCCGGGGGATCGAGTGGCGCATCGGCCGCGGCATGCACCGGTGTCGCCCGGCAGGCGTCCTCGCGCCGTGGCAACACGCCCAGCAGTCGCCAGGCGATCGTGCCGTCGCGATCGCCGACCAGCAGGTTCTGCGCCGGGATCGCCGAGCGGTCGGCGATCTCCAGCGCCGATGCCACGGACCCGGCACGAAGGAAGTCCATCAGGCCGACGGTCAGGGCGCCTGGCTGGTGCGCGACCCAGCGCAGCGCCAAGCGCCGGCCATCCACGCTGCGGTGGAGGATCGGGCCCCAGTCGGTTTCCTCGATATCGAGCTCGACCGGGTCGCCGCCGGCGACATCGATGCGTTCGCGGAACCGCTGCACCGGCGGACAGGCCGGGTCGTCGGCCGTCGCCTCCGTGCCGCTCGCGCAGGCGGGCAGTTCCTGCCAGTCCAGCCAGTCGCCATAGCTGTTGGTGAAGGCCCAGGCGACGTGTCCGTTGCTGCCCACCACGATGGCCGGCAGTCCGGGCAGGGTGAACCCGGTCGCGTCGACCCGACCGCCGGGTGCGTCGGCGTCCGGGTATCGGAGCCGCGCACGAAACCAGATGTTCGGCACCCGCAGGCCCAGGTGCATGTCGTCGGCGACGATCGCGCTGCCGGTGGCGCTCAGCGCGCCGGACACGGCGAAGTTGTTGCTGCCCAGCGCGGGGCGGTCGCCATGGCCGGCCGCGGCGATCGGCGTGGCCGGCCGCGCCAGCGTCCGCAGGTCCAGTTCGCCGGGTCCTGGGAGGGCGGCATCGCCGCGCGGGCCGCCCATGATCGCTGCGTCCCAGCTGCTGCCGTCATGGACGAGCAGGTTCCAAAGCGGTGCGGGCAGGTGGGGGCGCGCCTGCCACAGCGCGAGTTCGTTGGCGTTACCAGCGTCCTGCAGGTCGAAGTACATCGCGAAGCCGGTCAGGGCGACGTCCTCGACCGTCCACGGTTCGGGCGTCCTGCGCACCAGCAGGTAGGGCCAGGGACGGGCGTCGAGCGCGGCCAGTCCGCTGTTGACGCCGGCCACGTAGGCGTCGATGGCTTCGCGCTGGCCCTGGGTGAACGACGCCAGGTGCGTGCGCACGCGCTGGCGCATGCGGTGCACGCGGCGCCGCTTGTCCGTCTCGACCGCCGCCGGGCCGAACAAGGCCGCCAGTTCACCGGCGGCGGTACGCCGCATCAGGTCCATTTCGAAGAAGCGCTCCTGGCCATGCACGTAGCCCAGCGCGCGCACTGCATCGAGTTGGTTGGCCGCGTCGATGGTGACGGTGCCGTTGGCGTCGCGGTCGATCCGCACCGGCGCCGCGAGGCCCGCCAGCGGGTGCTCGCCTTCCAGCGAAGGCAGGCTGCCGCGCAGTGCGAGACAGGCGGCCGCCGCCAGCAGGACCAGCAACAGCGCGAGCATGCCCGCGCCCCACGCCAGGATGCGCCTCGATCGTTTCACCATCGGTCCCCCTTTTTCCTCCAGCTTAGCCCAACGGCGTGACGCCGCCTGGCGGCGGGGAACCGGTTTCACCTGCAAGCGTCGCTTGCGTCGTCCTGGAAGCTGGGGCAGGATCGGTCCATGCATCCGCGCCACGCCAGCTTCGATCCGACCCGCCGCCGCCCCCGGGCAACGGCGCGTGTCGTGGCGCGTATCCGCAATGCGAATACCAACACCAGCCTCCATGGGGCCGGTGATTAGCGCGTAGTCGAAAGAAAAGACGTCGCTCTCCCCGGCCCACACTGCGAAGTGTGGGCTTTTTTATTGCCTGCAGATCCCCGTCCCAGACAGCCCTCGCCACCATCGCAATGGACGCCGGCACCCGGGACCGGGTGCCCGCCCCGAACCACAAGGAACTCCACCCGCATGTGCTCGATCCTCGGAATCTTCGGCCTCCAACCCGGCGACGACATTCCCGCCCTGCGCCGCCAGGCCTTGGAGCAATCGCAACGCCAGCGGCATCGCGGCCCAGACTGGAGCGGTGTCTACATGGACGAGGGCGCGATCCTGGTGCATGAGCGCCTGGCCATCGTCGACCCGGCCGGCGGCGCCCAGCCGCTGCGCTCGGGGGACGGTGGCCTGGTGCTGGCGGTCAATGGCGAGATCTACAACCACCGCGAGCTCGAGCAGGCCCTGGCCAGGCCTTACGACTTCCAGACCGGCTCGGACTGCGAGGTGATCAACGCGCTGTATCGCGAGTCGGCGGCCGCGGACGACGACATCGCCGCCTGGCTGGACCGCCTCAACGGTATCTTCGCCTTCGCCCTGTGGGACGCCGGGCGCAAGCGCTACCTCATCGCCCGCGATCCGATCGGCGTCTGTCCGCTGTACTGGGGCCACGATGCCGATGGCCGGGTATGCGTGGCCTCCGAGATGAAGGCCCTGGCGAGCACCTGCGCCGATGTCGCGCAATTCCCGCCCGGGCACTATTACGACAGCGAAGTCGGCGCGCTGGTGCGCTACTACCACCGGTCGTGGCGCGACCACGACACCACCCGCGGGGTCGAAGTCTCCCGCCAGGCCCTGCGCGAGGCCTTCGAGGAAGCCGTGCACCGCCAGTTGATGTGCGACGTGCCCTATGGCGTCCTGCTCTCCGGCGGCCTGGATTCCTCGCTGGTCGCCGCCGTCGCCGCCCGTTTCGCACGGCGGCGGATCGAGGAGGACGACGCCTCCGAGGCCTGGTGGCCGCGCCTGCATTCCTTCGCGATCGGCCTGGAGGGCTCCCCGGACCTGGCCGCGGCCGAAGTGGCCGCCGCGGCGCTGGGCACGGTCCACCACGGCTTCACCTATACCTTCGAAGAGGGGCTGGACGCGCTGCCGGAGGTGATCCGCCACATCGAGACCTACGACGTCACCACCATCCGCGCGTCCACGCCGATGTTCCTGCTCGCCCGGCGGATCAAGGCGATGGGCGTGAAGATGGTGCTGTCGGGCGAGGGCAGCGACGAGGTCTTCGGCGGCTACCTGTACTTCCACAAGGCACCGGACGCACGCGAGTTCCACGACGAGACGATCCGCAAGCTCGACGCCCTGCACAATTACGACTGCCTGCGCGCGAACAAGTCGATGATGGCCTGGGGCGTGGAGGGCCGCGTGCCCTTCCTCGACGTCGACTTCCTGGACGTGGCGATGTCGATGGACGCCCGGCACAAGATGGCTGGCACCGGTCCGGACGGACGCAGGCGGATGGAGAAGGCGATCCTGCGCGAGGCCTTCGAAGGTTACCTGCCCGACTCGATCCTCTGGCGTCAGAAGGAGCAGTTCAGCGACGGGGTGGGATACGGCTGGATCGACGGTCTACGCGACCATGCCGCCGCGCAGGTCAGCGATCGGGTCTTCGCCGCGGCTGCCAGCCGCTTCCCTGTCAATCCGCCGCAGACCAAGGAGGCCTATCTCTACCGCCACATCTTCGAGCAGTACTTTCCCGGTCCCGCCTGCGCGGCAACGGTGCCCGGTGGCAAGTCGATCGCCTGCTCCTCGCCGGCGGCGATCGCGTGGGATGCCGCGTTCGCCGAGGCGGCCGACCCCTCCGGGCGTGCGGTCGCCGGCGTGCATGCGTCCGCGTTCGCGGCCTGAGCGGGATCGGGGACGGGCCGTCGCGGGGCGCGGCGGCCGGCTTCAGTGGCGCTGCAGCCGGTAGGCCGCGGTCCACAGCGTGGTGACGCCCTCGTCGATGAAGCGCGGCTGTTCGGCCAGGATGTCCTGCCGCTGCAGCGACTGGATCGACCAGTCTGCCGCGAACAGGGCGTCGATCTCGGCGGGCCCGACCGGGAAGGGCGGGCCTTGTTTCTCGTGCGGGGGGTATTCCAGGCTGACCAGCAGGCCGCGGCAACCGCGGGGCAGCCGGCCGTAGACTTCGCGGGCATAGCGCTGGCGAATCGCCGCGGGCAGGGCGATCAGGGCTGCGCGGTCGAACACCGCCTCGCAGTCCGCGAGCAGCGCGGGATCGAGGTCGAACACGTCGCCGCAGACCAGCTCGATGTCGCCTGCCCGGTAGTGCCGGGCGGCACCGACGGACTCGATCGCCGGTTCGAGGCCTTGCGCCTGGAAGAACTGCTCCACGGCGAGCGACGACAACTCCACGCCCAGCACGCGATGTCCACGCGCGGCCAGCCAGGCCATGTCCAGGGACTTGCCGGCCAGCGGCACGAACACCCGGCTGCGCGCCGGCAGCGCCAGCGCGGGCCAGTGTTCGACCAGCAGCGGCGTCGGCACGTCCTGGTGGAAGCCGATGCGTCCCTCCTGCCAGCGCTGGTGCCAGAAGTCGGCGTGCATGGTCGTCCCCGCCGCCCCGGCTACTCGACCGACAGGTCTTCGACCTTCTGCCAGCCACGCGGCAGCAGGCCGCCACGGGTGGCACGGCTGCCGACGTAGGCGTCGAGGTCCTTCCACGACAGGCTCATGGTGCGTGCGCCGGACTTCACGCTCAGCGTCGCGCCGGGCGCGACCACGGCGACGGCGACCACGCGCTCGGTGCCGAGCTTGGCCTTCGGGATGTCGATCAGCTTGTTGCCCTTGCCCTTGTCGAGCTCGGGCAGCTCCGCGACCGGGAACGCAAGCAGGTGGCCGGCCGTGGTGGCGACGACCACCCGGTCCTGCGCCACGTCGCCAACGGCCGCCGGTTGTATGACGCGCGCGCCGGGGGTCAGCGAGAGCATCGCCTTGCCCGCCTTGTTGCGGCTGGTGAGGTTCTCGAACCGGGTCACGAAGCCGTAGCCATGGCTGGACGCCAGCACGAAGCGAGTGTCGTTGTCGCCGCTGGCGACGGCCTGGAACGAGGCGCCGGCCGCCGGCGAAAAGCGCCCGGTCAATGGCTCACCGTTGCCGCGCGCCGATGGCAGCAAATGCACGATGGTCGAGTACGCGCGTCCCGTCGAGTCGAGGAACGCGACCTGCTGCGTGCTGCGGCTGCGCGCGGCGGCCAGCAGGGCATCGCCTTCGCGGTAGCTCAGCGCGGCCGCGTCGATATCGTGGCCCTTGGCCGCGCGCACCCAGCCCTTCTCGCTGACCACGACGGTCATCGGCTCACTGGGAACCAGGTCGGACTCCGACATGGCCTGGGCCGCGTCGCGCGCCACCAGCGGCGAACGGCGCGCGTCGCCGAACTTCTTCGCGTCGGCCAGCAGCTCGTCCTTGACGACCTTCTTCAGCCTGGCCTTGCTGCCCAGGGTGGCGATGAGCTTGTCGCGCTCGGCGTCGAGTTCGGCCTCTTCGCCGCGGATCTTCATTTCCTCCAGCCTCGCCAGCTGGCGCAGGCGGG
Organism: Marilutibacter aestuarii; assembly: GCF_006546775.1. Taxonomy (GTDB): domain Bacteria; phylum Pseudomonadota; class Gammaproteobacteria; order Xanthomonadales; family Xanthomonadaceae; genus Marilutibacter; species Marilutibacter aestuarii. The sequence continues at coordinate 39,343 of NZ_VICE01000017.1, forward strand.
TCTCGAGGATGTAGTCGGCCTGTTCCTCGCTCAGCTTGAAGCGCGCGATCAGCACCGGGCGCGGCTCGTCCTCGCTGCGGATGATCCGGATCACCTCGTCGAGGTTGAGGAAGGCCACCAGCAGGCCTTCGAGCAGGTGCAGGCGGCGCTCGACCTTGTCCAGGCGGTGCTTGAGCCGGCGGGTCACGGTGTCGGTGCGGAAGACCAGCCACTCCGACAGGAAGGCCTTCAGGCCCTTGACCTGCGGGCGGCCATCAAGCCCGATGACATTGAAGTTGACCCGGTAGCTCTTCTCCAGGTCGGTGGTGGCGAACAGGTGCCCCATCAGTTGTTCGACGTCCACGCGGTTGCTGCGCGGCACCAGCACGATGCGCGTCGGCGTGGCGTGGTCGGACTCATCGCGCAGGTCTTCCAGCCAGGGCAGCTTCTTGGCGCGCATCTGCGCGGCGATCTGTTCGATCACCTTGCCCGGCGAGGCCTGGTAGGGCAGCGCGGTGACGACGATGTTGCCGCCTTCCTTCTCGTAGACGGCGCGCGCACGCACGCTGCCCAGGCCGGTCTCGTACATGGCGAGGAGATCGGCCCGTGGCGTGATGATCTCCGCTTCGGTCGGGTAGTCCGGCCCGAGCACGTGCTCGCACAGGTCGCGGGTGCTGGCGTCGGGATCGTCGAGGAGGCGCACGGTGGCGCTGACCACTTCGTTGAGGTTGTGCGGTGGCACGTCGGTGGCCATGCCCACGGCGATGCCGGTGGTGCCGTTGAGCATCAGGTGCGGCAGGCGCGCCGGCATCCAGGTCGGCTCTTCCAGGGTGCCGTCGAAGTTGGGCGTCCAGTCCACCGTGCCCTGGCCGAGCTCGCCCAGCAGGACCTCGGCGATGGGCGTGAGCTTGGACTCGGTGTAGCGCATCGCGGCGAACGACTTGGGGTCGTCGCTGGAGCCGAAGTTGCCCTGGCCCTCCACCAGCGGATAGCGGTACGAGAAGGGCTGGGCCATGAGGACCATGGCCTCGTAGCAGGCGCTGTCGCCGTGCGGGTGGTACTTGCCGATGACGTCGCCGACGGTGCGCGCGGACTTCTTGGGCTTGGCGCCGGCATTGAGGCCCAGCTCGCTCATCGAGTAGATGATGCGGCGCTGCACCGGCTTGAGGCCATCGCCGAGGAAGGGCAGGGCGCGGTCGAGCACCACGTACATCGAGTAGTCGAGGTAGGCGCGCTCGGCGTATTCCTTCAGGGGAATCTGTTCGAAGCCATGGAATGCCGGACGTACGGTTTCGGTCATGTGCGGGACGGTCTGTGAGGCAAGGGGACATTCTATCGGGCCGCCACCGCCGGTGGAGGTGGCGGAGGGGTGGCCGCGACGGAGGGCTCAGCGGTGCAGGTCGCCGGCGGCTTCGGGCGGGTAGCGGATGGACAGCACGGCCAGCCGGACGTGGCGTCCCCCGGGCAGCGGCCAGTCAATCGATTCGCCCACGCGCATCCCCAGCAGGGCGCTCCCGATCGGTGCGAGGATCGACACCCGGTCCATGCTGCCGTCGGCGTCGCGCGGATAGACCAGGGTCATTTCGCGTTCCGCGCCACTGTCTTCGTCGCGGAAGCGCGCGGTCGAGTTCATGCTGATCACGTCGGCCGGCACTGCGTCGGGTTCGACGACCTCGGCGCGCGCGAGTTCGGCTTCCAGGGCCGATGTATCGACGCCGGCCGGCTGCGTTTCGAGCAGCGCTTCGATTCGCTGCACGTCCAGGCGGGAGAGGACCAGGGGCGGGGGGATGGGGCGGGTCATGGGGGGGCTCCAATACAGGACGGGCGGTGCCATGCCAGGCGCCGCCCGTGGAAGGTCGTTGAACCCCGACCATAGCCCCGGCCCACGCGTGCGGCAAGCGCGTGGCGAGGTGCGTGGACCAGTGGTTCATGACCGCACCGCGCATCCTTGCGGCGGGCCTCCAGGGGCGGCTGCGCGGAAGAAAAAAATTCTTCGCGGGGCATTGACAAGCCGGGCGACCCAACGCAACATACGCGGCTCGCACTGCTGCTGCAGCGCGATTTGCCCAGGTGGCGGAATTGGTAGACGCACTAGCTTCAGGTGCTAGCGGGGGCAACTCCGTGGAGGTTCGAGTCCTCTCCTGGGCACCATACATTTCGCACTGGCACTACCAGCCAGGCGACAGGAAACCCCGCCCCGCGCGGGGTTTTTTGTATCCCGACCCCGGCTCGGCCCGCGTGCCGGTCCGCCGGCTTCACCTCCGGTCCATGTGGCCGGGTCCACAGTGGCTCCAGCGGACAGGCGCTCGCGCCTGAGCCAAGGCGGTCACGACCCCTGGCATCCGCCCGGGCCGACGTGCCTTCCAACGCCTGCGCCGCGCCCGATCGCCGCCGCCGGCAGCGTGTCCCGCCTCATGCGGCGCGCGTCTCGACGCCCCACGATCCATGGCCCGCCCTCGCGTCCGGGCCGTCCTCGCCACGCGCCGTACCGGCCGACGTGGCCCATTCCTCCTGCTGACGCCGGCTTCAGGCCGGTGTGCGACTATTGCCCATATGACCAAGAAACCGACATCGCGCGGTAAATCCAAGGCCGCCTCCCAGGCGGACACACCCGGCGCCAAGCGTGGCGCCGCCAGTGGCCAGAAGGCCGGCAAGTCCCCGAAATCCAAGCGACCCGGGTGGATGCCCGAGCCACCGCCCAAGGGCTTCAAGCCGCGCGGCGCGTCCAGGCCGTCCGGCAGCGCCCTCAAGCCGGTCGAGGCCCCGGGCCGGCACGACCCACACGCCGCGCGCGAGGCCGCGCGCTATGAGAATCCGATCGCCAGCCGGGAAATGATCCTCGGCCTGCTGGTCGCCGCCGACGGCCCGATGTCGGGCGAGGCACTCGCCGCCCGCCTCTCGCTGGAGGAGGGCGACCGGCTCGACGCGCTCAACGCCCGCCTGCGGGCCATGGTGCGCGACGGCCAGTTGCTGCAGAACCGCAAGGGGGACTATGCGCCCGCCGAGCAGATGGACCTGGTCCCGGGCGTGGTGATCGCCAATCCGGACGGCTTCGGCTTCCTGCGCCCGGATGCCGGTGGCGACGACCTGTTCCTGCCGCCTTACGAGATGCGGAAGGCCATGCATGGCGACCGCGTGCTGGCCAGCGTCACCGGCATGGACCGCCGGGGCCGTCGCGAAGGCGCGATCGTCGAGGTGCTCGAGCGCCGCCTCAACCGCCTTATCGGCCGCTTCACCGAAGAGGCGGGCATCAGTTACGTGGTCCCCGACGATCCGCGCATCCAGCGCAACGTCATGATCCCCGCCGAGGCACGGGGCGAGGCCCGTGCCGGACAGCTGGTGGTCGCCGAGATCACCCAGCCGGCGGATGCCCGGCGACCGCCGATAGGACGCATCCTCACCGTGCTCGGCGAGCGCCTGACCGCCTCGCTGGCGGTGCAGGCCGCGCTGCATGCCCACGACATCCCGCACGAGTTCCCGCAGGAAGTGCTCGACCAGGCCGCCGCAGTCCCGCTGGAGGTCGACGCGACCACGGCGTCGGCGCGGGTCGACATCCGCGCGCTGCCGCTGGTGACCATCGACGGCGAGGACGCCAAGGACTTCGACGACGCGGTCTGGTGCGAACCCAACCGCGACGGCTTCCGCCTGGTGGTGGCGATCGCCGACGTCTCGCACTACGTCAGGCCGGGCAGTCCGCTCGACGACGAGGCGCAGCTGCGCGCCACCTCGGTCTATTTCCCCGGCTTCGTCGTGCCGATGCTGCCGGAGACCCTGTCGAACGGCATCTGCTCGCTCAAGCCGAAGGTCGACCGCCTGTGCTTCGTCTGCGACATGCAGGTGGACCGCGACGGCGAAGTGACCGACTCGCGCTTCTACGAAGCGGTGATGCATTCGCACGCCCGCCTGACCTATACCCAGGTGTGGAACGCGGTGGGCGAGGGCATCCCCGACGAGGACCACGCCGCGGCGCTGGCGACCGTCGGCGACCTGTTGCCCCAGGTGCAGCGCCTGCACCAGCTCTACGCCATCCTCGCCAAGGCGCGCGCGCGCCGCGGCGCGATCGAGTTCGAGAGCAGCGAAGTGCGCTTCGTGCTCGACAACACCGGCGACGTCGTCCAGGCCGGCATGCTCCAGCGCAACGATGCGCACAAGCTGATCGAGGAATGCATGATCGCGGCCAACGTGGAGGCGGCGCGCTTCCTGCTGTCGCGCGAGGTGCCCGCGCCGTACCGCATCCACGAGCGTCCGCCGGAACAGAAGTACGCCGACCTGCAGGAGTTCCTGAAGGAGTTCAAGCTGCGCATGCCGCCGTGGCCGAAAGTGCAGCCGCGCGACTTCACCAACCTGCTCAGGAAGATCCGCGAGCGGCCCGACGCGACCCTGCTGGAGTCGGTGCTGCTGCGCAGCCAGAGCCTGGCGGTGTACTCGCCCGACAACCAGGGCCATTTCGGCCTCGCGCTGGAGGCGTACGCCCACTTCACCTCGCCGATCCGACGCTATCCGGACCTCATGGTCCACCGCGCGATCAAGCACGCCCTGTCCGGCGCGGCGGCCGAGAAGTTCATCTATGCGCCCAGCCAGATGGCGGCCCTGTCGCTGCAGTGCTCGGAACGGTCTCGCCGCGCCGACGAGGCCCAGCGCGAAGTCGACGAGCGCTATCGCGCGGCCTGGATGGAAAAGCACGTGGGCGGCGAGTTCGCCGGCGTCATCAGCGGCGTGACCAGCTTCGGCCTGTTCGTGGAGCTGGACGAGTCCAAGGTCAACGGCCTGGTCCACGTCACCCAGCTGCCGAACGACTTCTACCACTTCGATCCGATCCGCAAGACCCTGACGGGCGAGCGCTCCGGCCGTGAGTTCCGCCTCGGCGACCGCGTCGAGATCGTGGTGATGAAGGCCAGCGTGGAGGATCGCAAGATCGACTTCCGCCTGGCCGAGGCGCGCGGCGTGCGCCCGCCGCCCCCCCGCGGCCAGCCCGCCAGGCGCGGCAAGCAGAAGTACTGACGCTGCGGGCAGGCGTCGGCGGCCGCGGCCGCCGGCGCTACAATGGGCGCCCCCCGGACACCTCGTTCCCATGAGCCAGAAACAATGGATCGCCGGCATCAACGCCGTCGCCGCCGCGATCGAACACGACGCCGACAATGTCCGTGAAGTGCTGATCGAAGCGGGCGCGAAGAACCCGCGCCTGGCCGAGATCGAAACCGCGGCCCGCCGCCGCGACATCGACGTGCGCCGCGTTGCCCAGCAGGCGCTCGACGGCGTCGCCGGTGGCCTGCGCCACCAGGGCGCGGTGGCGCGCTATGCCGCCGCGAAGACCTGGAACGAGAACGAACTGCAGGGCCTGGTGGAGGCCGCCGAAGGACGCGCCCTGCTGCTCGTGCTTGATGGCGTGCAGGACCCGCACAACCTCGGTGCCTGTCTGCGCAGCGCCGCCGCCGCCGGCGCCACCGCGGTGCTGATCCCCAAGGACAAGGCGGTGCAGGTCAACGCGACCGTGCGCAAGACCTCGGCGGGCGCGGCCGACCGCGTGCCCGTCGTCCCGGTGACCAACCTGGCCCGCGCCATGCGCGACCTGCAGAAGCTGGGCGTGTGGCTGTACGGGCTGGCCGGCGAGGCCAGTGCATCGCTGTACGACCTGGACCTGCGCGGCAACGTCGCCCTGGTGCTGGGCGGCGAGGGCGACGGCCTGCGCCGGCTGACGCGCGAGAACTGCGACCAGCTGGTCAACATCCCGATGCCCGGCGCGGACGCCGAGGGCGGCGTCGAGAGCCTGAACGTTTCGGTAGCCAGTGGCGTGAGCCTGTTCGAAGCGGTGCGCCAGCGCCATGCCCGCGTGAAATAATCGACTCACTCGAACGCGGCGGGGACGACCCCGCGACGCCATCGCACCCGGGGACGGCCCCACGAACGCCCGCCAAGGGCGCAAGGAGTCGCCACCATGTCCTGGATCATCCTCTTCGTCGCCGGTTTGCTCGAGATCGGCTGGGCCATCGGCCTGAAGTACACCGAAGGGTTCACCCGCTTCTGGCCATCGGTCGGCACCGCTGCCGCGATGCTGGCCAGCGTCGGCCTGCTCGGCCTGGCGATGAAGTCCCTGCCGGTCGGCACCGCCTACGCGGTCTGGGTTGGCGTGGGCGCGGTGGGTACGGTCATCCTGGGCGTGGTCCTGTTCGACGAACCGATGAACCTGCTGCGCGGCGCCAGCGTCCTGTTGATCGTCGCGGGCCTGGTCGGCCTGAAGCTGGCGACGCCCTGAGCGCGCCTGCGGGCCCCGCTCAGCCTCCCGCGCGGGGCCAGGCGTTGACGATGCGGCAGAACAGCTGCCCGGTGCGCTCGGTGTCGTAGACCGCCGAGTGCGCCTCGTCGCTGTTCCATTCCATGCCGGCCGCCTGCACCGCCCGCGCCAGCACCGTTTGCCCGTAGGCAACGCCCGCCAGCGACACCGTGTCGAACACGCTGAAGGGGTGGAAGGGATTGCGCTTGTGCCCGCAGCGGGCCACCGCGGCATTGAGGAAATTCAGGTCGAAGTGCGCGTTGTGGCCGACCAGGATCGCGCGCTGGCAGCCGTGCTTCTTGAGGGCGGCACGCACCGGCGCGAACACGCGCTCGAGCGCGGGCCGCTCGGGCAGGGCGTCGCGGAACGGGTGGCCGATGTCGATGCCGGTGACTTCCAGCGATTTGGGGTCGATCTCGGTGCCCTCAGCGGGCTCGACATGGCTTCCGATGACCTCGCCGACGACCAGTTGCCCATCGGCGTCGACATCGATGGGAGCGACCGCGATCTCCAGCAGGGCATGGCGATTCCAGTCGAAACCGCCGGTCTCGACATCGACGATGACCGGCAGGTAGCCGCGGAACCGCGTCGCGAGCGGGGAAATGGCGGCGGCCCGGGCGCCGGTGGGGCGGACCGCGGCGGCGATTTCACGGGGGATCTGCATCCGGAAAGCCTAGCAGACCCGCGTGGCCGGGCCCCACCCCGGTGGCGGGGCGTTCAGTCGGCGGTGCCCAGGACCACGCGGCTGGCGCGCATCTGCTCGAGCATGGCGCGACCCTGGGCGAGGAAGGCCGCGTCGCAGGCAATGCCGGCCTCATCGGCCAATTGCGTCAGGCATGCCCGGCCGCTGCGGCCGGGGGGCTCGCCCAGCAGCCCGGCCAGGCGGAAGGCGAGCGGGCTGAGTTCGGAGAAATGCACGCTGCCGTCCGCGCGCCGGCGCAGCAGCAGCAAGGTCGGCGTGTCGGGCGCCTGCGCGGGCTGCCAGTCCGGGCCGATCCGGTGCACCGGCCAGGCGTAGGCCAGCGGCCAGGCCAGCGGCGACAGGCAGGGGCGGCCCTCGAGGAGGTCGCCACCCGGATCGGCGGCGGCGTCCTCTTCGCGTGCCTCGGATATCTGCAGGGCCAGCTCGACCCATTCGTAGTGCGCCAGTTCGCCCAGCCATGGCCGTGCGGGGTCGGGATGCGTCTCCAGGTAACGCAGGAATTCCCGTGCGATCTCCGGGAACAGGGGCGTCTGGCAGCGGTGTTCGCGGAAGAAGTCGCGCACCAGCACGGGCCATTGCGCCCCGAAGATGCGCCGGATCACCGGGAAGTTCCCGGCCAACAGCGACTCGATGTTGTTGAACAGCAGTTCGCGATAGACCTGCAGCCGTCGCGCCTCGATGCCCTCGGGCGCGGGGGTGCCATCGGGGTCGCGCAGGTGGCGGGCGAGCGACCACTGCTGCTCGCGCAGGCGCGCCGGGGCGCCGATGTCAGGCGCGGGCGCGGTCATCGCGGGCGTGGCTGGCAACGGGTCCGGCATGGCGCTGCATGCGGGCGCGCACCTGCTCCAGTTCGTCCAGCAGTTCACCGAACGGCGGGAAGTTGAAATCGCGCTCGAGCAGGGTCGGGTGGAGGCCGAAGCGCTGGAAGGCGACGTCGAGCAGATGCCAGACATCGGGCTTGACGGGTGCGCCGTGCGTGTCGACCTTCAGGTCCTCGGCCTCGTCGAAATGGCCTGCGACGTGGATGCTGGCGATGCGCTCGCCCGGCATGGCCGCGAGGAAGTCGGCGGCATCGTAGCCATGGTTGATCGCGTTGACGTAGACGTTGTTGACGTCGAGCAGAAGCTCGCAGTCAGCCTCCGCCAGTACCGCGTTGATGAACGCCGCCTCGCCCATGCCGGCATGCGGGGCCGCGTAGTACGACACGTTCTCGACCGCGATGCGGCGGCCGACGATGTCCTGGGCCTGGCGGATCCGTGCGGCGACGTGGTGCACGGCCTCCTCGGTGAACGGGATCGGCAGCAGGTCGTAGAGCTGGCCGTCGTCGCTGCAGTAGCTCAGGTGTTCGCTGTACAGCGCGACGCGGTGGCGGTCGAGGAACTGCCGCGTGCGCTTGAGGAAGGTCTCGTCGAGCGGCAGGCAGCCTCCCAGCGAGAGCGAGAGGCCATGGCAGGTGATGGGGTGGCGGGCGCTGAGTGCATCCAGCGCCTCGCCGAGTCGACCGCCGACTCCGATCCAGTTCTCCGGCGCGCATTCGAGGAAGTCGAAGGCGCCGGCGTCCGCGCTGCGCAAGGGTTCGAGCAGGGCGCGCCGCAGGCCGAGGCCAACGGCATTGGACGGCAGGGATCGGAGGGCGGTCATCGCGCGGGCTCGATCAGGCCATGCCGCCGCACTTGCCCTCGCCGCACTTGCCTTCGGCACCCTTGTCGCCGCCGCAGGAGCCTTCGGCGCCCTTGTCGGCACCGCAGGAGCCTTCGTGGCCGGCCTTGAACTCGTCGGCGCTGATCTGGCCGTCGCTGTTGGCGTCGTAGCGCGCGAAGCGGCTGTCGTCGCCGTCGTGGGCAGCGGCGAACTCGGCCATCGACACCGAGCCGTTCTTGTCCGCGTCCATCTTCTCGACGCCGCACTTGCCTTCACCGCACTTGCCCTCGGCGGCCTTCTCGGCCTGGGCGCCGCCCTGCATGTAGCCGGCGGCAAGCTCGCTCATGGCGAAGGCGGAGGAGGACAGGGCGAGGCCGCCCAGCAGGGTGGCGCCGACGGCGAGGGCGATGGGCTTCTTGTTGCTGTTCATGACGGGATTCCTTCTGTGTTGGTGGGCGCACGTCGCGCCGATCCGTTGCGATTGAAGTCGTACAGCTGCATGTCGCGTGACCTGGCCGTCGGGGGAGGACGGCGGGCTTGCCCGACACAGTACTGCTTACGCAGGCCCGCGCCGGGCGGTTACACCCCGGGGACATGATTGCGCTTCCGGCGATGGATGCGCAGGGCCTCGTTCAGTATCCGTTCACTGCGATCGCCGCTTCGCGGCGTGCTGCAATGCGTCATCGCCGCCGGACCGCCACGACGCAAAGGGCCGCGATGTACGCGGCCCCGTGTCGTGGCCGGGCGCATCGCGCGCCCGGACCCGGTTCGTGCTCCGCCCGCAGGCGGACAGGCCCCCTCAGGGGCCCGTCGTCGTGCTCGATTCGTCGCGCTTCTCGCGCGGCGGCAGTTCGTCCTCGCCCTTCACCAGGAACCAGACGTTCTCGGCGATGTTGGTGGCGTGGTCGCCGATGCGTTCGATGTTCTTGGCCATGAACAGCAGGTGCGTGCACGCGGTGATGCTGCGCGGATCTTCCATCATGTACGTCAGCAGCTCCCGGAACAGCCCGGTGTAGGCGATGTCGATCTCGGCATCGCGGACGCGGATGTTCTTGGCCGCCTCGACGTCGTTGTCGCGGTAGGCCACGAGGACGTCGCGGACCTGCTTGACGGCCAGCGTGCCGATGGCGTGCAAGCCGGTCACGTGCGGGAGGGCCGGCATCAGGTTCAGCGCGGTGGAGCGCTTGGCCACGTTGGCGGCGTAGTCGCCGATGCGCTCGATGTCGGAGGCGATCCGGATGGCGGCGAGGATCTCGCGCAGGTCGCGTGCCATCGGCCCGCGCAGCGCGAGCTTCATCACGTCGTGGCTGACTTCCTGCTCCAGGGCGTCGATGGCTTCGTCGTTGGCGATGATCCGCTCGGCGGCCTTGTCGTCGCGCCGCTCGACGACGTCGAGCGCGGCCTCCAGCTGTGACGCGGCCATCTCGCCCATGCGCAGGGTTTCGTCGAGGAGGCGCTTCTGCTCGTCGTCGTAGCTCTTGACGATGTGCTCGTGCATGTCGGTACTCATGTGCGGCTCCAGTCTCGTGGCCCGGGATCGCGATGGGCAGGGCTTGGACGGGAAGGGTAGGGAGGCGCCGGAAGGCGGCGGGAGGGGCGTTTCAGCCGAAGCGCCCGGTGATGTAGTCCTCGGTCTGCTGCTTGGTTGGCGAGGAGAAGATGTCGTCGGTGCGGCCGTGCTCGATGAGGTCGCCCAGGTACATGAAGGCGGTGTAATCGGACACGCGCGCGGCCTGCTGCATGTTGTGGGTGACGATCGCGATGGTGTAGTCGACCTTCAGCTCCTCGACCAGCTGCTCGATGCGGCTGGTCGAGATCGGGTCGAGGGCGGAGGTCGGTTCGTCGAGCAGCAGCACGTCGGGGCGCAACGCGACGGCGCGGGCGATGCACAGGCGCTGCTGCTGGCCGCCGGACAGGCCGAGCGCGCTCTGCCCGAGCTTGTCCTTGACCTCGTCCCAGAGCGCGCCCTGGCGCAGCGCATGCTCGACGCGATCGTTCATGTCCGACTTCGACAGCTTCTCGTGGTGGCGGATCGCGTAGGCCACGTTCTCGAAGATGGTCATCGGGAACGGCACCGGCTTCTGGAACACCATGCCGACCTTGCTGCGCAGGCGGTTCATGGGGTACTTCGGGTCGAGGATGTTCTCGCCGTCCAGCAGCACCTGGCCCGTCGCCCGCAGTTTCGGATACAGCGCGTAGATGCGGTTGAAGATGCGCAGCAGGGTCGACTTGCCGCAACCGGACGGACCGATCAACGCGGTGACGCGCTTCTCGGGAATGTCCAGGTCGATGTTCTTGAGCGCGTGGAACGCGTCGTAGTGGAAGTCCAGCCCGCGCACGGACAGCTTGACCGGGGCATCGGCCTGGGCGGCGGCATCGCGCTGCGGCGTGGCCAGGGAAATACGGGCGTCGTTCATGGCCGGGGTCCGTGAAGCGAAAGGAGAAGAGAGGTCAGTCATGGGCGATCCTCTTGCGCACCAGCAGGGCACGGGCGAGCAGGCTCACGACCAGTACGAACAGGGCCAGTATGAGCGCTCCGGCCCAGGCGAGGGTCTGCCAGGACTCGTAGGGGCTGCCGGCGAACTGGTACATCACCACCGGCACGCTGGCCATGGGCTGCATCACGTCGCTGCTCCAGTACTGGTTGCCGAAGGCGGTGAACAGCAGCGGGGCGGTTTCGCCGGAGATGCGCGCCAGCGCCAGCAGCACGCCGGTGATGATGCCCGCCGAGGCGCTGCGGTACATCACCTGCACGATCACCTTCCACTGCGGCACGCCCAGCGACAGCGCGGCCTCGCGCATCTGTCCGGGCACCAGTCGCAGCATCTCGTCGGTGGTGCGCACCACGACCGGCAGCACAATGAAGGCCAGGGCCACCGAACCGGCGAGCGCCGAGAAGTTGCCGCCGCTCTGCGCGACGATCAGGGTGTAGACGAACAGGCCCAGGACGATGGATGGCGCCGACAGCAGGATGTCGTTGACGAAGCGCACCACGGTGCCGAGGCGGCGTCCGGCGCCGTACTCGGCCAGCCAGGTCCCCGCGGCGATGCCGAGCGGCGTGCCGATGAGGATGGCCATCAGGCACATCACCGCGCTGCCGAAGAAGGCGTTGCGCAGGCCGCCTTCCTGCATCGGCGGCGGCGTGTCCTGGGTGAACAGCGCCCAGTCGATGCCGCCGATGGCCTTGGCGAACAGGGTCCACAGGATCCAGCCCAGGAAGAACAGGCCGAAGGCCGCGGCGCTGCAGGCCAGGACCATGGCCAGCGCGTTCATCAGTCGCCGCCGGCGGTACAGGGTGTCGGCGGTGCGCATCCGCGCGTCGTGGGTGGCGGTGGCCATCAGTTGCCCTCCCGCTTGGACAGTTGGTGGAGCATGAGCCGCGCGATGGCAAGCACCACGAAGGTCACGATGAACAGCACGAAGCCCAGCAGGAGCAGCGCCGAACGATAGGTCTCGGTGGCCTCGCCGAAGTCGTTGGCGATCAGCGCGGCGATCGTGGTGCCCGGCTCGAGCAGCGACGGCGAGAAGCGGACGCTGTTGCCGACGACGAAGGCCACGGCCATGGTCTCGCCCAGCGCGCGGCCCAGGCCCAGGAAAATGCCGCCGATCACGGCCGATCGCGTGTAGGGCAGGACGATGTCCCAGCTGACTTCCCAGCGGGTGGCGCCGAGCGCGTACGCCGATTCCTTCAGCCGCGTGGGCACGGTCAGGAAGACCTCGCGCATCACTGAGGAGATGAAGGGGATGACCATGATCGAGAGCACGATGCCGGCGGTCAGCATGCCGATGCCCAGCGGCGGGCCCTGGAACACCGCGCCCAGCACGGGCAGCGTGCCCAGGTGGTCGTTGAGCCAGGGTGTGACGTACTCGGTCATCACCGGCACCAGCACGAACAGGCCCCACATGCCGTAGATGATCGAGGGAATGCCGGCCAGCAGCTCGATCGCGGTGCCGATCGGTCCCCGCGCCCAGCGCGGCGCGACCTCGGTCAGGAAGAAGGCGATCCCGAAGCTCACCGGCACCGCGATCAGCATCGCGATGAGGGCGGTGACGATGGTGCCGTAGATCGGCACGAGCGCGCCGTACTTGTCCTCGACCGGGTTCCACTCGGTGGTGGTGAAGAAGTCCAGGCCGGACGTGGCCAGCACCTGCCGGCCGCCCCAGAGCATGGACAGCGCGGCGCCGGCCAGCGCGACCAGCACCAGCACGACGGTGGCCACGAGCAGGTAGCGGAACCAGCGGTCGTGTCGCGCGTCCTTGATGTCGCGGACGCTGGGGGCTGAGGCGGACGCAGTCGTCGCATTCATCTGGGATACCGGCACTCGTCTTGTTCATGCCCGCGGGGGCGGGGTCCGCGCCCGCGGGGTCCTGGCGGGTTGGCGCTGGCCTCGTGCGCCATGCGCCGGCGGGAAAAGCAGGATCCCGGCTTGCGCCGGGACGTCGGTCGGACCGGACCCCGTGCCCGCGGTGCGGGCACGGGTCGGTGCATTACTTGAACTCGGCCGCCCAGTACGACTCGATCTGCTGCACCAGCTCGGCCGGCAGCGGCACGTAGTGCAGCTCCGAGGCCTGCGACTGGCCGTTCTCGAAGGCCCACTTGAAGAAAGCCATGGCATCGGCGCTGCGCTTGGCGTCCTTGGGCTGCTTGTACATCAGGATGAAGTTGGTGGCGGTGATCGGCCACGCATCGGCACCCGGGGCGTTGGTGATCACCAGGTGGAAGTCCTGGGTGTTGGCCCAGTCGGCGGTCGCGGCCGCGGCCTGGAAGCTCTCCGCGCTCGGGGTCACCCAGTTGCCCGCCGCGTTCTGCAGCGTGGTGTAGGCCATGTTGTTCTGGATCGCATAGGCCAGTTCGACGTAGCCGATCGAGCCCTTGATCTGCTGGACGTAGGAGGCGACGCCCTCGTTGCCCTTGCCGCCGACGCCGTCGACCCACTTGACCGACTTGCCTTCGCCGACGCTGTCCTTCCACGCCGGGCTGACCTTGGAGAGGTAGTTGGTGAAGTTGAAGGTCGTGCCCGAGCCGTCGGAGCGGTGCACGAGGGTGATCTTGACGTCGGGCAGGCTGACGCCGGGGTTGGCCGCGGCGATCGCCGGGTCGTTCCACTTGGTGATCTTGCCCAGGTAGATGTCGGCGAGCAGGGCGCCGGTCAGGCGCAGCTGGCCCGGGGCGATGCCCTCGACGTTCAGCACCGGCACGACGCCGCCGATGGCGGAGGGGAACTGGCCCAGGCCGGCCTCGGCCAGCTCTTCGGGGCTCAGCGGGGCGTCGGACGAACCGAAATCGACCGTGCCGCCCTTGATCTGGGCGATGCCGCCGCCCGAACCGATCGACTGGTAGTTCACCTTGGCGCCGGTCTGCGCGTTGTAGTCGCTGGACCACTTGGAGATCAGCGGGAAGATGAAGGTCGCGCCGGCACCGGTGATCTCGGCGGCGACCTTGTCGCCGGCAGTGGCGTCGCTGGTGGCCGGCGTGGTCGCGCCGTCGGCGGTGGCCGGGGCGTCGGTCGACGGCGTGCAGGCGGCCAGGGCCAGCGTGGTGGCGAGGGCGAGGACGGCGAAACGGGCCGGGGAGGATTTCATGGTGACTCCGTGACTGGGGTTCGAGCCGGACTGCCCGGCGGATGGTGCTATGAAATGATGTTTTTGTTACACACCTGTTACACGCCGGGGACTAATATTCATCTACTTGATTTAAAAGGGCTTTCCGGGTCAAACGGAAGGCTTCCGCGCGGGCGGGCAGGACCGCCGGACACAAATCCTCCATCCGGGAAGAGAGGCTCCCCGGGTCCGCGATGCAAGGCATACGGCAGCCGCAGCCGCGTAAACCGGGTAAGCGAAGCGCACCCGGGGGGCCGGCATCTGGCCAAGGTCAAAGGCTTTCGCCCGCTGCGCGTGCGAGTCCCCTTTGTCTTGTCAAAAGGAACCAAAACCGCGGGGTACATCGGCCGCCGGTCCGGCTTGGCCTCACCGGTCCCCTCTGCGCCTCGGTCATGGCGGCATGGCGCCCAGACTCGCTTCGCCCGGACAAGAGCGCCTCTGCGGCCGCCATGCCCTGCGGTAACCGGCGGCCTCAAAGTCGCGAAGGTCATGGTCAAGGTCAACTGCAACTGCAACGGCAGGACCGTAGGGTGGATAGAGCCGAAGGCGAAACCCACCGTCGCGGAGCCGCACGCATGACGGACGATGGGTTTTGCTTCGCGCTACCCATCCTACGAAGCCGCGAACGCCTGATCGCCCGCCGTAGCCCGGGTAAGCGGAGCGCACCCGGGGCAGCGACGTGGCGAATCCGGCCGCCGCGGCGCACTGGCATTCGCCGCATGGCCGCCGCTGGCGCGCCGGGCAAAAAAATGGGCGCGATGCAGGCACCGCGCCCATCAAAGCCTTCAGGGGGAGAGTAGAAGGATTACCAGTAGAACTGCGCGCGCGCCGCGACCAGGCTCGGGTCTTCGTCGATGCCGTTGCGTTCGGCGCTGACGTCGACATAGTCGAGGGCGAACTTGAAGTTGGAGCGCCAGTAGTAGTTGACCCCGAACGTCCACGCATCGAGCTTGCCCGGGCGGGTGTCGCCGTCGTTCAGGTCCAGCGTGTCGTAGCGGACGCCGAGCTGCCACATGCCGCGCGACGGGTTGGCGGGCTTGGCGGTGCCGGGGGTGCCGTCCTTGTTGCTCCAGGTCTCGCCGGTGACGTTCCACAGGCCGCTGAGGTAGCCGCCCTGGGTCTGGTAGTCGCCGCCGGGCTGGTCGGCGAAGCCGGTCTCGTAGCGGTCGACCGTATTGACCATGTACTCGGCCTGCAGCTTGAACGGACCGCGGACCCAGAAGCTCTCCAGGCCCAGCGTGGACGTGCCGTCGGCGTTGCGGATGTTGGTGTCGACGAGGCGGTTGGACAGCTCGGCTGCCGGGCGGCTGCGGACGCGGATGGTGTCGTTGTAGGTGTCGTTGCTGACGTAGGACAGGCCGACGTTGAAGATGTTGCCTTCCTCGTTGACCGGCGCCCAGCTGCCGCGCAGGCCGTAACCGGAACCGCGGCCACGACCCTCGGTGATCTCGCGGCCGAACCAGCCGCCGCTGACGTTCCAGTTGTCGGTGCGGTAGCCGTAGCTGGCGCCCATGCGGCGACCGACCGAGTAGAGGCCGGTCACGACGGCCTTGGAGATGAAGTCGTTGTTCTTGGTCGAGGACAGCTCTTCCATCGAATTGAACTGCTTGTACTGGCCGACCTGCACGTACTGGCGCTTGTCGTCGAAGCTGTACTTGATGTTGGCGTCGAGCCACTTGCCGTCGCCGGCGGCGTCGTAGCCCAGGACCCAGTCGACGTTGCCCGGTCCCTTGCCCTTGAGCACCAGTTCGGCGCGGCGCAGCTCGAAGTCGGTGTCGTCGCCGTCGTTCGGGTCGGCGTCGAGGTCGAAGCCATCGCTGTCGTACCAGGCACCGTCGGTCTGGACGAGGCCCTCGAAGCTCACCTTCGAGCCGCCGATCTCGTCGATATCGACGGCGGCGTGCGCGGCAGGTGCCATGCAGGCGAGCAGGGCGACGGAGAGGAGGGTGGGGGAAATCTTCATGGCGGTGCCGTTGGGGTGTTGGAAGAATGCGCGCAGCCTATGTAAAAAAAGTGACGGATGTATGACAGGACTGTCTTATTTCACTGGCTTGTCGGAAATGTGGCGGAATCGTGTAGAACGGGTCGGGCCCATTGAAATCAACGGTTTACCGGTCACCCCGGGTGCGGTTGCGCCGTGTGTCCGTTCGGCCATGGCGCGTGGGGCTCCGCCTCCGGAGCGCGATCGCGCATCCAGGACTGTCATGTGTCAATGCGTTGACAGCGATCAAGCGCCCGTCAGGGCAGCGCGTGCAGAAGGTCCCGGCGATGCATGCCCTCGGGCCCGGCTTCGAAGCCGGCCCGTTCCAGGGCGAGGCGGGCGGCGGGCACCTCGGTCGCGGCGACCGTGTCGATGGAGACGCCGCCGTCGGCATCGACGCGAAGCCGGCATTCGACGCGGTCGATGCCCGGGGGCAACGGGGAGACGGGCTGCAGCACCGCCGTGCCCTGCGCGCCATCGCACGCGATCGGCCCTTCCATGCGCAGGCCTGCCGCCGTTTGCGACGGCGCGTCGGCGCTTGCCTCGGCGCGGCCACGAGACGGATCGGGGAGTGGCAGTTCGACGCTGAGGCTGCCGCCCGCATCCTCGCAGCGGCCTGCGCGGAACAGCAGCCGCGCCTGCTCCAGGCCCAGCCGGGCCGGCGCCGCGAGCCCGGCCAGGTCGATCGCGATCTCGCCGGCGCCATCGCGCAGTCCCTGGCGGCGTCCCTGCACCCAGGTCGCCGAAAGTCCGGAGCTCTCGATCTCCCAACGGCGCTCGCCGATCACCAGCGGCAGTGGTTCGAGTGCGACATGCACGATGTCGAGGCGCAGCTTGCCCCACTGCAGCCCGCGCAGCGTGCCCCGCCACACGCTTCCGTCGACGGCCCGCGCCGACCCGCCCGTGGCCGGCATGCCCGGGATTGCGAGCAGCAGGCGCAACGGCACCAGCATCGCCATCGAGACCGCGAGCAGCAGCAGGAAGAGCACCAGCAGGCGTCGCGTGCTCATCGCGCGCCCGCCCGCGGATCGACGGATTGCAGCGGAAGCCGGAGCCGGGCCGTCACGCCGGCCGGACGCCGTTCGACGTGCAGCGTCGTGGGCGCCGCCGAGTGGGCCAGTCGCAGGCGCTCCAGCCATGCGAACAGCGCAGCGGCTTCCACGTCCTGGAGTTCGATCTCGACCTCGTCGCCGTCCAGACGGTGCGTTGCGTCAGCCAGCCCGGCATCGCCCAGGGTCTCGCGGACCGTCGCCAGGTCGAGGGGCCGCGTCGACGCGGACTGGCGCATCGCACGAAGCGCCCCCGCCTGCTCGCGTACCCGCAGGACGTCGGCCGCGGCCCGGTCGTACCGTGCACTGGCTTCGCGGCCCAGGGCGTTCAGGGGCAACAGCACGCCATAGGCGTAGGCGAAGGTCGCGAGCATCAGGCACATCGTGCCGACCAGCCACTGCTCGCGCCTGTCGCGGGCGGCCCACCAGCGGCGCAGGGAGGGGATCGGGTTCATCGTTCGGCTTCCGGAGAGAGTAGGACGGCACGGCCCGGGCAGTCGGCGGGCGCGGAGGCCTCCGGAGCGAGTGTCATCGGCAGCCCTTCGTGCGCCAGCCCTTCGCGCAGCGCCTCCAGGTCGGCCGGAGCGCCGGGCACGACGCAGACGACGACGGGCGCCCCGTCCCCCGCATCCAGTCGCTCGAGCCGAAGGCCGGGCACCTGGTCCACCGCGGCGAACAGCGGTGCGAGCGGGATCGTGCCGGGGGTGCCTGCATCGAGTGCGTCCTGTAACGCGGTGGCCGGCGGCAGGTCGGCTGCCGACGCCCCGAGCAGGTCCCGCGCAGTGTCCGTCGCCTCGCGTTCGAGCCGGCTGGCCGCGATCCCATGCCGGAGGGCGTCGCCCGCGGCCAGCAGCGCGGGCGACGCCACCAGCAGTGCGGCCAGCAGCGCCATGCGACGCAGGGGCGGCGGGCCGCTGTCGGCGCGCCGGGGCACGAAGCGGTGCTGCAGCAGGTTGACGGAAGCCTGCATCGCGCCGGCCGCGAGGCGCGCATCGCTTGCATCGGGGACGGGGGCGAACGGCTCGCCCTGGCGGTCTTCCAGCAGCAGGCGCGCGAGCTCGGGCTCGGCGGTGAATGCCAGGCGGTCGCCGCGTACCAGCCACTGGCCCGCCCGCTCGAGGATCGTGATCGCATCGCCCGCTGGCGCCAGGCGATCACCGCCCGCCCCAATGGGCGAGGGGAGCAGCATGTAGTCGGGCAGCATTGCGTCGGCTTCGATGCCCACGGCGCGTGCCGTGTCCAGCCAACGCTGCATCAGCGCCGCGTCGACGACCAGCGCCTGGCGCTCGGGCGCGCCTGCAACGGCCGGTGCCAGCACCACGTGCAGCGCGCCAGCGGCCGACGCATGCCGTCCTTCCAGGCGGTGGCGGGCCAGCGCGACGGCCTGCGCCTCGCTGGCGGCCTCGATCGCCAGCCACGTGCTGCCAACCGCGGCGCCGGGCACGGCGAGGACTTCGCGCACGGGCGTGTCGGGTCGCGCCGGCAGGCAGTGCACCGGCGGATCCAGTGACCATTGCTCGCGGGCGATGATCCGCCCTGAATCATCGAGGGTCAGGCACTGCGCGCTGGTGCCGGCAGGCGCCAACAGGTGCAGGCGGGTGAAGGCTGTCATGGGTCCGGGTTCCATTGGCGGGCGCGCAGGAGCAGCGTGCCGGCGCGAAGTTCGAGCAGTTCGTCCAGCACCACTTGCGCGTCGCCGTACTCCACCCGGGCGCGGACGCCGAAGAAGCGGGTGCGCAGGGCGACCTGCTCGAGTACCGGGTTGGGCGGCGCGGCGGCGGCGAGCAGGGGCTGGCTCCAGAATGCGGCGGGGTCTTCCCAGCCGCCGGCCGGGCGTCCGGCGATGGTGCGCCGGGCCTGCGCCGCGTCCAGTGCACCCAGGGTGAGCATCGACAACAGGGGGCCGTCGTCGGGGCCCAGTGTGTTGAGGTTGAGCGGTGAGAGCCCGGCGTCCGGCAACGCACACACGTAGGGCCGGAGGCGCGCGTAGGCGGACGCCGAGTAGCCGGCGATCGCGCGCAGCTCGCTGGTGTCCGCGAGCAGACTGCCCGAGGTTCGGCTTGCCGGTTCGCGATGGGCGTAATGGGCATCCTCGGCGCCGGCGGACGAGGGCGTCGCGTCGCTGTCGATCCAGTCGACCAGCGCGTCCACCAGTTGCGTGGCCTGCGCATCGTCGAAGTCGAGTGCATGCAGCAGTGCGGAGTACTGGCGCGCGCCCAGCTCGCGTCGCTGCCACTGTTCGACGGCACCCTCGACGACGCTGTTGAGGTTGAAGCAATTGCCGGCATCGCGGATGCGCAGCGTTGCCATGCCGCCTTCACCGTCCTCGATGGGAAACGGCACCGTACGCCCGTTCCACCCACCTGCCAGGGTCGTGCGACCGGGCTGCGCCGCGTCCAGGCGCAGGATCGTCTGGCGCGCAAGCGCTCCGGCGCCCAGCGCATGCCACTGTGCCTGCGTCACCGATTGCACGTTGCGTGCGCGCCGCGTCGCGAACCGGATGTCGTCGAGCATGGACACCACCAGCACCGACATCACCGCGACCAGCAACAGCACCGTCAGCAGGGCGACGCCGCGTTGCACCGACGGCCGCCCCCGGCGTGCGCGGTTCATGCGGGCACCGCCGGGACCAGGAACAATTGCTCGACGCGACCGAAACCGTCGAGCTCGAGGTCCAGCGCGATCGCGTCCGGCAGCGTGTCCGCGCCGCCCGGCCAGCCCTCGAGCCAGTCGCCGCGGAAACGGTAGCGCACTCGGGCCGAATGAACGCCCTCCAGCAGGACCTGCGGCGCGGACATCGCCGCGCCATCGAGCGCCGGGCGGGTACGCCGCTCCAGGCGGCCTTCGACGATGCGGTATTCCACGTACTGCATCGAGGCGCGCGCTTCGCCTTCCGGATTGTTCCAGCCGCGCCGCACGAAGCCCAGCAGTACCGGCGCGTCGGGGCCGCCGGCGACGAACGCGCGGCGCGCGGCCTGTCCGTTGGCGTCGCGCACCCGCCGCACCGCTGCCTGGCCGAGGTCCGCGCGCAACAAGGCGCGCGCACGCTGGAACGCAGCGACCTCTTCGGCGCGTCCGCGCACCACGTCCTGGTTGTCGATGGCATACGCCATCACCGCGACCGCGGACGCTGCGATGAGGCCGAAGACGAACAGGGCCACCAGCATCTCCACGAGGGTGAAACCCCGCTGCTGACTTGCCGGGACGCTGGGCGCGCGGACGCGGACCTTCATGGTGGGGTCCTGTACAGCGTCAGCTCGGCGGCAATGCGATCCGAGTCCGGTGCCATGACGGTGACGTCCACCCGCATCACGCCGGGCACTTGCGTGGCCTCGAAGCGACGCGTCCACCGCCATTCCTGTCCGCCGGCCTCTTCCACGCCATCGCCCACGGCCATCATCGCGTCGAGCTCGGCGCGATCGGCGAGGCTCGCCTCGACCGCGCGGTTGTCGGCCACCACGCCGGCGAGGATCCGCTCGCGCATCCAGCCGGCGTTGCGCGTGCTCTCGCCCGCCAGGTTGAGCAGGGCAAGCACGGCCAGGCCGAAGATGGCCATCGCCACCAGCACCTCGATCAGGGAGAAGCCCCGCGGGCGCATGGCGTCAGCGGCGCGCGGCATGCACCCGTACCTTGCCGGCGGCATCGACCTCGACGGTCAAACCGTCGGCCTCGTGCTCCAGGCGCAGTGACCGCGGCAGCGCCGCTCCGGTCGGATCGAACTGGAAGCGCTGGCGCTCATCGTTGCGCGGCAAGCGCGCCCGGACGCCGTCCTCCCAGAGCACGTTGCCGAACGGCGGCGCGTGCAGCGCCTGCCAGCCTTCGAACTGGCGCCGCGAGAAGCCGTACCCCTGCGAGGTCGCGGTGACTTCGATCGTGCGCGTGCCCAGGATGGCCTCGTCGCGGGCCAGTGCCAGGCGCGCCGCGAAGCGGTCGGCCTGTTCACGCAGCGGGTCCCGGCCCGGCGCGGTCATCGCCACGGCGGCCCCGGCCAGACCGATGATGAACAGCACCACCATCAGCTCCACCAGGGTGAAGCCACGCGAGTGCCGGGGCGCGCGCTGGTTCATTCCCAGTTGCCGATGTCGGCGTTGTCGCCTTCGCCGCCCTCGACGCCGTCGGCACCCAGGGAGTAGACGTCGAACGGACCGCGACGGCCCGGCGCGCGGTACTGGTACGGGTGCCCCCACGGATCCTCGGGCAGGCGACGGATGTAGCCGCCGCGCCGGTAGCGCTCGGGCCGGGCGAGGCCGGCGGGCGCCTGCAACAGGGCCTGCAGGCCTTGCCCCGTGGTCGGATACGCCAGGTTGTCGAGGCGGTAGGTCTCGGTGGCCTGCTCAAGCACGGAGACATCGGCGCGGGCCTTCTCGACCATGGCGCGGTCCTGGCTGGGCATCACGTTGATCATCACCACCGTGGCGAGCAGGCCGATGATGACGATGACGACCATCAATTCGACGAGGGTGAAGCCGGCGGCCGCGCGTCGCGGCCGGGCGGGGATCGGGCGTATCCGTTGGGGCGTGGCAGAGGGGTTCATGTCGGCATCGGGTCCGGGGTGGGCATGGGGACGCTTGCTAGAGGGCGAGCGAGTTGAACTGGAGGATGGGCAGCAGGATGGCCAGCACGATTACCGCGACCACGCCGCCGAGCAGGACGATGATCACCGGCTCGAGCAGGCTCATCGCGGCCGTGGTGAAGGTGTTGAACTCGCGCTCGAGGTAGTCGGCCGCGCGGGCGAGCATCGGCGCCAGGCGCCCGCTGTTCTCGCCGCTGGAGGCCATGTAGAGCAGGGTCGGCGGGAACACCCCGGCACGCTTCATCGCCGCGGACAGGCTGCCGCCTTCGCGGATGGACGCCACCATGTCGTCGGTGGCGCCTCGCAGCACGCGGTTGTGCACGGTGCGCGCCGTGATCGCCAGCCCTTCCATGATCGGCAATCCGCTGTCGACCATGATCGACAGCGTGCGCGCCATGCGCGCGGCGTGGACGTCGCGCACCAGCCGCCCCAGCAGCGGGGTGCGCAGGACCAGGGCGTCGAAGCGCAAGCGGAACGCGTCGCGCGCCAGCAGGCCGCGGAACGCCACCAGGCCGAGCGCGAGCAGTACCAGCGCCGGCAGCCCCCATTGGGTCATCAGGTCCGAGATCGTGATGATGGCGCGCGTCAGCGCCGGCAACTCGCGACCCATGGAATCGAACTGGTCGACCACCCGCGGCACGACGAAGCGCATCAGCGCGATCACCACGCAAACCGCCGTCATCGCCAGTGCCGCGGGATAGACGAGTGCGGTGACGAGTTTTCCGCGCACCTGCTGCTCGCGCTCGAGCAGGTCGGCGAGGCGTTCGAGCACGTCGGGCAGGGCACCCGAACTCTCGCCGGCGGCGACCATCGCCCGGTACAGCGGCGGGAAGGCCTTGCCCTGGCGTGCCATCGCGTCCGACAGGCGGAAGCCTTCCAGCACCTGCGCGTGGGTGGCCATGACGACCCGGCGCACGGCGGGCTTCTCGGCCTGCGAGCCGATCGTGCGCAGTGCTTCCTCCAGGGGGGCGGCGGTGACCAGGGTGGCCAGCTGGCGGGTGAACAGGGTCGCGTCGCGTGCGCTGAAGCGATCGAGCAGGCTGCGTCCGCGCGCGGCGGGTCGTGAAGCGCTTGCCGGTTCGAGCCGGGTGGGCAGCAGGCGCCGCGCCTGGAGCCGTGCGCGGGCGGAATCGGGGTCAGCGGCGTCGACCACGCCCTGCCGTCGTCGCCCCCGTACGTCGAGCGCGGCGTACTCAAACCTGGCCATCGGCGCCTGTGTCCTGGTGGGTGACGCGCAATGCTTCCTCCAGCGTCGTGTGCCCGGCGAGCACGCAGTCGCGGGCGGCCCGGGACAGGCGCGCACCGTTGGCGAACGCCGCGCGGGCGATGCAGCCTTCGTCGGCGTTCTCGCCGATCAGGCGGCGCAGCGGTTCGTCGATGGTGATCGCCTCGTAGACCCCCAACCGGCCTGCGTAGCCGGTATGGTTGCAGGCCTGGCAGCCCGTCGCCCGGTAAAGCGTGGCCGGGACGGCGGTGCCGAGTACGCGCACCGCGAGGGCATCGGGCTCCCGTGGCGCACGGCAGGCCGGGCACAGGCGCCGCACCAGGCGCTGGGCCAGGATCAGGCGCAGCGTCGAGGCGAGCAGGAAGGGTTCCACGCCCATGTCGCGCAGGCGGGTGATCGCGCCGACGGCGTCGTTGGTGTGCACGGTGGACAGGACGAGGTGGCCGGTGAGGCTGGCCTGCACCGCGATCCGCGCGGTCTCCGGGTCGCGGATCTCGCCGACCATCACCGTGTCCGGGTCCTGGCGCAGGATCGCGCGCAGGCCGGCCGCGAAGCTCATGCCGACTTTGGCGTTGACCTGGGTCTGGCCGATACCGTCGATGGCGTACTCGACCGGATCCTCCACGGTGAGGATGGTGCGGCTGCCGTCGTTGAGCCCTGCCAGCCCGGCGTAGAGCGTGGTCGTCTTGCCCGATCCGGTCGGGCCGGTGACCAGGATGATGCCGTTGGGCACACCGAGCGCGCGGTCGACCGCCTGCAGCACCTGCGACGGCATGCCGAGCTCGCGCAGCGAAAGAATTCCCTGCTCCTTGTCGAGCAGGCGCATCACCACGCGCTCGCCCCCGCGCGCGGGAAGCGTGGACACGCGCACGTCGAGCGCCTTTGCTCCCATTGACACGGAGATGCGACCGTCCTGTGGGATGCGTTTCTCGGCGATGTCGAGCCGCGCCATCACCTTCACCCGCGACACCAGCAGCGGGGCGATGCGCGCGGGCAGGCGAAGCATCTCGCGCATGACGCCGTCCACCCGGAAACGCACCCGCAGATGGGCTTCGGAAGGTTCGACGTGCACGTCGGATGCGCCCAGGCGCGCGGCTTCGGCGAGCAGGCCGTTGATGAGCCTGATGATCGGCGCGTCGTCCTGGCTCTCGAGCAGGTCGGCCGTCGCGGGCATGTCGTCGACCAGCGCGTCCAGGCTGCCGTGCGCATCGAAGGCGTCTGCGTCGGTCGCGCGGTCCAGTCCGGCATCGGCGTAGGCTTCCGACAGTTGCCGGTCGAAGCTGGCGCGATCGAGGCGCTCGACCTGCAGTGGCCGGTCCAGCGCACGACGGGCCTCGAGCAGCGCCTCGCTGTCGGCACCTTCGCGCAGGCCGATCCGCACGCGCGCCTCGTCGCTGTCGAGCACGACGATGCCATGGGCCTTGGCGAAGGCGTATGCCAGGCGGGCGGGCGCGTCGATGGTCATGGCGTGGACGACGATGGCGGTTCGGCACTCCCCGGGGCGGGTGCCGGGAGCGGTGCGGCGGGGAGGGGCACGGGCGGGGCCACGGGCGGGCTCGCGCGCAGGTAGTCCTGGACGAGGGCATCGAGCGTGGCGCGCTGCTGCCGCGGGTCCTGCGCCTGCAGCTGGCGGTCGCGGATGTAGTCGTAGCGCTGCGAGGTGGCGCGCTGCGCGTCGGCGGCGTCGCGCAGCACGGTGGGCCGGATGAACACCATCAGGTTGCGCTGGTCGTTGCGGCGCGCGGTACTGCGGAACAGGCCGCCGATCAGCGGGATGTCGCCCAGGCCGGGGATCTTGTCGACGGTCACCCGGTCGGTCTGGTCGAGTAGTCCGCCCAGGACGACGATGGCGCCGTCGTCGACCTGCACCCGGGTCTCGATCTCGCGCTTGTTGAGGACGAGTTCGTTGAGGCTGGAACTCACCGGGCCGGCGATGGAGGACACCTCCTGGCGCAGGAACAGGGTGATGCCGCCGCCGCTGTTGACCTGCGGCTTGACCTCCAGTTGCACGCCCACGTCCTGGCGCTGGATCGTCCGGAACGGGTTGCTGTTGGAGTCGCCCAGGACCTCGCCGGTGGTGATCGGCACTTCCTGCCCGACCAGGATGCGCGCTTCCTCGTTGTCGAGCGTGAGGATGGAAGGCGTCGACAGCAGGTTCGAGCCGGTGTCGGACTTGACCGCGTTGATGATCATGCCGAATACCGCATCGCCGCTGCTGCCGGCGATGCCCGCCAGGCCGCCGCTCAGGCCGAGCAGCGAGTTCAGGGCCGCGGTGCGGGCGGCGTCCAGCAAGGGGTTGCCGTCGTCGTCCTCGCCAGGCGCCCCGGCGGCGACGCCGGCCGCGATCGGCATGATGCCCACGCTCGAGCTGGGGTATTGCGTGGCGGTGAACGGAATGCGCCCGTCCTTGCCGGCCAGCAGGAACTGCACGCCCAGTTCCTTCGCGGCCTCGTCGGAAATCTCCACCACGATGGCTTCGACCAGCACCTGCTCGCGGCGCGTGTCCAACTGGTTGATCACGTCGAGCAGTGTGCGCTGGGTTTCCGGGTCGGCGTTGATGATGATCGAGTTCGAGCCCGGGTAGCGGACGATGGTCGGGCGCTTGCCCGCGGTGCCCGCGATGACCTGGGCGCCCGCGCCCGCGGGATCGACCGCGTTGCTGGCGGGGCGGTCGGCGGAAGGCGCGCCTTCGGGCGACTGTCCGACCAGTTGCTGCAGCACCGGCAACAGCTGTTCGGCGTTGGCGTGTCGCAGCTTCACCACGCGGACGTCGCCGCTGCTCTCGGCGCGGCGGTCGAGTTCCAGGATCATCGCGGTGACGCGCTGGATGAGGGCGGCGTCGCCGCGCACGACGATCGAGTTGCTGCTCTCCACCGGCAGGATCGACAGCGCCGCGCTGCCGCCTTCGGCGCCGCCGATGCCGAACAGGCGCGACACGGTCGCGGCGATCTCCTGGGCCGAACTGTTGCGCAGGGTGACCGTGTCGATCGTCGCGCGATCGCTGTCGACCTGGGCGACCAGCTCGCGGATGCGCCTGAGGTTGTCGGCGTAGTCAGCCACCAGCAGGCTGTTGGACTGCGGCATCGGCAGCACCACGCCACCGCGACCGACCAGCGGCTTCAGCGTCTCGGCGGCGATCCGCGCATCGACCGTTCGCAGCGGGATGACCTGGGTGGCGAAGCCCATCGCCCCGCCACCCGCCGAGCCGGGCTGCTGCGCGGCGGTGTCGTCGGGGACCACGCGGTAGGCACCGGCCCCGGCGGGGACGGCGACCAGGCCGTTCGCGCGCAGGACCGCGAGCAGCACGCCCAGCAACTCCTGCTCGGACATCGGCGCGCTGCGGTTGACGTTGACCGTGCCCTGCACCCGCGGATCGACGATGAAGGTGGTGCCGGTGGCGCGCGCGACGTCCTGGATGAAGGCGCGGATGTCCGCGCCCTGCATGTCCAGGGCTTCGGCGGCGTTGGGCGTCGCGGATTGCGCCCGCGACGGGGCGATCGGTTGCAGCGCCAGGCTGGCGATCAGCAAGCTGGAAACAAAGGAGCGGTTCAAGGTGGCGTGGCCTGCAGGGTGATCGTTCGTGTCTGGTCGCCGCGCTTGACCGTGAGTACGGTCGACGCGCGGGTGCCGAGTTCGGCCTCGAGGCCGCGCAGGCGCTCGAGGTCGAGGGGACGCCCGTCCACCGCCAGCAGCACGTCGCCCGGTTCGAGCCCGGCCTGGCGGAAGAAGGCGCCATCGCCCCGGGGCACCAGCGCGTAGCCGCCGTCGAGGGTGGCGCGCATGCCGGCCTGGGCCATCAGCTGCGCGGGGGCGAGTGCGACGGGCGGCGCGTCCGGGGGCGTCGTCGCCTGGGCATCGACGCTGCGTGGCGAGGCGGGCA
>NZ_VICE01000018.1 GCF_006546775.1 Marilutibacter aestuarii
TGAGCCGCGCCGCGCGCGCGCTGTCGCGCGCCGGGTGGCCGATGGCGTTGCTCGCTTTGGCTGCCTGCACAGGCGGCGACGCGCCGGCGCCGGGTGACACGGGTGCATCGCCACGCTTCGCGCTTGCCGTGGTGGGCGATTCCGACAGCCATTCCTACCAGGACCGGATCAGCTTTCCCGAAGGCGACCCGGCGCGGGGGGGCGCCTATCGGGCCGTCAGCTTCAACTGGTACGAGATCCTCGCCCGCCTGCGCGCGGACCAGCTCGACCTTGGCGAGTGGGGCGTGCGCGGCACGCGCGGACGCATCGCGCGGGCGCTGCGCGCCGTGGGCATTCCCGCCCGCGCACCGCGCAAGCAGGACTACGACTACAACTTCGCGATCTCTGGCGCCGGCTGCGAAGACCTGGTCGAAGGTTACCGCGAGGTACCGTCGCTGCTGGCGATGATGGACGCCGATCCGGCACCCTGGCGCCACGGCGCCGTCGTGTTCCGCATCGGCGTGAACAGCTTCGGCACGCAGCGCGCGCTGGAGGCGCTGGGCGCGGATCCCGGCGACGCGCGCGTCAACGGCGCCATCGACGCCTGCGTGGCGGCCTTGGGCGAGTCGGTCGCCCGGATCCATGCGCGCCACCCCGACACCCGGGTGGTGCTCGTGGGCATCTTCGACAACACCCACTGGGCGATGCATTTCGACCACGCCTGGAGCCCGGAAGCGCTGGCCAACGTCGCCCGCGGACTCGATCGCTTCGACGATGCGCTGCGTGCGATGGCGGCCTCCGACGACCGGGTCGCCTTCTTCGACGACCGGGCCTGGTTCCGCGCGCATTTCGGGGATCGCGATGCCCGGGGACAGGGCGCCTACCGGACGCTGGAGTTCGTCGATGGCACCCGCGTGGAGAACAAGATGGGTGACGCGCCCACCCACACCACGCTGGCCGACGGCCATGCGGGCACCCTGGTCAGCGGTCGTTGGGCGGCCTCGTTGCTGGACTTCATCGGCCAACAGTGGGGCCTGGACTTCCGCCCGCTCGGCGACCGCGAGCTGCTTGCCCTGGTGGCCCCGACGGGGCCCGCGGTCGTCTCCGCCGACGGGCGCGAGCAGGAGGGCGCGGACCGTCCGGCCACGCCCCCGGCCGCGCGCTGAGCCGGCCGGCGCGCCGGATTCAGTCTTCGAGTGCTTCGGCCAGGAAGGGCGGCGGCACCAGCGCCGCGGCATGGGCCTCGGCGGTGTAGTAGCGCGTGGCGAAGCCGCGCTCGCGCGCCGCGTCCTCGCGGAAGGCGAAGCCACCGGACTTGCGCGCCAGCGTGCAGCTCCACCAGCCGGTCGGATAGCAGGGC
Source organism: Marilutibacter aestuarii (assembly GCF_006546775.1). Taxonomy (GTDB): domain Bacteria; phylum Pseudomonadota; class Gammaproteobacteria; order Xanthomonadales; family Xanthomonadaceae; genus Marilutibacter; species Marilutibacter aestuarii. The sequence continues at coordinate 1,340 of NZ_VICE01000018.1, forward strand.
TGCGGGAACGGCAGCGTCGCGAAGCGGGTGAAGCCCGCCTTGCCCATCTCGCCGCGCATCTCCCGGATCAGCTCGACCAGCATCAGCGGCGATTCGGACTGCTGGACGAGGATGCCGTCGTCCTTGAGCGCCCGGGAACAGCTCTCGTAGAACGCCTTGTTGAACAGGCCCTCGGCGGGGCCGACCGGGTCGGTCGAGTCGACGATGACGATGTCGACGCTGCCGGCCGGGCAGTTCGCCATGTAGGCCACGCCGTCGTCGAACAGCAGTTCGGCGCGAGGGTCGCCATTGGACTCGCACAGCTCCGGGAACCACTTCTCCGCCATGCGCGTGACCTGCTCGTCGATGTCGCACTGGGTCGCGCTCTCGACGCCGGGGTGGCGCAGCACCTCGCGCAGGGTGCCGCAGTCGCCGCCGCCGATGATGACGACGCGCTTCGGGGCATCGTGGGTGAACAGCGCCGGGTGGGACATCATCTCGTGGTAGAGGAAGTTGTCCTTCGTGGTCAGCATCATCGCGCCGTCGATGAGCATCAGGTTGCCCCAGTCGGTGCTCTCGTAGATCTCGATCTTCTGGAACGGGGACTGCACCTCGTCGAGCTTGCGGGTGATCCGGTAGCCGATCGCCGAGCCGGTCGGGTCGAAGTTCTCGTAGTGCCAGTTGGTGTTGTCGTTCATTGCCGGTTCGCCCCGCGGAGAGTGCCGAGATCGGGGACCGCTGCCGCATGGCGCCGGTCCCGGTGAACGGGGCCGGGCCGACCGGCCCGCGCCCCAAGGCCGCGAATTGTAGCGGACCCCCGCCAACGGTTCGTGACCGCCCGGCCGGGGTCGGGGGCGCCGACACGCGTCCTCACGGCCGCGGACGGTAGAATGCGCGTCCCCCTTCGCCGCTGGTGTTTCGCCGATGTCCCCGCCGATGCCCGACTGGTCCCCCGACCAGGCCCGCAAGACCTACTCGATCCCGCACTGGGCCGAGGGGTATTTCGACGTCGACGGTGCCGGTTGCGTCACCGTCAGCCCGCGCCGCGACGCCGGTCCCGCCGTGGCCCTGTCGACCCTGGTCGACGAGGCCCGCGGCAAGGGCGCGAAGCTGCCGCTGCTGCTGCGCTTCCCGGACATCCTGGGCGACCGCCTGGCGCGCCTGCAGGGCGCGTTCGCGCAGGCCATGGACGACTGGCACTATCCGGGCGGCTACACCGCGGTCTATCCGATCAAGGTCAACCAGCACCAGGGCGTCGCCGGCACGCTGGCCTCGCACGCCGGCGATGGATTCGGGCTTGAGGCGGGCAGCAAGCCGGAGCTGATGGCCGTCATGGCGCTCTCGCGTCCCGGCGGCCTGATCGTCTGCAACGGCTACAAGGACCGCGAGTACATCCGCCTGGCCCTGATCGGCCGCAAGCTGGGCCTGGACACCTGGATCGTCATCGAGAAGCCCTCCGAGCTGCCCCTGGTGATGGAGGAGGCGCAGGCCCTGGGCGTGAGGCCGGGCCTGGGGGTACGCATGCGCCTGGCCAGCCTCGGCGCCGGCAAGTGGCAGAACAGCGGCGGCGACAAGGCCAAGTTCGGCCTCTCCCCGCGACAGGTGCTCGACCTGTGGAAGCAGTTGCGCGACGCTGGCATGACCGACTGCCTGGGCCTGCTGCACTTCCACATGGGCTCGCAGATCTCCAACGTGCGCGACATTGCCAACGGCATGCGCGAGGCGGTGCGCTACTTCGTCGAGCTGTCCGCACTGGGCGCGAAGGTGCGCTTCATGGACGTCGGCGGCGGCCTGGGCATCGACTACGAAGGCACCCGCTCGCGTAGCGAGTGCTCGATCAACTACGGCGCCAACCAGTACGCCAGCACCATCGTCCAGCCCCTGGCCGAGGCCTGCGAGGCGCACGGACTGGTGCCGCCGCGCCTGGTCACCGAGTGCGGCCGCGCGATGACTGCCCACCATGCGGTGCTGGTGGCCAACGTCTCGGAGGTCGAGCAGGCGCCAGAGGGCCGCGTGCCCGACATCCACGACGACGAACCGGCGGTGATCCGCCACCTGCGCGAGGTCCACGACGAACTGGGCAGCCGGCCGGCGGTGGAGCTGTTCCACGAGGCCCAGCACCACCACAGTGAAGGCCTGTCGCTCTATGCGCTCGGCCAGATCGACCTGGTCCATCGCGCACGCATCGATGACCTGTTCTACGCGATCGCCCATGCGGTGCGCGCCCAGCTCAAGCCCGGCGAGAAGAGCCACCAGGCGACCCTGGACGAGCTGAACCAGCGCCTGGTCGACAAGTATTTCGTCAACTTCAGCGTCTTCGAGTCCATGCCCGACGTCTGGGCGATCCAGCAGGTGTTCCCGATCATGCCGATCGAGCGCCTGGACGAAGCGCCGTCGCGGCGCGGCGTCATCGCCGACCTGACCTGCGACTCCGACGGTCGCATCGATACCTACGTCGAGAACGAGACGCTCAACACCTCGCTGCCGCTGCATGAACTGCAGCATGGCCAGAGCTATCGGCTCGGCTTCTTCCTGGTCGGTGCCTACCAGGAAATCCTGGGCGACATCCACAACCTGTTCGGCGACACCGACGCGGTCGAAGTACGCGTCGATCCCGCCGATGCGCGCGGCTTCGCGATCAGCCAGCAACGCCGGGGCGACACCACCGACGTCATGCTCGACTACGTCGGCTATCGCCTCGATGACCTGCGCGACGCCTATGCCGCGCGCGTGGCCGACGCGGCGCTGCCGCAGGACGAGTCGACGCGCCTGCTCGCCGCGCTGGAGGCCGGCTTGACCGGCTACACCTACCTCGACGACGGCGGCGCCGCCGTCGGCCGGGCGATCTGACATGGCGACGGCCCCCCGGCGCTACCTGGTCATGGCGATACGGCAGCCGGGTTTCGATGCCGGTGTGATCGAGCCCCACCTGGCCTATATCGGCCAGTTGCGCGCGCAGGGCCGGCTGGAGTTGAGCGGCGGGTTCTCCGATGGAAGCGGCGGTGCCTACGTGCTGCGCGCGGCGGACCTGGCCGAGGCCCAGGCCCTCGCCGATGCCGATCCGCTGCACCTGACAGGCGCCTCGCGCCTGACCGTTTTCGAATGGAACGCATGAGCATGAGCACTGAGTCCCACGGATTGAAGGCCGGCTTCATTGGACTGGGCGCGATGGGCGGGCCGATGGCACGCCACCTGCACGCGGCCGGGCTCCTGGCTGTGGTCGGCAACCGCACCCAGTCCAAGGCCGATGCGCTGGCGGCCGATCTGGGCGTGCGCGCCGCGCGCAGCGCGGACAACTTCGCCGACTGCGACGTGGTCGCGATGTGCGTGTCGCTCGACGCCGACGTGCTGGAAAACGCCACGGCGCTCGCCGCGGTCCTGCGCAGGGGCGCGGTGGTCGTGGATCATTCCACGGTGTCGGTGCAGACCGCGCAACGGGTCGCCGCGCTGTTGGCCGCCGAAGGCATCGGCTTCATCGATGCGCCGGTATCGGGAGGCGTCGAGGGCGCGCGCAACGGCAAGTTGTCGGTGATGGCCGGCGGCGACGCCGCGGTCCTCGAGCAGGCGCGCCCGGTCCTGGAGGCCTATGCCGCGCGGCTGGCCCACATGGGCGACACCGGGGCCGGCCAGGCGACCAAGGCGGTCAACCAGGTCCTGGTGGCCGGCATCAACGAAGCGGTCTGCGAAGGCCTGGCCCTGGGCGAGAAGCTCGGCCTGGATGCCGATCGCCTGCTGCCGACCCTGATGGCGGGCGCCGCCGGCAACTGGTTCCTCGACAAGCGCGGGGAGACCATGCTGCGTGACGCATTCGCTCCCGGTTTCAAGTCGGCGCACATGCTCAAGGACCTGCGCATCGTCCAGGGCATCGCGCGTGGTGCCGGCATCCGCACCACGGTCATCGACCAGGCCGTGGCCGACTACAACGAGCTGCTCGAGCGCGGCCACGGCGAAAGCGACACCTCGGCGCTGATCGTGCTCAAGCGCAAACCCCAGGCCTGACGGGCGGCGTCGGCACGGCCCGGGCGGCATGGCGTCCGCGGGGCGCGCCTCGGCGATGCGTCTGATCAGCGGGTCACTGCGACGCCGCCGCTCGACGCGTGACGGGCCCACCGCTCGCCCAGCGTGGCGCCCGACCAGGCGGCCAGGAGGCCGAGTGCAAAGGCCAGGGCGTTGTACCTGAGGACGTCGGTCAGGCCGAACACGCCGGGGAGCTGGGCGTGCGCAGCGGAGAGCTGCAGGCTCGCCACGACGCAGACGGATATCAGGGCCGAGAGGATCAATGCTGGAACGCGGAAGCCCTCCCGGGCGATACGTCCGCCCGCGACCATCGCCAGCAGGTTCACCAGCAGGCCGGCGAGGGGCACGTGGCCGATGCCGGTGTCCATGGGCAAATCGAGTGCTCGACCACTGGCCGCCACCAGCAGTTCGAATCCCAGCATCACGCCCAGCGCGACAAGCGCGCCCAGAAGTATCCGCTTCTCCATGCTCGATCCCGGTCCTCGTCCAGGCTTCATGCGACGCCCTCGTCGGGCCAGGAGCTGAAGTCTAGAGGGGCGGGAGGGCGCGGGGTGGGCCGAGCCTGTCGCATTCCGATGACCGGACGCGCGCGCGGAGTGCCCGGTAGGTGCACTTGGGCGTGGCCCCCTGCCGGATCACTGTGCCTTGATCGCCAGCGGATCCAGGCCGTTGCTTTCCAGCTTCTGCTTGGCGTCGGCAAGGTCGCCGGCGGTGCCGTACGGCCCCATGCGCACGCGGTAGATGGTCTTGCCGTTGATCTGCGCCGACTCGACGCGGGCGCCCAGCCCCAGCAGCGCGATCTTTGCCTTGAGTTCTTCCGCCTGCCCGGACGCCTGGAACGCGCCGGCCTGCAGCAGGTAGCGGCTGCCGTCGCCCACGCCGGCCGCGGTACGCGCGTTGCCGCTGGCAACGACGGTGTCCGCCGCCTTGGGTGCGGGCGTGGGGGAGGCGGGGGCCGCGGCGTCGGGATCGACCGGTTGCGGCAGGGTTTCGGTCTCGCGCGCGGAAGCGTCGGCGGCCTGCTGCGCGCGCTCGATCGCCGCCTGGCGTTCGGCCTCCGCGCGCTGCGTCGCGGCCAGCTCGGCATCGGTCATCGGCACTTCCTTGCCGGTCAGCATGTCGTAGAAGGCGAATTCGTCGCCCTTCTCGCCGGCCGCTGCGTCGCTCGGGGCTCCCGGCTTCGCCGGCTGGCTGGCCGGGCGGGGCAGGATCTCGTCGTCGGCGCTCGAGACCGGTGCCGGCCGTGCGTCGGGGTTGGGCTGCGGGCGGAAGAAGCCATCGCTGCCGGACTTGAGGTACTTGGGGGCCACCAGCACGACGATCAGGGTCAGCAGGATGCCGAGCACCATCCATGCCCAGCCGGGAAGGCCGTTGCCCTGGTTGCGCCTGGCCTGGGTCTTGTTGCGTCGTGCTGCCACCTGTGGCGGTCCTCGTGAGGTTGCGTGGGTCGCCTCGGGAGCGCCGAGGCGGGAAAACGTGATGCGGTACCGCGCCAGTGTAAGACAATCGCCCCGCGGACGAAGGCCTGGCAGCGGCGCCTACATCACCTCGGGCGCGCCTACGCCGAGCAGTTCCAGGCCATTGGCCAGCACCTGCCGGGTCGCCATCGCCAGCACCAGGCGCGCGTCGCGCGTGGCATCGTCGTCGACCAGGAACTGGTGGTCGTTGTAGTAGCTCTGGAAGGTCTGCGCCAATTCCAGCAGGTAACCGGCCAGCTGGTGCGGCTCGAGGTCGCGCCCGGCGGTCTCCACCACGTCGGGGTAGCGCTGCAGCTCGGTCACCAGGGCGTGGGTGGCGGCGTCGTCCAGCGCCAGCGGCTGGGCCAGGCCACGCTCACGGTCGAACGTCAGGCCGCGCTCGGCCAGCTGCCGCAGCAGGCCGCACATGCGGGCATGGCTGACCTGCACGTAGTAGACCGGGTTGTCGAGCGACTGGCTGCGGGCCAGGTCGATGTCGAAGGTCAGCTGGGAGTCGGGCTTGCGCGCGATCAGGAACCAGCGCGTGGCGTCGCGGCCGACCTCGTCCACCAGGTCGCGCAGGGTCACGTAGCTGCCGGCGCGCTTGGACAGCTTGACCTCCTCGCCGCCGCGCATGACGGTGACCATCTGGTGCAGCACGTATTCGGGCCAGCCCCGCGGGATGCCCTTGTCGAGTGCCTGCAGTCCGGCGCGCACGCGCGCCAGCGAGCCGTGGTGGTCGGCGCCCAGCTCGGTGATCGCGCGCTCGTAACCGCGCTGCCATTTGCTCAGGTGATAGGCGACATCGGGCACGAAGTAGGTATAGGTGCCGTCGGACTTGCGCATCACGCGGTCCTTGTCGTCGCCGAAGGCGGTCGAGCGCAGCCACAGCGCGCCACCCTCTTCATAGGTGTGGCCGCCGGCGACCAGCTCGCGCACGGTCTCCTCGACCTTGCCATCGGTGTACAGCGACGACTCGAGGAAGTAGACGTCGAAGCCGACGCCGTAGGCCTCCAGGTCGAGGTTCTGCTCGCGGCGCAGGTAGGCGACGGCGAAGTGGCGGATCGCATCGAGGTCGTCCGGATCGCCGGCGCCGGTGACGACATGGCCCTCGACCTCGACGCTGTCGCCACGCAGGTAGGCGGCGGCGACGTCCTTGATGTAGTCGCCACGATAGCCGTCCTCCGGCCAGCCGGCATCGTCCGGGCCCTTGCCCTTCGCGCGCGCCTGCACCGAGATCGCCAGGTTGTTGATCTGGGCGCCGGCGTCGTTGTAGTAGAACTCGCGTTTCACGTCCCAGCCGTTGGCGGCCAGCACCCGCGCGACGCAGTCGCCGATCACCGCCGCGCGGCCGTGGCCGACATGCAACGGCCCGGTCGGGTTGGCCGACACGTACTCGACGCCGGCCACGCGGCCCTTGCCGCCGTCGTTGCGGCCGTAGGCGTCGCCGCGGGCGAAGACCTCACCCAGGCCGCGGCGCCAGGCCACCTCGGCGACGCGAAAATTGATGAAGCCCGGTCCGGCGATCTCCACGCTGGCGATGTCGTCGTTGGCCGGCAGGGCGTCCACCAGTGCCTGCGCGATCGCGCGCGGGTTGGAACGGGCCGGCTTGGCCAGCAGCATGGCCGCGTTGGTCGAGAAATCGCCCTGGGCGCGGTTCTTCGGCCGCTCGATGACGAACTCGGGGGTCTCGAGGTCGGAGGGCAGGGTGCCGGCGGCGCGCAGGGCGTCGATGGCCTGCAGCACCAGGTCGCGGAGGGCGGTTTTCACGGGCGGATCCGGGGATGTTGCGGAACCGTCCATTGTACGCGAGCGCGTGCCGGCGGGCCCGTGCGATGTGAATGGCGGGCGACCGGCGGCGTCACACCCAGCCGCGCGCGGCCAGCGACACCGGCGGGCCGTCGGCAATGACGAAGTGGTCGAGCAGGCGCAGGTCGACCAGGGCGAGGGCCTGCTTGAGCCGGGCGGTCACCGCACGGTCGGCGGCGCTCGGCTCGCGGTTGCCGCTGGGATGGTTATGGCCGACGATCACCGCCGCCGCGTTGTGGGCCAGCGCCCGCCGTACCACTTCCCGCGGATGCACCTCCGCGCCGTCGATCGTGCCGGTGAACATCTCCTCGAAGGCCAGCGCGCGATGGCGCGTGTCGAGGAACAACGCGGCGAACACCTCGCGGGGTCGTCCGCGCAGGCGTTGCGCGAAATAGCGTCCCGCGGCGAACGGGTCGCCCATGGCTTCGCCGCGCTCGAGTTCCGCCGACAGGTGCCGGTGCCCCAGTTCCAGCGCGGCGGCGAGGGCGCAGGCCCGCGCCGGTCCCAGGCCGGGCAGCTTCGCCAGGCCGGCTGCGCCACGGTCAAGCAAGGCCCGCAGCGGTCCATGGTGCGCGAGCAGCTGGCGTGCGGTGCTCACCGCGTCCTGGCCGCGCAGGCCCGAGCCCAGGAAGATCGCCAGCAGTTCGGCGTCCGACAGCGTGCCCGCGCCGCGCGCCAGCAGTTTCTCGCGCGGGCGCTCGGCGGCCGGCCAGTCGCGCAGGCGCAGGGGCGGGGAAGCCGGGGCGGCGGCCGGCACGGGCGCATCGGCCAGTGTCGTCGGCGCGAAGGGGGCGTGGGTGTCTTCGGGGGGCATGCGCGGGCCCATCCATGGGCCGGGTCCTTCCTTGGCTGCGGGGGCGAGGCGGGGGGTCGGAGCGGGACGCGACAGGGAAGGGCCGCGGGGCAGTTCCCGGGATTCCGACCGCCCCGCCTCGGTTCCCATTTGATGGCGATGCGGGATGCCGTTCAACCGGACTTCTGCGCGGCATCAGGTAAGCTAGACGCCCGTTGTGCTGTAGGAATTTCCTTAACCATGTCGGCTGCGCCACCCTCCCTGGACGGGAGCTCCGTCCTCCTCTGCGTCTGCGGCGGGATCGCGGCCTACAAGGCCGCCGAGCTCGTGCGCCGCCTGCGCGAGGCCGGGGCCGGGGTGCAGGTGGCGATGACCGCCGATGCGCTCCACTTCGTCGGCGAGGCGACGTTCCAGGCCCTGTCCGGGCGCACCGTGCGCACTTCCCTGTGGGATGCCGCCGCGGAAGCCGCCATGGGGCACATCGAGCTGGCGCGCTGGGCCGACCGTGTCGTCGTCGCACCGGCGACCGCCAACACCCTGGCCAAGCTCGCCCATGGCATCGCCGACGACCTCGTGAGCACGCTCTGCCTGGCGACCACCGCGCCGATCGCGGTGGCGCCGGCGATGAACAACCGCATGTGGGCCCACCCGGCGACCCAGGCCAACATCGAGACCCTGCGCGGCCGGGGTGTCCAGGTGATCGGCCCGGACGACGGTCCCCAGGCGTGCGGCGAGTTCGGTCCGGGCCGCCTCAGCGAGCCCGTCGACATCGTCGCGGCCCTGGCCGCAGGGAGGCAGGCATGAGCGCGACCGACCTGGCAGGCCTGCGCGTGCTGGTCAGTGCCGGCCCGACTTACGAGGACATCGACCCGGTCCGCTTCATCGGCAACCGCAGCAGCGGCAAGATGGGCTTCGCGATCGCCTGTGCCGCCGCGCGGCGTGGCGCCGACACGGTGCTCGTCGCCGGACCGGTCTCGCTGCCCTCGCCCGATGCGGTGACCCGCGTCAACGTCCGTTCCGCCGCGCAGATGCACGAGGCGGTGATGGCGGCGCTGCCGGCCGACGTCTACATCGGCGCCGCCGCGGTCGCCGATTTCACGCCCCTCGAGATGTCGACCAGCAAGATCAAGAAGAAGCCCGGCAGCGACACGCTTACCCTCGAGCTGGTGCGCACCGCCGACGTGCTCGCCGACGTCGCCGTGCATGCGCAGCGTCCCCGCCTGGTGGTTGGCTTCGCCGCCGAGACGGACAACGTCGAGGGCTATGCACGCGGCAAGCTGGTCAACAAGAAGCTGGACCTGATCGCCGCCAATCGCGTCGGCGTCGCCGGCAGCGGCTTCGAATGCGACGACAACGCCCTGTCGGTCTTCTGGCACGACGACGAGCGCGCGCTGGGGCCGGCGGCCAAGACCGAGCTTGCCGACCAGCTGCTCGATCTCGTGCTGGAACGGCTGGCGGCGACGCCCGGGCCCGCCCCGACATGAGGGCCGGCGCCTCGCGGGCCGGCATGCCCGTCCCGACGCCAACCACCCTGGCCACGCCCTCCACAAGGACGCCCGACGCCTGATGCGACACACCCTCCAACTCAAGGTGCTCGACCCGCGCTTCGGCGAGGCCTGGCCACTGCCGGCCTACGCCACCGAAGCAAGCGCGGGCCTGGACCTGCGTGCGGCGCTGGATGCGCCCCTGGTGCTCGCGCCCGGCGATGCCGCGCTGGTGCCCTCGGGCCTGGCGATCCACATCGGCGACCCCGCGCTGTGCGCGGTGGTCCTGCCGCGCTCGGGCCTGGGCCACAAGCACGGTATCGTGTTGGGCAACGGCACCGGGCTGATCGACGCCGATTACCAGGGGCCCTTGATGATCAGCGTGTGGAATCGCGGCCGCGAGGCTTTTACGATCGAGGCCGGGGACCGCATCGCCCAGCTGGTCGTGCTGCCGATCGTGCGCGCGAGCCTGCAGGTCGTCGACGCATTCGAAACCAGCGAACGCGGGACGGGTGGCTTTGGCCATACCGGCGTGCGCTGACAGGGGAAGTGACATGGTGGATCTGAAAATCGAGCGGCCGCAGTTGTCGGCCGAACAGGGACGGTTCCTGCGCCTGCTGGTGGCGGGTGCCTGCGTGCTGCTGGCGGCCTGGTTCGCCTGGAGCGGCTGGCAGCAGCATCGCGACGACAGCCGGCGCGCGGGGATCGAGCAGGCGCGCGACGAGGCGGTCGCGTCGATCGCGTCGATGCTCAAGGCCGAGTACGGCCGCATGGAGACCCAACTGGCCAAGCCGGACGTGCGCAACGCGGTGGCCGACGGCGACCTGGTCAATGCCGGGGTCCGCCTGGCCGAAGGCTGGAAGGACGTCGATGGCGCCCGCGTGTTCGCGCCGAGCCTGGAAAGCGCCTACGCCGTCCTGACCGCGAAGGGCGCGCAAAGCGGTGGTTACGGGCGCCTGGCGGCGCTGGAAGCGGCGATCGCGCAGAACAGGCCTGTGGCGTGGATCGTCGGCGACGCCGGCAAGGCGCACATCGAGCTGGCGGCGCCGGTGCATCGCGACGATGCGCTGGTCGCCGTGGCCGCGGTGCGCCTGCCGATCGCGAAGATCAACGCCAGCTTCCAGGAAGCGTCGCTGCCGGGCGCCACCTACCTGGCGCTGCGCCAGGGCTCGCACAGCGTGATCGAACGCGGCGACACCGCCCTCAACAACGGCGCCGAGTCGCTGGCGCGCAAGATCGACGGCAGCGAGTGGCGTGTCGCGGCCGCCGTGCCCGACGCCGCCGGCGGTCCCTTCGGGCTGGAAGCGCTGGGCTGTTTCGTGGTGGCGCTGGTGCTGTTGCTCGTCGCCGCTTTCGCCAGCGTCGCGCACAAGGTCCGCCTGGGGCGCAAGCCGGTCGACGTGGACGAGCCGGAGGCCGACCAGACCCTGGCCGAAGCCACGCTCGCCGTCCCCGTGCCGGCGGTGGAGGCCGCGGCGGTGGCCGTCGTCGACAGGGATGCGAAGGCGCCCGCCGGCGACGTGGCCATCGACAGTGGCATCTTCCGTGCCTACGACATCCGCGGCATCGTCGGCCAGACCCTGGACGCGGGCATCGCGGAGCTGATCGGCCACGCGGTGGGGTCGCTGATGCACGAGCAGGGCCACGAGGACATCGTCGTGGGACGCGACGGGCGCCTGTCGGGTCCGGAGCTGACCGAAGGCCTCGTCAAGGGCCTGCGCAAGGCGGGGCGCAACGTCATCGACATCGGGCTGGCGCCCACGCCGCTCACGTACTTCGGCGCCTACCACCTGCGTGCGGGCTCGTGCGTGTCGGTCACCGGCAGCCACAACCCGCCGGACTACAACGGCTTCAAGATCGTCGTGGGGGGCGAGACCCTGTCCGGCGACGCGATCACCGACCTGTACGCGCGCATCGCCGAGGACCGCCTGCACGACGCCCCGACCCTGGGGCGCGTGGAGCAGCGCGACATCAACGACGACTACATCGAGCGGGTGTCCTCCGACGTGCAGATCGAGCGCCCCCTCCGGGTCGTCGTCGATGCCGGCAACGGGGTCGCGGGCGAGCTGGGTCCGCGGGTGCTCGAGGCCATCGGCGCCGAGGTCACGCCGCTCTACTGCGAGATCGACGGCACCTTCCCCAACCACCATCCGGACCCGAGCGAGCCCCACAACCTGGCCGACCTCATCCAGATGGTCCAGCGCCTGGATGCCGACCTTGGCATCGCCTTCGACGGCGATGGCGACCGCCTCGGCGTGGTGACCCGGGACGGCCAGAACATCTTCCCGGACCGCCTGCTGATGCTCTTCGCGACCGACGTGCTGGAGCGCAACCCCGGCGCGGTGATCATCTTCGACGTCAAGTGCACCGGTCGCCTGCCCGGGCACATCCTGCGCCATGGCGGCAGCCCGCTGATGTGGAAGACCGGCCACTCGCTGATCAAGGGCAAGATGCGCGAGACCGATGCCGAACTGGCCGGCGAGATGAGCGGCCACTTCTTCTTCAAGGAGCGCTGGTACGGCTTCGACGACGGCATCTACGCGGCCGCGCGCCTGCTGGAGATCCTGGCCATGCACCCGGAGGGGCCGGCGCAGGCCCTGGCCGAGCTTCCCGATGGCGTGTCGACGCCCGAGATCAAGGTCGACGCACCCGACGGCAATCCCCACGCCTTCGTCGACCGCTTCCGCGAGAACGCCCATTTCGAGGGGGCCCGCCTGTCGACGATCGACGGCCTGCGCGTGGACTGGCCCGACGGTTGGGGCCTGGTGCGCGCGTCCAACACCACGCCGATCCTGGTCATGCGTTTCGACGCCGACAGCAAGGACGCGCTCAAGCGCATCCAGGCCGCCTTCCGCGAACAGTTGCTGGCGCTGAAGCCCGACCTGAAACTGCCGTTCTGAAGCCGGGGCGCGCCGACGCCCCTTCGACCGGCCATGACGCAGAAGCCCCGCCGTAGCGGGGCTTCTGCGTCCGGGTGGGGCTGCGGCGGACTAGCCGCGCTCGTTGGGCGCGGGATTCTTCAACTCGCGATAACGCTCGAGCGCGGCCTGGAATTCGCCCTCCACCTCGACGCGTTCGTTGCGCTGTTGGGTGAGCATGTCCTGCTGGCGCAGCAGCTCCTGGTGCTGTCCCTGGATGGTATCGGCCACGGCCTTGCCCACGGGCTTGCCCTTGAGCTCGATCTCGCCCGCCTGGCGCAACAGGTGCACCAGGCTCTGGCGCAGGCCGGCAATGCCAAGCTCGGAGGCCTTCACCGTCTCGTCGAGCAGCACGATGCGGTTCTCGTATGCACGGCGCAACTCGTTCTCGGTCGCGTAGGATTCGGCCATCGCCTTCTCGCGGCGAAGCAACGCGGCGGCTTCCGCGTCGGCCAAGGCCTGTTGGCGGGCGGCCTCGGCAGCCGCCGCGCGCTCCTCGGCGGTCAGCGCCCGGCCCAGGCGCCCGGTGGTCATGCCGCTGCTGGCGCTGATCTCGGTGCGCTCGCTGTCCACCGCGCTGGCCGGCAGCGCGTCGCCGCAGACCTTGCGCCCGTTCTCGTTCCAGCAATACAGCTTCTTGTTGCCGCCGGCACTCTTCCCCTGTGCCGCGAGCAGCCCGGGCGCCAGTGCCAGCAGCACGGTGCCTGCGATCAATGCATGAGCCTTGTTCATGACGCGTCCCCACTCGTCCCTGGTTTATCTCTCGTAAGGGTTAACGCAAGAGTCGGGCCAATCCCGTCACGAGCCTGCAACAGTGGGGATTAGCGCGGGGTGAGGCTCCCGTAAGCCTCGCGATAGGCCAGCAGGCGCTCGCGATGGCCCGCCAGCGCGCTGTCGGAGGCCGTGAAGGCGAGGAGATCATCCAGCGTCGCGACCCGGACCACCGGCAGGCCCTGCTCAATTGCGACACTTTCTGCCGCGGAGCGTCGGGATGCCGCGGGGTCGACGGCTTCCTGGCGATCGAGGGCGATGACGATGCCCGCGGGCAGGCCACCGCCTGCCCGGATGATCTCCAGCGCCTCGCGGATGGCGGTGCCGGCGGTGATCACGTCGTCGACGATCAGCACCCGCCGTCCCTCCAGCGGGGCGCCGATCAGCTGGCCGCCCTCGCCATGGGCCTTGGCTTCCTTGCGATTGAAGGCCACCGGGAGGTCGCGGCCGCGACGCGCGTACTCGCAGGCCAGGGCGGTCGCCAGCGGAATGCCCTTGTAGGCCGGTCCGAACAACAAATCGAACGCCACCCCGTCCGCTTCGACCGCGTCTGCATAGCAGCCGGCCAGTTCGGCCAGGGCGGCGCCGGTGTTGAACAGGCCGGCGTTGAAGAAATAGGGGCTCAGCCGGCCGGATTTCAGCGTGAACTCGCCGAAACGCAGGGCCTGGGCGCGCAGCGCCAGCTGGAGGAAGCGGGTGCGGTGGTCGGGCACGGGGATGACGGGTCGGTGTCGGGGGATGCAAAAGCATAACCGAGCCGCCCGGAGAAGCCTGTCGGACCCTCGCGCCGGCCGGACGGAGCGACTAAGGTGGGCGGGTTCCCGCATCCCCGTTTCCCGGCTCCCCGACACCCGTGAAAATCATCAGCTTCAACGCCAACGGCATCCGCTCCGCCGCCAACAAGGGCTTCTTCGACTGGTTCCGCGCGCAGGACGCCGACATCCTGTGCATGCAGGAGACCAAGGCCCAGGAGGACCAGCTCACCGATGCCTGCTTCCGCCCCGATGGCCACCATTGTTTCTACCGCGATGCCATCACCAAGAAGGGCTACAGCGGCGTGGCGATCCACAGCCGCCGCGAACCCGACGAGGTGCGCACCGCGCTGGGCTGGGCGCCCTTCGACGACGAGGGCCGCTACATCGAGGCCCGCTTCGGCAACCTGAGCGTGGTGTCCTTCTACATCCCGTCCGGCTCCTCGGGCGAGGCGCGACAGGGCTTCAAGTTCGAGGTCATGGACTGGCTGCGCCCGATCATGGACGAATGGCTCGCCAGCGGGCGCGACTACGTGCTGTGCGGCGACTGGAACATCGTGCGCTGCGCACGCGACATCCGGAACTGGAAGTCCAACCAGAAGAACTCCGGCTGCCTGCCCGCCGAGCGCAGCTGGCTCAGCGCCCAGATCGCCGAGGACGGCGGCAGCGACGGTACCCCCGGTCGTGAGGGCGGCTGGGTGGACGCCTATCGGCGCCTGCATCCCGAGGGCGAGGACTACACCTGGTGGAGCAACCGCGGCGCGGCCTATGCCAAGGACGTGGGCTGGCGCCTTGACTACCAGCTGGTCACGCCGGGCCTGGGCGAACGCGTGGTGGCGTGCTCGATCGCACGCGAGCCGCGCTTCTCCGACCATGCCCCCTTCAGCGTGGAATACGCCGGATGAGCGAGGCGCCGGTGCCGCCCGCCAAGGCCGACCCGGCACCGCCGGCCCGGCCGGGCTGGCGCGATGTCCTGGCCCGGCTGCGCCAGCCCAAGGTGCTGGTCATGTTGTTGCTGGGCTTCAGCTCGGGCATCCCGATCTACCTGGTGGGCAACACCCTGGGTTTCTGGATGCGCGAGAACGCGATCGAGCTGTCGACGATCGGCTTCCTCTCCTGGGTTGGCCTGGCGTATTCGCTCAAGTTCCTGTGGGCGCCGCTGGTGGACAAGGTCGACGCCCCGCTGTTCGGCCGCTGGCTCGGGCGGCGTCGCGGCTGGATGCTGCTGTCGCAGCTGGTCGTCGCCGCGGCTCTCGTCGGCATGGCGCTGGTGGAGCCGCGGGAGGGGCAGTTGTTGCTGCTCGGCATGGCGGTCGACCATCTGGTGGTTTTCGGCGCGATGGCGCTCGTGGTGGCCTTCGCCTCGGCCACCCAGGACATCGTCATCGACGCCTGGCGCATCGAGAGCGCCGACAGCAACGAACAGCAGGGGTTGCTGACGTCCGCCGCCACCCTGGGCTACCGCGGGGCCCTGCTGGTCACCGACGCGCTGATCCTGATCATGGCGGCGCAGGTGGGCTGGGTGGTCTCCTACGAGGTCATGGCGCTGCTGATGGGCGTGGGCGTTGTCGCGGTGCTGGTCGCCCGCGAACCGGCCGCCAGCGTCATCGCCGCGCGCACCCCGCATCCGGCGCTGTTCACCGCGCAGGGGCTGTTCGACGCGCTCGTTGGTCCCTTCGTCGCCTTCTTTCGCCAGCACGGCAGCTGGGCGCTGCTGATGCTGCTGACGATCAGCCTCTACCGGCTGCCGGACTTCGTGATGGGGCCGATGGCCAACCCCTTCTATGCCGACCTGGGCATCGACAAGGAGACCGTTGGTGCCGTGCGCGGCTCGATCGGCCTGGTCGCGACCATCCTCGGCATCGCGGCGGCAGGCCTGAGCGCGGTGCGCTTCGGCTTCGTCCCCACCCTACTGGCCGGCGCTGTGCTGGGGCCGGGGTCCAACCTTGCCTTCGCCTACCTCGCCCTGCACGGCGCCGATCCGGGCGTGTTCGCCGGCGCGATGGTCATCGACAACTTCTGCAGCGGCTATGCCGGCGTGGCGCTGATCGGCTACATGTCCAGCCTGACCCACATTGGTTACACCGCCACCCAGTACGCCCTGCTCAGTTCGTTCTACGCGCTGTTGGGGAAGGTGCTCAAGGGCTTCTCCGGCGTCGCCGTCGAACACCTGGAAGCCGGGCGCACCCTGCTGGAGGCCTATTCGCTGTTCTTCGTCGGCACCGCCGTGGTTGGCCTCCCGGCCCTGCTGTTGTGCATACTATTGACCGTCCGCCGACCGCGGACGCCCGTGGGGGGCGGGTTGGAGCCATCGACGTCCGACTAGACCGCGCGAGTGCCTTGCCGACACCATGAGTGAAATCATCCTCAGAGACTTCGACGCCGTCCTCCTCGAGCGCGTCAACCGGGTCGCCGAAGCCCACGGATGGAACCAGCAATCAGCCCTCCTGCGGATCATCGAGCAGGGCCTCTACGTCTGCGAAGGTGAGCTGTCGCGCAGCCTCGACGACGCCGACGCACGCGCGCTGCAGGACGCGATCGCGGCGATGGAATCGGTGCCCAGCGACCAGGGTTTCGCGATGATCGGCCGCGTCGATCCCGACGCCCACCCCGGCAAGACCGAACCCGACCAGTCGATCCGGCAGGACATGTTCGACGGCCGGGGCGCCACGCCGTCGGCCGACAAGGCCTGAGGGGCAGTACCGGCCCTCAGGCGGGATGGACCACGCCGAGCACGCGAGGCCCGCGCGCGCCGCTGACGCTGGGCAGGTTGCCGGGGCGGCCGGCGAGCGCCTCTCGCGCCAGCCACGCAAACCCCATGGCCTCGACCAGGTCCGGGTCCACGCCATGGACTGCGGTGGACTCGACCCGTACGCCGGGCAGGTGCGCGGCCAGGCGCTCGAGCAGGCGGGGGTTGCGGACCCCGCCCCCGCAGGCGAGCACCCGGCGGGTGTCGCGCTGCTGGCCGAGCAGGGCATCGGCCACGGTGCGCGCGCTGAGCTCCAGCAGGGTGGCCTGGACGTCGGCGACGGATTCGTCGCCCTGCAGGCGCGCCTCCACCCAGTCCAGGTGGAACTGTTCGCGGCCGGTGCTCTTGGGCGGCGGCATGGCGAACCAGGGCTCCTCGAGCAGGCGCTGGAGGAGGGCCGCGTCGATCCGGCCCGAAGCCGCCAGCGCGCCGCCCGCATCGTGTCCCTGTCCGGTATGGCGCAGGCACCAGGCGTCCATCAGGCAATTCGCCGGGCCGGTGTCGAAACCGCGCACGGCGCCCGCCGGGTCGGCCGGCAGCAGCGTCAGGTTGGCAATGCCACCGAGGTTCAGCACCGCCCGGTCCTCGTCGCGCGAGCGAAGCAGGGCGTCGTGAAGCGCCGGCAACAGGGGCGCGCCATGCCCGCCGGCGGCCACGTCGCGGCGACGGAAATCGGCGACGGTGGCGATGCCGGTGCGCTCGGCGATCACGTGCGCGTCGCCGATCTGCCAGGTGAACGGATGGAGTCCATCGTGCGCGGCGCCGGCGGGTCGATGGCGCACGGTCTGGCCATGCGAGCCGATCGCCCGCACCGATCGCGCCTCGACGCCGGCCTGGCGGAGCAGGTGCTGCGTGGCCAGGGCGAAGTGCTCGCCGACCTGCACGTCGAGCGTGGCGATCTCGTCGAGCGACTCGACCTTGGCGCCCTGGCCGATCTCGACCAGGCGCCGGCGCAGGGCATCGGGCCACGCGTGCGTGTGGCCCGACAGCAGGTGGCAGGCGTCGTCGTCGAAATGCACCAGCGCGGCATCGATGCCATCGGCGCTGGTACCCGATATCAGGCCGACATAGAGGCCGGCGTCGGGGGGTGTGTCGGGGGCCAACGGATCAGCCATGCGCATCTGCTCGCGGGGAAAGCCGACGCCAGCCTACGGCCGGCGTGTCCCGCCGGCCAGTCCCGCGTGCGCGGGATCGCCCGTGCGGCGTCTCAGCCCTCGCCGCCGGGCGTCGTCGCCTCGGCGCTGGCGACCTGTCCGGCATCGGCGCCGGTACGCGCGTAAATGAGCTTCTCGAACTGTTCGATGCGCGCCAGCGCCGGGCCGGTCTGCGCCCGGAAGGCGGCCAGTTGCGCGCCCTTGAGCGGTTCGGGCGGCGGCATCGTCACCGTCAGCGGGTTGCGGTGGACGCCATTGACGCGGAACTCGTAATGCAGGTGTGGACCGGTGGCCAGGCCCGAGGCACCGACGTAACCGATCACCGCGCCCTGCGGCACGCGTTGGCCGACCTTGTACTTGCCGAAGCGCGACATGTGCGCGTAGAGCGTGGTGTTGCCGCGGCCGTGGTCGAGGATCACCGTGCGACCGTACCCGCCCTTCCAACCGACGAACTGCACGCGGGCATCGCCCGCGGCCATGATCTGGGTGCCGCTGCGCGCGCCGTAGTCGACGCCGTCATGGCGGCGCACGCGACCCAGCACGGGATGCTTGCGGGCGCGGCTGAAGCCCGACGTCACCCGCGCGAACGGGATGGGCATGCGGATGAAGGCCTTCTTCAGCGGACGGCCGTCGGCGCTGAAGTACTCGGCCGTGCCGTCGTGCTCGAAGCGGAAGCCAGAGTAGGTCTTGCCGCCGGTGGTGAAGGTCGCGGCCAGTACCTTGCCACGACCGATGCGCTCGCCCTCGCGCCAGGTCTCGTCCATCACCACGCTGAAGCGGTCGCCACGCTGGATGTCGCTATTGAAGTCGATGTCGTACTGGAAGATCTGGTCGGTCATCACCGCGATCGTCGCGGGCGACAGGCCGGCCTTGCGCGCGGCCGCGTACAGCGAGCTGGTGATCTCGCCGGTCGCTACCGTCGTGCGGGTTTCCACCGGGCGCGCGATCACGTTCTCGCGGATCGCGTCGCCGTCCAGGGTCAGCTCGACGCGGTGCATGTCGTCCTGGTCGAAACGGAATGCACGCAGTGCGCCGTTGACTGGAAGGTCGAAGGCCAGCTCGGTCCCCGGCCGCAGGCGGCCGAGCGCGGCCTTGGCGCTGGGCTGCTCGAGGATCCGGTGCAGCGTGGCCGCCGGGACGCCCATTTCCTCGAACAGCTGGCCCAGGGTCTGCCCGCTGCGCACGCTGACGATCTGCCAGCTGTCGCCTTCCACGCCCTGCGCGCCGCGCGACACCGGCAGTGGCGGCAAGGCCAGCGCCATCGACTGCCGCGGCGCGGCGGTGGGCGTGGTCAGGTCCTGGTTGAAGCCCGGGACGATGGCCGCGACCAGCAGGCCCATCGAGGCGAACAGGCTCGCGGTCATCCACTGGCGGCGCGACCAGCGGCCGTTGAATCCATCGGAGAGATGTCGTGCCAGCACCGGGCGGTGCAGGGCGGCTTCGCGGAGTGCCTTGAGGCGCTTGCGCCGGTTCGAACCGGAACCCGGTACAGTCATGGAGCGATCTCCCCTGGTGCGAGATGTGAAAGCAGCGTGTCGGGGGTACCATAGTCACGCGAGCAACACGCGTCAAACCCTTGATGCTGAATGGATTTTCGAAGCTTCAGTTGGGTTAACCACCCTTTAACCATTAACCGTGCCGGCTGTCGCATTCAGGTTCGGCGCTGCCACCCGTAGAGAGTCCACCTTGTCCACCCACGACGCCCTCGAACTGATCGGCCGCGGCGCCGACGAAATCCTCAAGCGCGACGAGCTCGAAGCCCGCCTGAAGCTCGGTCGGCCGCTCCGCGTCAAGGCCGGTTTCGACCCCACCGCGCCCGACCTGCACATCGGCCACACCGTCCTGCTCAACAAGATGCGGCAGTTCCAGGACCTCGGCCACCAGGTGATCTTCCTGATCGGCGACTTCACCGGGATGATCGGCGATCCGACCGGCAAGAATGCCACCCGCAAGCCGCTGACCCGCGAGGACGTCCTCGCCAACGCGCAGACCTACGCCGACCAGGTGTTCAAGGTGCTCGACCGCGAGCGCACCGAGGTGCGCTTCAACTCCGAGTGGTTCGGCAAGATGGGTGCGGCGGACATGATCCGCCTCGCCGCCCAGCACACCGTGGCGCGCATGCTCGAGCGCGACGACTTCGCCAAGCGCTATGCCGCCCAGCAGCCGATCGCGATACACGAATTCCTGTATCCGCTCGTGCAGGGCTACGACTCGGTCGCGCTGGAAGCCGACGTCGAACTCGGCGGCACCGACCAGAAGTTCAACCTGCTGATGGGGCGCGGCCTGCAGGAAAGCCATGGCCAGGCGCCGCAGATCGTCCTCACCATGCCCCTGCTCGAGGGACTGGACGGCGTCCAGAAGATGAGCAAGTCCCTGGGCAACTACATCGGCATCGACGAGCCGGCGATCGACATCGTCACCAAGACCATGAAGATCGACGACGTGCTGATGTGGCGCTGGATCGACCTGTTGAGCTTCGACATCGGCGTCGCCGAGGCGGCCACGCTCAAGCGCGACATCGAGGCCGGCCAGCTCAACCCCCGCGACGTCAAGCTTCGACTGGCGCGCGAGCTGGCGGCCCGCTTCCACGATGCCGCCGCCGCCGAACTGGCCGTCGCCGGCTGGAATGCCGCCGTGCGCGGGCAGGGCGACACCGCCCAGCTGCCGCTCAACGAGGTCGTGGTGCCGCCCGAAGGCCTGCGCATCGCCGCGTTGCTGACCGCCGCGGGCCTGACGCCCAGCAACTCCGAGGCCAACCGCAAGCTCAAGGAGCGTGCGGTGCGCATCGACGGTGAGGTCGCCGAGGATCCCCAGCGCGTGTTCGAACCCGGCTTCGAGGCCGTGCTGGCGGTCGGCAAGCGCAACTTCGCGCGCATCCGCCTCGTCGTCGCGGCCTAGTTGCCCTCCGTCGCCGCCGGTACGGGCGGGGGCACGAGACCCGCCTCGCTGCACGCCGACGCGGACAGCGTAAAGGGAGCGTGAAAAAAAGCTTCCCAAAGTGTTCGCGAGTGTGCACAATGCGCGCCCCGCTGCCGGGTAAGCATTGAGGTGGCGGGGGCGTGTTGGAGGCGGTTGTCGGGAAGTGGTTGACGGTCCCGGGAGTTGCTGTAAGATGCGCGGCCCGCAGCCGGGACGAGTTGGATGAACGG
>NZ_VICE01000019.1 GCF_006546775.1 Marilutibacter aestuarii
CCTACGGGCTGGATCCCAGCGTTCGCTGGGATGACGGGTGTGTAGAGCGCGGGGCGGGATGGGGGGCAAAGATGGGTTGCGCTTCGCTTTACCCATCCTACGGGCCAAGGGGGTCTCCGCGAGCCGCGATCAAGGTGCCCCCCGTAGGGTGCAATAAGCGAAGCGCATTGCACCTTGGGATGTCACGGCGTGGGACCGTGTCTGGTGCAATTCGCGTTGCTCATTGCACCCTACGAGGTCTGGAATGACGGGGGTGTAGAGCGCGGGGGATGGGGGTGCAAAGATGGGTTGCGCTTTGCTTTACCCACCCTGCGTACTCCATGTCGTCATCCCAGCGAACGCTGGGATCCAGCCTTTGCCGGGACGCGGCGGCAACGCATGGGCAGAACCACCGACGTGCGCTCGGGACGATTCGCTTCCCCTGACTGAACAGCCCCATATGCCGGAAAACCGGGGGTTTCATGCCGCAGCGCAGCATCTTTCCATACCTATCCGTATCCGACTAATGGATTAGACTAGCGCCCGCCGGAACGGCTGATGGCCGCTTCCTGGGCAGCACGAATCCCCAAGATTCAACTACTTACAAAAATCTGTCGACGTTGCGCATCACGCGCGGACATACGCCGGCACGGAGCACCCGATGATTTTCGAAACCCTCGAAAGCTACGGCCACGAGCAGGTCGTGTTTTGCCACAACAAGGACGCGGGCCTGAAGGCCATCATCGCGATCCACAACACGGTCCTGGGCCCGGCGCTGGGCGGTACGCGCATGTGGCCGTACAAGACCGAGCAGGACGCGCTGAACGACGTGCTCCGCCTTTCGCGCGGCATGACCTACAAGAACGCGGTCGCCGGCCTCGACATCGGCGGCGGCAAGGCCGTGATCATCGGCGATCCCGCCAGCGACAAGTCCGAGGCCCTGTTCCGCGCCTTCGGCCAGTTCGTGCAATCGCTGGGCGGCCGCTACATCACCGCCGAGGACGTCGGCATCGATGTCAACGACATGGAATACGTGTACCGCGAGACCGAGTTCGTCACCGGCGTGCACCAGGTCCACGGCGGTTCGGGCGATCCCTCGCCGTTCACCGCCTACGGCACCCTGCAGGGCCTGATGGCCGCGCTGAACAAGCGCTTCGGCGACGAGGAAGTCGGCAAGTACAGCTACGCCGTGCAGGGCCTGGGCCATGTCGGCATGGAATACGTGAAGCTCCTGAAGGAGCGCGGCGCGAAGATCTTCGTGACCGACATCAACCAGGGCCTGGTCGACAAGGCCGTGTCCGAGTACGGCGCCGAGGCCGTGGGCCTGGACGAGATCTACGACGTCAACGCCGACGTCTACTCGCCCTGCGCGCTGGGCGGCACCGTCAACGAGCAGACCCTGCCCCGCCTGAAGGCGAAGGTCATCTGCGGCGCGGCCAACAACCAGCTGGCCAACAACGCCATCGGCGACGAAGTGGCCAAGCGCGGCATCCTCTACGCCCCCGACTACGCGGTCAACGCCGGTGGCGTGATGAACGTGGCGCTGGAGATCACCGGCTACAACCGCGAGCGCGCGATGCGCATGATGCGGACGATCTACCACAACCTCACCCGCATCTTCGAGATCGCCGAGCGCGACGGCATCCCCACCTACAAGGCAGCCGACCGCATGGCCGAAGAGCGCATCCAGGTGATGGGCAAGCTG
Source organism: Marilutibacter aestuarii (assembly GCF_006546775.1). Lineage (GTDB taxonomy): Bacteria > Pseudomonadota > Gammaproteobacteria > Xanthomonadales > Xanthomonadaceae > Marilutibacter > Marilutibacter aestuarii. Next base: position 1,685 of record NZ_VICE01000019.1, read on the forward strand.
AAGCTGCCGATGGGTCGCACCACCCCGCGCTTCCAGGGTCGGATCCGCGGGGGGCATTGACCTGGGCGGCGTCCAGGTCAATCCCCGGCCCGGCGCAGCGCGCCGGGCGTTCGGCGGGCCCGCGTGGCATGCCACGCAAGCGGGCCCTCCTTACCCCCGCCGCTATCGCGGCGCCCCCCTTTACCCAAGGGGGGTTGGGGACTCCGGAAACGTTGTGATGGTCTTCGGACCCGCTCCGGACACGAATCACCAATCACGAACCCCCAATAACGGATACCCCCATGCGTCCATTTCCCCTGGGTGACGAGATCGATGCGCTTCGCGAGGCGGTGCGCCGCTTCGCCGAGTCCGAGATCGCGCCGAATGCCGAGCAGATCGACCACGACAACGCGTTCCCGCAGGCGCTCTGGCCGAAGCTGGGCGAGATGGGCCTGCTGGGGCTCACCGTGCCGGCCGAGTTCGGCGGCAGCGAGATGGGTTACCTCGCCCACCTGGTGGCGATGGAGGAAATCTCCCGCGCGTCGGGTTCGGTCGGCCTGAGCTACGGCGCGCATTCCAACCTGTGCGTCAACAACCTCTACGCCAACGGCAACACGGCCCAGCGCGAGAAGTACCTGCCCAAGCTGTGCAGCGGCGAGTGGAAGGGTGCGCTAGCGATGAGCGAGCCGGGCGCGGGCTCGGACGTGGTCGGCTCCATGAGCTGCCGCGCCGAACTCAAGGGCGACACCTGGATCGCCAACGGCAACAAGATGTGGATCACCAACGGCCCCGAGGCCGACGTCCTCATCGTCTACATGCGCACCGCCAGCCGCGAGCTGGGTTCCAAGTGCATGACCGCCTTCATCATCGAGCGCGGCATGAAGGGCTTCTCGACGGCGCAGAAGCTCGACAAGCTGGGCATGCGCGGGTCCAACACCTGCGAGCTGGTGTTCGACAACTGCGAGATTCCCGCCGAGAACGTGCTGGGCGAGGTCAACAACGGCGTCAAGGTGCTCATGAGCGGCCTCAACACCGAGCGCCTGGTGCTCAGCGGCGGCCCGTTGGGGCTGATGCAGTGCGCGATGGACATCGCCCTGCCCTACGTCCGCGACCGCCGCCAGTTCGGCCAGGCCATCGGCACCTTCGGCCTGATGCAGGGCAAGATCGCCGACATGTACACCGCGCTGCAGTCCAGCCGCGCCTTCGCCTACCAGGTCGCGCGCGACTACGATGCCGGGCACAAGAGCCGCGTCGACGCCGCCAGCTGCCTGCTGCACGCCTCCGAGGCGGCCGTGCAGGTCGCGCTGGAGGCGATCCAGTCGCTGGGCGGCAACGGCTACATCAACGAGTACCCCACCGGCCGCATCCTGCGCGATGCCAAGCTGTACGCGATCGGCGCCGGCACCAACGAAATCCGCCGCATGCTGATCGGCCGCGAGCTGTTCAACGGCAACAGCTGAAGGGCGCGCGCCTGTCACGCGCGCGTCGCCGGACGCGCGCGATGATCGGCGCGACAAGGCGCGCCGCATGTCCTGAATCCCCCCTCGCCCCGGGTTTGCCGCAGTGCAGCACCGGGTCGCATAATCGGAGGATCGACCGCAGGGTCGTCCCCGCTTCGCAGGAGTCCCCACATGAGTGACGTTGTCATCGTCGGTGCCAAGCGCACCGCCATCGGTTCTTTCCTCGGCCAGTTCACCGGCGTGCCCACCCCCGCCCTCGGCACCGCCGCCATCACCGGCGCGCTCGAGCAGGCCGGCGTCGCCGCCGACCAGGTCGACGAGGTCATCATGGGCTGCGTGCTGCCGGCGGGCCTGGGCCAGGCCCCGGCGCGCCAGGCCGCGCTCAACGCCGGCCTGCCGACCTCGGCCGGCTGCACGACCATCAACAAGGTCTGCGGTTCGGGCATGAAGGCGGTGATGCTGGGCCACGACCTGATCAAGGCCGGTTCGGCCAGCGTCGTCGTCGCCGGCGGCATGGAGTCGATGACCAATGCCCCGCACCTGCTCAACAACTCGCGCACCGGCATCCGCTACGGCAGCGCCGAGTTCCTCGACCACATGGCCTGGGACGGCCTGACCAATCCCTATGACGGCAAGGCGATGGGCGTGTTCGGCGACGCCACCTGCGCCGAGTACGGCCTGGACCGCGAGGCCGTGGATGCCTATTCGGCCGAGAGCGCCGCGCGCGCGCAGAAGGCCCAGGCCGACGGCGTGTTCAAGGACGAGATCGTCCCGGTGACGGTCAAGACCCGCAAGGGCGAGGTCGTGGTCGACAGCGACGAGGAGCTGGGCAAGATCGACGCGTCGCGCATCCCCACCCTGCGCGCCGCGTTCGGCAAGGACGGCGTGCTCACCGCGGCGTCTTCCTCGAAGATTTCCGACGGCGCCGCCGCCACCGTGCTGATGAGCGCCGACGAGGCCACGCGCCGCGGCCTGACCCCGGTCGCGCGCATCGTCGCCCACGCCGGCCATGCGCAGGCGCCGGAGTGGTTCACCACCGCGCCGGTCAAGGCGATCTCCAACGTGCTGGAAAAGGCCGGCTGGAAGGTCGAGGACGTGGACGTGTTCGAGATCAACGAAGCCTTCGCCTGCGTGGCGATGGCGCCGATCAAGGACCTGGGCATTCCGCATGAAAAGCTGAACGTCCACGGGGGCGCCCTGGCGCTGGGCCATCCGATCGGCGCAAGTGGCGCGCGATTGATCGTCACCTTGCTGAACGCGCTGCAGAAGCGGGGCGGCAAGCGCGGCGTGGCCTCGCTGTGCATCGGCGGCGGCGAAGCGACCGCCATCGCCATCGAGCTTCACAAGGCTTAACCAATAATTAACTTAACAGGGCATCCACCTCGCTGAAGATCGCATGCCGGAAGCACACAAGCCGCTTGACACGCGTAATGGGCTTGTCATCATGTTATCGGCGCGCTTCTGCGCGTTGCCCAAAATTAAACGACGAGGATTTTGAATCATGACCATGAACAAGGCACTGCTTGCCCTTGCCCTGGGCTTCGCCCTGGCAGCCTGCTCCAACCAGCAGCAGGCCGAGAACGCCGCTGCGGACGCTTCCGAAGCCGCGACCGAAGCCGCTGAAGCCGCCACCGCTGCCGCCGAGACCGGCGACAACATCGGCGCCGACGCTGCCCAGGCTGCTGCCGACCAGGCCGCCGAGGCCGCCGAGGCTGCTGCTACCTCGGCCGACGCTGCTGCCGCCGCCGGCACCGAAGAGGCTGCCGACGTGGCCGCCGACATGGCCGACGAAGCCAAGAACGTCGCCGAGGACGCGCAGGACGCGGCCGAAGACGCGAAGGACGCGGCTGAAGACATCCAGGACGCCACCGAGCACTAATCGCGTCCATTGATTGTCCCGGGAAGGGCCGCCGGCCAGCCGACGGCCCTTCCTTGGTTTCAGGCCCCGCGTTTTCCAACGATCATGCCCCCCACGCACGCACGGCTCAGTTTTGTCGACAGTGCATTGACGGCAGGTCCGTTCTAATCGACTCAGCCCTTACCGATCTGGAGACACCATGAACAAGAAGCTTTCCATCCTCGCCGCTGCCGCCGTGTTCGCCCTGTCGGCCTGCACCAACGAAACCCCGACCGCCCAGAACGAAGCGGCTGAAGCCGAAGCCGCCGCGCAGGAAGCCGGTGCCGCTGCCGCCGACGCCGTCGATGCCGCTGGCGACGCCGCTGCCCAGAGCGTGGACGCCGCTGCCGCCGCCACCGGCGAGGCTGCTGCCGAAGTCGGCAACGCCGTGGAAGACGCCACCGACGAAGCCCGCGCCGCTGCCAACGAAGCCACGGCCGACGCTGCTGCCGCCACTGCCGAGGCCGCCGACGCGACCGCCGACAAGGCGCAGGAAATCGCCGACGACGCCGAGGCCGCTGCTGCCGAGGCCGACGCCGAAGCCGACAAGTACTGATCCACGGCTTGTCGACACTGCTGTACGAAAGGCCGCGCACCGCGCGGCCTTTTTTTGTGCCTGGCGTTTGGTGGCGGGCGTGCCCTGCCCCGCGCCATCCCGCCATGCGTTGCCGTAGGGTGCAATAAGCAAAGCGCATTGCACCGCGGGCCGCCGCAGGCACCCAAACCACTCGCAACCACGGGATGGACCAGGCAAAGCGATAC
>NZ_VICE01000020.1 GCF_006546775.1 Marilutibacter aestuarii
GGGCGCCGGCGTTGGCGCGGGCCGCCTGCAGCATGGGCAGGGCGAGGTCGAGGGCGATGACCCGGGCCTTGGGCCAGCGTTGCTGCAGCGCGATCGCGGCGTGGCCGGGCCCGCAGCCGACGTCGACCACGCAGCCCGGCTGCAGGGCGACATTGGGATCGTCGAGATAGTCCAGCGCTTCCATCAGGCGCGCGCCGACTTCGCGTTGAAGCGCCGCGGCCTCGTCGTAATGGCCGGCCGAGCGCGAGAACGCGCGCCGCACCTGGCGGTGGTCGAACAGATCGCTCATGTAGCATCCACCGGTCGTTCGGCGCGGGCCGCGACCGGCAGCGATCGCATGAATGCATCGATCTCGGCAGCCACGGTGTCGGCGGCAGCGAGGAAGGGCGCATGGCCCGCGTTCGGTATCACCAGGCTGCGCGCATCCGGGGCCAGCGCGGCCGCGGCGGGCATGGCGCCCGTCGGCACGAGCCGGTCGCGCTTGCCGCTGATCCACAGGCTGGGCACGCGCAGGCCGGGGAGGGCCTCGCGCAGGTCGAGCCGGTCCAGCAACGACAGGCCCTCGAGCAGCGCCCGCGGGGCCGGTTCGCCGCGCTCGAAGGCCTGCGCGCGCAGCTTGCGCAGTTCGTCCTGCGCATGAGGGGAGCCCAGCGCCTCCAGCGCGAGGAAGCCTTCCAGCGTGCCGCGGAAGTCGCGTTGCAGCGCCTCGCCGAAGTCGCGGAACAGGTTGGGACCGACGCCGTGCGGCCAGCCCCCGCCACTGACGAAACGCGGCGACGCGGCGACCATCACCAGGCCGCGCACGGCCGCGGGTGCGTCGAGCGCGGCGCGCAGGGCGAACTGGCCGCCAAGCGACCAGCCCAGCCAGACCGCGTCGGGTACGCGGGCGACCAGCTCGCGGCCGAGCGTGGCCGGGTCGAGCGAGGCCTCGGACGCGCGCGAATGGCCATGCCCGGGCAGGTCCACCAGGTGCAGGGTGTAGCGGTCGGACAGGCGATCGACGAGCGGCGTGAACAGGCCGCCATGCATGGCCCAGCCGTGGATCAGGGCCAGCGAGGGGCCGCGGCCGTGGGATTCGATGTGGAGGGGGGCAGCCATGGAGCAGGGGGACTCGGGGATCTTGGGGGACTTGGGGGCAGGGAAAGCAGCGGCTTCAGCGCGGGGGCGGGCGGTGCTGGGCCACCAGGCGCGCCAAGGCATCCAGGGCGTCCTGGCGCCTTGCCGACGGCACCAGCAGGTGGTCGTGGCCCAGGCCGGCGATCACGTTGCAGGCGATGCCTTCGCGCGCCAGCGCCGTCGATACCGCCGCGGTCAACCCCACGGCGTGGAGCGCGGAGTGTACGGCGAGCGTGAGCCAGCACGCCACGAAGTCGTAGGGCAGGCCCAGCGCATCGGCCCGTTGGCGCGGCATCACGACGGACAGGCCCCCGGACTCGCGCACCGTCGCTTCGGCGTCGGCGAGCCACGCCGGCGGGGCCAGCGCCGATGGCGATGCGAGCACGAAGACGAACTCGCCGGGCCGTGCATCGACCCGCAGCGTGGCCAGCAGGGTCGCCAGGTCCGTTTCGGCGGTCATTCCACCGGCTGGGCCACCCGGGCCGCCTCGCGCGGACCGGCCACGCGGTCACGGGCATAGGCCAGGGCATCGACCAGTCCGTCCACGTCGCCCGGCCCATGCAGGGCCGACAGCGTCACGCGCAAGCGCGCGCGGCCCTCGGACACGGTCGGCGGCCGGATCGCCGCCACCCAGTAGCCGGCCTGTTCCAGCGCCCGCGACATCGCCAGCGCATGGGCGTCGGTGCCGCACATCACCGGTTGGATCGGCGTGTCGCTGTCCATCAGCTGCAGGCCCACGCGCAGCGCGCGGTCACGGAAGCGTCCGACCAGCTCGTGCAGTTTCCCGCGTCGCCAGTGCTCGCTGCGCGCGAGCTTGACCGCCGCCAGCGTCGCGGCGGCCTGGGCCGGCGGCAACGCCGTGGTGTAAAGGTAGGGGCGCGCGGTCTCGGCGAGGTGTCCGATGAGGTCGGCGTCGCCGACCACGGCCGCGCCGTAGCCGCCGAGCGCTTTGCCCAGGGTCGCCAGTTGCAGCGGGACTTCCTGCACGCCCAGCCGGGCGTCGGCGACGCTGCCGCGCCCGTCCGGGCCTACGACGCCCACGCCGTGCGCGTCGTCGACATACAGCATGGCCTTCTGCACCTTCGCCACGAGGGCCAGCTGGCGCAGCGGGGCGAGGTCGCCGTCCATGCTGAAAACGCCGTCGGTGGCCAGTATCGCCAGGCCGTCGGGCAGGCTGCGCAGCTGGCGGATCGCGCCCTCAGGGTCGGCATGCGGGTAGCGCCGCAAGCGGCACCCGGACAGGCGCGCGGCGTCGATCAGGCTGGCATGGTTGAGCCGGTCCTGGACGCAGACGGATTCTTCGTCGAGCAGCGACTGCAGCACCGCCAGGTTGGCCATGAAGCCGCTGCCGAACAGCAGGGCCGCCGGGACCTCCAGCCAGTCGGCCAGTTCGCGCTCGAGCGCGTCGTGCATCTCGTGGTGGCCGCAGACCAGGTGCGAGGCGACGCCGCCGGCGCCCTCGCGCGAAGCCGCGTCCTGCAGGGCGTTGACCACCGCGAAGTGCTGCGAGAGCCCCAGGTAGTCGTTGCCGCAGAAGTTCAGCAGCGACTGGCCGTCGACCCGGCAGCGGGCGCCGTCACGATGGCTGACGCTGCGGCGCACGCGGGTGCGCGCGAGGGCCTCGCGTTCGGCGCGTGCGGCCGCGACCCGCG
>NZ_VICE01000021.1 GCF_006546775.1 Marilutibacter aestuarii
CGAGTACCGCGCCCGGCGTGCCGCGCGGCAGCAGCCGACCGTCGGCGCCGTAGCCGCGCTCGGCGAAGACTTCGTGCGCGACCCGCAGGCCGTTCTCCACGCCGGCGCGCGTGAGCGCCGAGCCCGAGAGCCCGTAGAGCACCAGCGAGGGGTCGAATTCGAACACGGCCGAGGCGATCGCGTCGGCGATGCCGGCGTCGCGGGCGGCGATGTTGTACAGCGCGCCATGCGGTTTCACGTGGGCCAGCGCCATGCCTTCCCCGTCCGCGATGCGGGCGATGCGGCGCAGTTGCGCGGTCACCAGCAAGGTGGCGTGGCCCGGCGTCACCGGCAGCTCGCGGCGACCGAAATGTTCGCGGTCGACGAAGCCCGGATGAGCACCGACGGCGACCCCGTGCTCGCGGCACAGGCGCAGCGTGCGGCGCATGCTGTCGTCGTCGCCGGCATGGCCGCCGCAGGCGATGCTGGCGGAGCTGACCAGCGGCACGATCGCGGCGTCGTCGCCACAGCCTTCGCCGAGGTCGCAATTGAAGTCGATGCGGCGCATGCCGGGACCCTGCAATCGATGGTGGTTGCCGCGCTCAGGGTAGATCAAATTCCGTCGCCCGGACCGCGTACGGGGGAAGGCGTTCGTCCAGCAGGTGCGACAGCCGACGCCATTGGGCGCGCCGCAGCATCCACAGCCGTTGCGATTCGGCTGCGTCGATCGCGCGCCATTGCAGCCATTGGCCCGGCGCGACCTGGGCCAGCCGCGGCATGTCGACGGCGGCGACATGCCCCAGTCGTGGGTAGCCCCCGGTCACCTGGGCATCGGCCATCAGTACGATCGGCTGGCCATCCGGCGGCAACTGGATCGTGCCCGGCGCCACCGCCGCGGAGACGGCTTCCACGCCGGGGCCGGCGAGCGCGTCGCCTTTCAGGCGCAGGCCCTGCCGGTTGCTGCGCGGGTCGAGTTGCCAGCCGCTGCCATCCAGCGAAGGCCCGCCTGGGCGCGCATCGGGCACGTAGCGGATGCAGGGTTCGGCGGGCAGGGGATCGTCGAACTCCACCCACCAGGCGGGCGCCCGGGGCCGGCGCACGCGGTCCACCTGGACCGCGCCGAGGGGCAGGCGGTCGCCGGTTTCCAGGCGGCGGCCATCGAGCCCGCCGAAGCCGCCGCGCAGGTCGGTGCTGCGGCTGCCCAGGCATTCGGGCACGTCGATGCCGCCGGCGATGGCAAGCCAGCCGCGCACCCCCAGGCGCAGCCGGCCGATGCGCAGCTCGCCCGGTGGCAGTTCCACGGGGCGGCCGTGGCCGACGGCGGACCGGCGGCCGCCGGCCTCGATGAAGACGGCGTCGACCAGGGCGCCGCACACGGCCACGCGGGTCGGTCGGGCGAAGCGCAGGCGTGGACCCGACAGGGTGAACTCGAGCACCGCGCTGCCTGGCGGATTGCCGACCAGCCGGTTGGCCAGCGCCGCGGCGTCGACATCCAGTGCGCCCGCGCAGGCCACGCCGACATGGCGCCAGCCGGTGCGGCCCCGGTCCTGGACCGTCGTCAGCGGGCCCGCGGCGAGGACCTCGACGGTGGCGACACCTCGCGCGCTCACTTCGTCACCTCGCCCAGGCGAGCGAACGCGTCGGCGTCGACCGGACGGAAACGGACGCGGTCGCCGGGTTGCAGCAGGGCGGGTGACGCGCGACCCGGGTCGAACAGGGCCAGCGGCGTGCGACCGAGCAGGCGCCAGCCGCCGGGGCTTTCGCGCGGATAGATGCCGGTCTGCGCGCCGCCGATGGCGACCGAGCCGGCGGGGATGCGCGTGCGCGGGGTCGCCAGGCGCGGCAGGGCCAGGGCCGGGTCAAGGCCGGCGAGGTAGGGGAACCCGGGCGCGAAGCCGATCATCGCGACCGTGTACTCGGCGGCGGCGTGGCGCGATGCCAGGGTCTCCGCGTCCATGCCCAGCTCGCGCGCGGCGTCCTCGAGATCGGGGCCGAATTCGCCACCGTAGGCGACGGGCACTTCGATGCACGCGCCACCGCTTTCGCGTCGCCGTGCCGCGTCGCTGGCAAGCCGGGACTGCAGCCATGCATGGACCTCGCCGGCGCCGAGGCGGCGGGGGTCGAAGAAGACGCCGATGCTGGCATAGGCCGGCACCAGGTCGAGGATGCCCGCCGGCGCGGTCGCGCGCAGGTCGTCGACGCGCGCATGGACCCGGGCCATCGACACCGCATCGATGGCGTCGCCGAGCGTCAGCAGCCAGGCGTCGTCGGCCAGGGCCTCGATGCGGACGTGGGGCGTCGGGCTCACGCGTCGAGCGCGTCGCGCAGGGCGTTGATCCGCGCGACCAGCGCTTCGGGCGTGTAGGGGCGGGCACTCGCCGTGCCCCAGACCGGGCGCGGCCAGGCGATGTCGCCGTGGAAGCGCGCGATCACGTGCACGTGCAACTGCTCGACCACGTTGCCCAGCGCCGCCACGTTCAGCTTGTCGGGTTTGAACAATGCCAGCAGCGCGCGGCTGGCGACGTCGATCTCGCGGGTCAGCGTTGCGCGCTCGGAGGGCCTGAGGTCGGTCAGTTCGCGCGCGCCGTCGACGCGCGGCACGAGGATCAGCCAGGGGTGGTGGGCGTCGTCCATCAGGCGCAGTTCGCTCAGGCCGAACTGGACGACCGGATGGGTGTCCTCGGCGAGGGTCGGATGCAGGTGCCAGCGGGAGGCGTTCATCGCAGGGCGTCCTCGAAGAAGGCGAGCGTGCGCGGCCAGGCCTCGGCCGCGGCGGCGGGCACATGGTCGGCCCGGCGGTCGCAATTGAAACCGTGGCCGGCATCGTAGACGTGCAGCGTCGCGCCCGGATGCGCGTCGCGGTGGCGTTGGACCGCTTCGGGCGGGAGGCTGGCATCGTGCTCGCCGAAGTGGAACATCATCGGCGCGCGCAGGGCCTCGTCCAGGAAGCCCGTGGTGCGGGTGCCGTAGTAGCTCACCGCCGGCAGCCCCAGGCGGGTGTTGGCCAGGTAGGCGATCGTGCCGCCCCAGCAGAAGCCGACCGCGCCCGTGCGCAGGCCCTCCGCCTGCAGCGCGTCGGCGGCGGCCCGCGCGCCGTCCACCGCGCGTTCGGTCCCCAGCTGGGCGACGAGCGCGCGTCCGCGGGCGATGCCGGCCTCGTCGTAGTCAAGCTCGACGTCGCGTTCGACCGGGTCGAACAGGGCCGGGGCCAGGGCGCTGTAGCCGGCCCCGGCGAAGCGGCGGGTGACGTCGCGGACGTGGCCGTTGACGCCGAAGATCTCCTGCAGGACGACGATGCCGCCGCGGGGCGCGCCGGCGGGATCCTCGCGCCAGGCGCGGATGGGGCCATGCGGGGTGTCGAGGTCGGTCCAGTGGCCCATGGGGCACCTCCATCGGGTGGGGACGTGGCCGGATGTTCAGCCGGGAGCAGGGCAGTGGCCGGTCCATGGTAGCGCCAGCGCTATAATTCGTGTCCCGGCGTGCCGCCCGTTCCGGCGCACGCGATCGAACCCGGCCCCTCCATGTCCCTGCAAAACAGCAAGTCCGCCAATCCCAAGGTCGGCTTCGTCAGCCTCGGCTGTCCGAAGGCCCTGGTCGATTCCGAACGCATCCTCACCCAGCTCAAGGTCGAGGGCTATGACCTCGTGCCCAGTTACGACGATGCCGACGTGGTCGTGGTCAATACCTGCGGCTTCATCGATTCGGCGGTCGCGGAGTCGCTCGATGCAATCGGCGAGGCCATGGCCGAGAACGGCAAGGTGATCGTCACCGGCTGCCTGGGCAAGCGCGAGGACGTGATCCGCGAAGCGCACCCCGGCGTGCTGTCCATCAGCGGGCCGCAGGACTACGCCAGCGTCATGGGCGCGGTGCACCACGCGTTGCCGCCCCGCCACGATCCCTTCGTCGACCTGGTGCCGCGACGTGCGGTCGATACGGGCAGCGACATCGGCGTCAAACTCACGCCCAAGCACTATGCGTACCTGAAGATCTCCGAGGGCTGCAACCACCGTTGCAGCTTTTGCATCATCCCCTCCATGCGCGGCGACCTGGTGAGCCGGCCGGTCGACCAGGTGCTGCGCGAGGCCGAGAAGCTCGCCATGGGCGGGGTGAAGGAACTGCTGGTGATCTCGCAGGACACCTCCGCCTACGGCGTGGACCTCAGGTACGCCGAGCGCGAATGGCGTGGCAAGGCCTACCAGACCCGCATGAAGGCCTTGTGCGAAGGGCTGTCCGAGCTGGGGCTCTGGACGCGCCTGCATTACGTGTACCCGTACCCGCATGTCGACGACGTCATCCCGCTGATGGCCGAAGGCAGGCTGTTGCCGTACCTGGACATCCCGTTCCAGCACGCCAGCCCGCGCATCCTCAGGCTGATGAAGCGCCCGGGCGCGGTCGACAAGACCCTGGAGCGGATCCAGCGCTGGCGCGACACCTGCCCGGAGATCACCATCCGCAGCACCTTCATCGTCGGCTTTCCCGGCGAGACCGATGCCGAGTTCGAGTCGCTGCTCGACTTCCTGGAAGAGGCGCAGCTCGACCGCGTGGGTGCGTTCGCGTACTCGCCGGTGGAGGGTGCGAAGGCCAACGACCTGCCCGATCCGGTGCCGGAGGAGGTCAAGCAGGAGCGCCTGGCACGCTTCATGGAACTGCAGGCCGACATCTCCACCGCGAAGCTCGAAGCCAAGGTCGGCACCACCCAGCGTTGCCTGGTCGACGCGCTCGACGGCGAGCTCGCGATCGCCCGCTCGATGGCCGATGCGCCGGAAATCGACGGCCTGGTACAGATCCAGAACGGCTTCGAAGCCGGTCTGCGCCCGGGCGAGTTCGTCGATGTCGCCATCATGGGCAGCGACGAGCACGACCTGTACGGCGAGGTCGCGTTCGAGGACTGACGCCGCACCGTGGGCGACGCGCCACGGGCGCGCCGCCTGTCACGGAACCGGGGCGCCAACCGCACCCCGGCTGCCGGTTCGTGGTACACAGCCCGGATGCCTCGTACCCCGGACCGGGCGTCATGGATGCGCCGCGCCGCCACTGCCTGCCTGTGCCTCGGCCTCGCGTCCGTGGCGGGCCCGGCCGCGTGGGCGCAGGATGCGCCCGTCGCCAGCGACGCGCCGGAAGCGCGTGCCGGCAGCGGGTTCGTACTGCTCGGCGAGCAGCGGCCGTTCCAGGCCGAGGTCATCACCGAGTTGATGCAGGACCGCGTCGGCTTCCTGTGGATCGGCACGCGCGAGGGCCTGTTCCAGTACGACGGCCAGCGCTTCCGCAAGTTCCAGCATGACGCCGGCGACCCCGCTTCGCTTTCGAGCAATGCCATCCGCGGCATGCTCGAGGACGGCGAGGGGCGGTTGTGGGTCAACACGATCTCCGGCGGCCTGAACCTGCTGGACCGCTCCAGCTGGACCTTCCGTCATTTCAAGCACCAAGGCGCGCCCGGCGGCCTCAGCCATGACGGCGTCTTCGCCCTGGCCGAGGCCGGGGGCGGGCGCCTGTGGGTCGGTACCCAGGCTGGCCTGGACCTGCTCGATCCGGCCACCGGCCGCGCCGAGCCCCGGCCGCTGGGCGACAAGGGCGGCGAGTTCATCATGACCCTGTTGCGTGGCGCCGACGGTCGCCTGTGGGTGGGCACCCTGGGCCAGGGACTGTTTCGCGAGACCGCGGACGGCGGCTTCGAGGCGGTGCGGATGCGGGATCCGGGGGCCGAACCGCCCGGCGACATCTTCGGGCTCATGCAGGACGCCGATGGCGTGGTGTGGGTCGGTGCGCGCGACGGCCTCTATCAGGTGATGCCCGTCGACGGCCGGCTGCGAGAGGCCACGCTCCTGCCCGCCGAGACCGGCGACGAACTGGTGAACGTGACCACGCTGGCGCCGGATCCTTCCGGGGCGATATGGGTGGGGACGTTCGGTGCGGGGCTTTATCGGCTCGATCCGGCCACCATGCGCATCGAAGCGATCGACCTGGGCCGGACCGGGGCCGGTGCCCAGCACGTCGACCAGGGCGCGGCCCTGGTCGATCGCCAGGGCGGCCTGCTCGTGGGCACCTTCGGCGCCGGCCTGTTGCGCCGCCCGGCGCCGGTGCTCGACATCCAAGGCTATCGCGCGGGGGCCGGCGAGGCCGCGGGCCTGCGCGGCGAGGATGTCTACGCGGTGCTGGCCGACGGCGACGACATGCTGTTCGGCAGTTTCGGCGGCGGCGTGCAGCGGCTCGACGGGGCGACCGGCCGGGTGGAGTGGTTCGACGCGCCCGAGACCGACGGGCGTCGGCTCGATGGCGTGGTCGCGCTGGCGCGCTCACGCGACGGCAGCCTGTGGGTCGGTACTTCGGCCGGGCTCTACCGTCGCCTGCCCGACGGCGGGATGACGGCATTCACCGCGCCTCCCGGTTCGCCGGGCGAGGCCAACCCGGGCTATGTCTACGCGATGCTCGAGGACAGCGCCGGACGCCTGTGGGTCGGTAGCGGGGGCTCGGGCCTGTACCGCTTCCGCCCGGATGCCGAGGACTTCCTGATCTACCGGCCCGAGCCGGGCAACCCGCGCGCGCTGTCGGACGACTTCGTGTCCGCGCTGATGGAGGATCGCCGGGGCCGGCTGTGGGTCGGCACGCGATCGGGCGGGCTCAACCTGTGCACGGTCCGGGACGAGGACCTGGATTGCGAGCAGTTGCCGCCCGGCGAGGGTGCCGGCGTGCCCAGCCACCACCACGTCGCCGACCTGCTCGAAGCCCCCGATGGCGGGGTCTGGATCGGGACCGGCGGAGGCGGTCTCAATCGCGTCGAACTCGACGCCGACCGCGGCATCGTCGGTGCACGGGTATGGACCCGTGCCGACGGCCTGGTCGACGACAACGTCATGGCGCTCGCGCATGCACCCGACGGCGCATTGTGGATCACCACCCGGGTGGGCCTGTCGCGCCTCGACCCCGACGGCCACTTCGACAACTACACCGTTGCCGACGGCCTGCCGACCGCGGTGTTCAACGCCAAGGCGGCCGACTGGCTGGGTGGGCGCCTGTACCTGGGTGGCACGCGCGGCGTGGTGTCGATCGATCCCGGCCGCTGGCAGCGTCCCGGTCCGCCGCCGCCCACCGTGTTCACCTCGGTCGAGGGCCTGGAGCGCACCACGCCGCTGCCAGCGCCGCCCTGGGCATTGGAGACCTTGCAGGTCCCCTGGCGGCAACCGTTCTCGCTGGGCTTCTCGGTGCTCTCCTTCGATGGCGGGGAGGCCGAATACGAATACCGCCTCGACGACGGCGAACCGTGGACGTCGCTGGGCAACCGCAACCAGCTGACCTTGCATTCGCTGTCGCCGGGCCGCTACCGGGTAGGCATCCGGGGTCGCCACGCCGGCACCGGGTGGACGTCGTCGGCGCCGTTGGAGATCGACATCGTCCCACCCTGGTGGCGCAATGCCTGGCTGCAGGCCGGCGCGATCCTGCTCGCTTTCGGCCTGGTGCTGCTGACGGCAATCTGGCGCGTGCGTGCGTTGCAGGCGCGCAATGCCGAGCTGCAGGCGCTGGAGCGGCAGAAGGACGCCGCGCTGCAGGCCTCGCGCGACAGCCAGGAGCGCCTTGAATCGGCGTTCGCGCGCCTGCGCCGCCTGACCATGCAGCTGGAGGCCGCCAAGGAAGAGGAACGCAAGCACATCGCGCGCGAGCTTCACGACGAGTTCGGCCAGGCCCTGACCGCCGCCAAGATCAACCTGCGCCTGGCCCTGGCCAGCCCCGGCGGGGACGCCGCCGAAGCGCGCATCGACGACACCCTGCGCGTCATCGAGCGCCTGATCGTGCAGGTACGCGCGCTGTCGCTCGACCTGCGGCCGCCTTTGCTCGACGAACTCGGCCTGGTGGCCGCGCTCGAGGGCTATCTCGACGCAGTCGCGCAGCGCAGCGGCGTGGCGATCGAGCGTGACATCGCCACGGCCCTTCCGGCCCTGGATGCCGAACGCGCGATCGCCGTGTTCCGCGTGGTGCAGGAAGCCCTGACCAACGCGCTGCGGCATGCCGATGCGGGCCGGATTCGGGTCGCGCTCGCGCAGGATGGCGAGGCGATCGCGATCGAGGTGGCCGACGACGGGCGCGGCTTCGACGCCGACGGCGCGCTTGAAGGGCGCTCGCGCGGTTTCGGGCTCTTCGGCATGGGCGAGCGCGTCAAGGACCTGGGCGGCCACTTCGCGCTCACCTCCAGGCCGGGTCGCGGTACCTTGATACGCGCGACTGTTCCGTTGGCGAACGCCGGCCCGACGGGCCTGGAGGACACAAGCACATGAACACGCGCATCGTGATGGCCGACGACCACCAACTGGTCCGGGCCGGGCTGAGGAGCCTGCTGGAGTCCTTCGGCGACGTCACCGTGCTAGCAGAGTGCGGAGACGGCCACGAGGCCCTGGCGCTCACCGACCGCCACCAGCCCGACGTGCTGCTGCTCGACATCACCCTGCCGGGCCTCAACGGCCTGGAAGTGGCCGCGCGCGTGCCCCGGGCGAGTCCGCACACCCGCGTGCTGGTGCTGTCGATGCACGCCGGGGCCGAATACGTGTCGCAGGCGCTGCGCGCCGGGGTCGCCGGGTACCTGATCAAGGATTCGGCGGTCGATGAGCTGCGCGTGGCGCTCGACTCCATCCGCGCCGGTCGACCCTACCTGAGCCCGGCGATCTCGCAGACCGTGCTGCACGGGTTCCTGCGCACGGGCGAGGGCCCGCCCGAGGGCGCGCAGCTCGACGTGCTCACGCCGCGCCAGCGCGAGATCCTGCAACTGGTCGCCGAAGGCCACGGCACCCGCGACATCGCCAACCGGCTGGGGCTCAGCGTCAAGACCGTGGAAAGCCATCGCAGCCAGATCATGGATCGCCTCGACATCCATGACGTGCCCGGGCTGGTGCGCTTTGCGATCCGGGTGGGCCTGGTCTCGGTCGATTCGCGTTGATGCCGCCGCGCGGACAGTGATCGCCGTCACCGATGGAGCGTGGACTGGTGCATGCGGCTAGGGGAATGCCCTAGGCGCTCCTGGGGGTGGTCCCGATTCTGGCGACACGCGGCGCGGGGCTAGGGTTGGGGTGTCGTTACAGGGGGCGGCATCCACCACCATCCATCTCCGGGGGAGAACCCAAATGAGATCCTCGTTCGTCCTGCGTCGAGCGGCCGCCCTGGCCCTGCTGGCGCTGTCCCTTGGCCTGCTGGCCACCACCGCGCAGGCCACCAAGCTGCGCAAGCAGAACCTCACCGAACTGATCGCCGGCGCCGAAAGCATCGTGTCCGGAACGGTCAAGTCCGTCAGCGATGGCATCGACGCGCAAGGCGTGCCCTACACCGAGGTCACCCTCTCGGTCGGCCGTTCGCCCAAGGGTGCGATCGAGGCTGGCAAGGAGTACACCTTCCGCCAGTTCGGCCTGCTCGAGCCGCGCACCTTCCCCAACGGCCACCAGCTGCTGGCGCGCGCGCCGGAAGGCTTCCCGACCTGGCACGAGGGCGAGTACGTGGTGGCGTTCCTCAACCGGCCCGCCTCGCGTACCGGCCTGCAGACCACGGTCGGCCTGGCCCAGGGCAAGCTGGCCCAGGTCAACGACCGCCTCGCCAACGACTTCGGCAACGACGGCTTGTTCGACGGCGTGCAGGTCAGCGCCGGCCTGCTGTCGCCCGACGAGAACGCGCTGCTCAACGGCAGCCCGGTCGACACCGCGGTGTTCCTCAACCTGATCGACCGCATCGTCGAGCAGCAGTGGATCGAGAAGGGGGAGATGAAGTGATGAAGAATTCCCGCACCCGCAACTCGCGCCTCTTCCTGTCCCTGGGCCTGGCGCTCGCTGCCGGCGCCGCCCAGGCCGCCGGCCCGCTGTACCTGTCCGACGACACCGGGGAACTCAAGCCGCTCGCCTGGGACACGAGCAACGGCCCGATCCCGGTCTATACCGATGGCGGCGAAGCCTTCACCTTCGATTTCGACGGGGTCACGCCCTTCATCACCATCGAGCGCGCCAACGAGATCACCGCGTTCGCGTTCCAGCAGTGGAGCCAGGTGCCGACCTCGACGTTCGAGGCCGAGATCGCCGGCACCATCGAATCGCAGATCGGCATCGCCGACATCACCGGCGCCAATGCCGACGCGATCTACAGCGTCGAGAACGGCCGCGGCTTCTGGGTGCTGTACGACACCGACGGCAGCATCCTGCAGGACTATTTCGGCGTCAGCCGAGACTCCGTGCTCGGCATCGCATTCCCGGAATGGTCGGACGGCAACGGCCACATCATCGAGGCCACCGCGGTCATGAACGGCTGGGGCGTGCACGTCGACGACCCGCAGGGCAACGCCTACGCCGGCGTGTTCAGCCATGAGTTCGGCCACGCGTTGAACCTCTCGCATTCGCAGGTCAACGGTCCGATGGCCTACCAGAGCTACACCTATGCGCCGAAGTACCCGGGCGTGAAGGGCTGCGTCGCGCCGTACCACCGCTACGATTACCCGGCCTCGAACGCGGAAGCGAACCCGATCGACGTCACCAGCCTGGAGACGATGTTTCCCTTCATCGACTCGCGTGCCGGTGGCGGCGTGGCGCAGTCGACCGTCGACATGCCCGACGACATCGCCGGCATCTCCAACCTGTATCCCAGCGCGACCTATGCCAGCACCACCGGCTCGATCTCCGGCGTGCTGCGCCTGAAGGACGGTGCCACCGAGTACAGCGGCATCAACGTGGTCGCCCGCAACGTCGACGACCCGCTCTTCGATGCGGTCTCGGCGATGACGGGCGACCAGACCCAGGGCGTGCTGGGCCCGGACGGCCGGTTCACCATCCGCAACCTGACACCGGGGCAGCGCTACGTGGTCTACATCGAGCCGATCAGCTCCGGTGGCTATCCGACCACGCCCCGGGCCCTGGTCTCGCAGGGCGAGTACTGGAACGTGGCCGAAAGCAGCGACCCGGCGACCGATGCGGGCTGCGACGCGACCCCGATCCTCGCCGAGGCCGGTGTCACCAAGGCGGCCGACATCACCTTCAACGGTTACGCGAAGGGCGTGCAGTTCACGCCGATCGTCCAGGCGCACCTGCTCGAGCTGTCCAAGAGCGGCAAGCGTGCCTCGGGCGTGGTCGGCGAAGTCGGCTTCGTCTGGGACCGCATCAAGGGCTTCCAGCTGCTGCCCGAAGGCGTGGACGCCAGCAATGGCGCGCTCGACCGCACCGGCGGGAGGATGCTGGGCAGCGCCGACGTCAACGGCAACGGCATCAAGGAACCGGTGATCGTGTCCATGGCGACGGGGCGTTACCAGGCCCTGGGCGACATCAACGGCAACACCTGCGGCGGCAGCAGCACCGGTGGCGTCAGCGCCGCGACGGGCTGGTCGCTGGACGACGCCGCCCGCACCATGGCCGGTACCGCCTACATCGACCGCAACGGCAACGGCATCTGCAACCAGTCCTACCAGAACGAGATCGTCCCGGTGGTGTGGGATGCGCAAGGCGGCATGCGCGAGCTCCACACCTGGTTCGACAGGCTCCCGCAGTGGGCGCGCGCGACCGGCATCTCGGGCAATGGCCGCGTCATCGTCGGCAGCGCCGGCGCGCAGGATGCGCTGGCGTGGATCGACGAGGGGCAGATGATCAACCTGGGCGACATCACCGGGGCGCGTGACCTCTACGCGGTGAACTACGACGGTACCCGCGTGCCGGTTTCCACCTCCCAGGGCGTGCTGCTGTGGAATGCCATGAAGGGCACCGGCGCCGATGCATTCACCAACATCGGGGGCCTGCGCTACTGTCGCGACGTGCCGATGGTCCAGTTGGGCCGCGACCTCTGCGCGCTCTATGGCGAAGACGTCGTCAACGAGGCCCTGGGCACGCCGCTCCTGTCGATCTCCAGCACCACCGACAAGGGCGACATCGTCCTGGGCCGCGCCGGCTCGCTCTTCACCGGCTTCGTGGGCGCGATCTGGATCGAGCACGTGGGCTGGATCACGATGACCGACTTCCTGCACAAGCAGGGCGTGGTCGAGGCCTCGGACATCCCCTACGACAACCCGATCGGCATCAGCGCGTCGGGCAGCGAGATCGTCGGCGGCCTGGCCGGTGCATCCATGTCCTGGCTGATCGAGGCCGACCAGGTGTACGTCTGCCAGGACGGGCAATCGGTGCTGACCGGCTTCCCGGGTGGCCTGCAAGCCAAGGTCCAGGCCGGTGCGACGTTCGGTCGTTGCGAGTTCCTCGACTGAGCCATCGCCCACCACAAGTGCGTTTCACGAGGGGCGGATCTTCGGATCCGCCCTTTTTCATGCGTCTGACAGGCGAGGGGACGCGCGCCGGCACCGACCTGCAGCGCGTGGGGCCGTAGGGTGGGTAGAGCCGAAGGCGAAACCCACCGTCGCGCTTGGACACGGCGCACGATCGGGTGGAACCCCCAAACGAAAGTCAATGGCTTTCGCCCGCTGCGCGTGCGAGTCCCTTTTGTCTTGTCAAAAGGAACCAAAACCGCCGGCTCCATCGGCCGCCGGTCCGGCTTCGCCGCACC
>NZ_VICE01000022.1 GCF_006546775.1 Marilutibacter aestuarii
GGCTGGACCCCAGCGTTCGTTGGGATGACGGTGTGATGGGTTGCCGGACGGGGGCGGCGGCGTCGCCGTAGGGTGGGTCGAGCCGAAGGCGATACACCCGCCGTGGGATGGGTAAAGCCGAAGTCGCAACCCATCGATACATGCGCGTGCCCCTCTGGCCCGGTGGGCCTGGCTTCGCGCGACCCTTTTTACGAAGGCAGGTCCTTCAGGTCAGCATTCGTGAGCGCTCGTCCGGGGCGCGAGGCTGGCCACGCCCCGGGCCCGTGACTCCCCACGAATCACCCATCACAAATCTCCCAACCCTCCAGACATGAAAAAAGCCACCCGCGTGGGTGGCTTTCCTTTGGTGGGCGGGGCCGATGCCCGCTTCAGTGCGATTCGGCGTTGAATACGTCGGCGTAGGGGTCGTGTTCGCTGCCACCGCCCTCGGAGAGGCGGAACTTGAGCGCCAGGCCATCGCGGGAGTCCGCGGCCTTGAGCGCCTCTTCCATCTCGACACGGCCTTCCTTGACCAGCCGGAACAGGCACTGGTCGAAGCTCTCCATGCCTTCCTCCAGCGTTTCCTCCATCGCCTGCTTGATCTCGTGCACCTGGCCACGACGCATGAGGTCGCGGATGTGCGGCGTATTGATCAACACCTCGGCGGCCGGGAGGCGACGGCCATCGGTACCGATGACCAGGCGCTGCGAGATGACCGCCTTGAGGTTCAGGGCGAGGTTCATGAGCACGTTCTTGTGCGCCGACTCGTTGAAGAAGTTGAGGATGCGCTCGAGCGTCTGGTCGGCGTTGTTGGAGTGCAGCGTGGCCAGGCACAGGTGGCCGGTCTCGGCGAAGGCGATGGCCGCCTCCATGGTCGCGGCGTCGAGGATCTCGCCGATCAGGATCACGTCCGGCGCTTCGCGCATCGCGTTCTTCAGCGCGTTGTGGAAGGCGTGCGTGTCCAGGCCCACCTCGCGCTGGTTGACGATCGACTTCTTGTGCTTGTGCAGGTACTCGATCGGGTCCTCGATGGTGAGGATGTGCCCGGAGGTATTGCTGTTGCGGTGGTCGATCATCGAGGCCAGCGTGGTCGACTTGCCCGAACCGGTGGAGCCGACGATCAGCACCAGCCCGCGCGGTGCCATGATGATGTCCTTGAGCACCGACGGCAGCTGCAGCTCCTCGATGCTGGGGATCACGCTGCGGATGGCACGGATGACCATGCCGACTTCGCCGCGCTGCTTGAACACGTTGATGCGGAAGCGGCCCGCGTCGGGCAGCGCGATCGCCATGTTCAGCTCCAGGTCGCGCTCGAACGACGGCACCTGGCCCTCGTCCATCAGCGAATAGGCGATCTTCTTGACCATGCCCGGGGGCAGGCCGGTATTGCCGAGGGGGTACAGTTTGCCCTCGACCTTGATGTAGACAGGCGCGCCGGTGGTCAGGAACATGTCCGACGCATTTTTTTCCGTCATCAGCTTCAGGAAATAGCCGATGTCCATACTGCAGCCCCTTGTTCGATACGGTTCCGGCGGCCCGACGTTGCAAGCCGGCCACCGGCTTCAGACAATGGCCCGGCGATTTCGCAACCGCATGGCCTCCCCAATGATCCCAAGCTTCGCACAAATCCGTTACCTGCTAGTGGCCTCAGTTCTCGCTTCCGGCCTTTCCGGCTGCGCGAGCCTACCGCCCCCGACCGCCGAACTGGCGGACGCCCAGCAGTCGATTTCCGTGGCCTCCGATGCCGATGCCGACCAGTATGCCGCCCAGGACATCGCGACGGCGCGCGAGGCGCTCAGCCGGGCGCAGGCGGCGATGTCGGAGGGGCGCGAGGACGATGCCCGCAGGTTCGCCCTGGCCGCCGACGCCGATGCCGACCTTGCGCTGGCCCGCAGCCAGGAAGCGAAGATGAACGCTCAGGTCGCCCAGCGGCGCGCCGAGATCACGCAGTTGCAGCAGCGCCTGCAAGGGGAGGGTGGCCGATGAAGCGCCTTGCCGCCTGCCTCGCCCTGGCCCTGGTCGCCGCGCCCCTGGCCCATGCCCAGAGCACCGACCCGTCCGCGACCCTCGCCCAGCGCCTGGCCGCGCTCGACAGCGATCCCGCCGTGGCCAGCTACGGCGCCTACGAACGCCTGCAGGCCCGGCAGGCGCTGGAGGCGCTCGACAAGGCGTCCAGCCGCAACCGCGAAGCCGCGCGCTACGTGGCCGAGCGCCGCGTGTCGATCGCCGAGATCGCAGCGCGCAACCAGGTCCTGCAGCAGGAACTGGGACGCCTGGAGACCCAGCGCAGCGAGCTCCTGATCGAGGCCAGCCGTCGTGATGCGGCCCAGGCCCGCGCCGAGGCCGAGCGCCTGCGCCTGCAGGCCCAGTTGCAGGCCGAAGAGGCCGCCCGCCTGCGCGAGCAGACCGAGGCCGGCGAAGCCGCGATGCAGGACGTCGAGAACGCCCTGGTGGGCGTGGCCGGCGTGGAGAACGCGCGCCTGAAGGCCGCCCGCGAGCGCGAGGCGGCGCTCGCGCGGCAGGAGGCCGAGCTCATGGCCGGCGGCGCCCTGCCGCCCTCGAAGCAGGAGCGCCGCGGCGAGGTGTTCACCCTGTCCGGTGACGCCTTCGCCTCGGGGCGCGCCAGCCTGACCCCGGCCGCCGAAGTGAGCACGCGCGCGCTGGCCACCTACCTCCAGGCCGGTGGCGGCAAGACCCGGATCCAGGTCGAAGGCCACACCGACGACCAGGGCGATCCGGCGGCCAACCAGGCCTTGTCGCAACGCCGCGCGCAGGCCGTGGCCGACGCCCTGGTGGCTGCCGGCGTGAGCGCCTCCCGCGTCCAGGTCGAAGGCCTCGGACAGAGCCGGCCGCTGGTCGACAACGGCACTGCCGAAGGCCGCGCGCGCAATCGCCGCGTCGAGGTCATTGTCAAATAATTCTTTTTAAACAATGGGTTATTGAGTCCGTAACGGCCGGGTCCGATTCGACCCGGCCCGTTCCTGCCCGGGGCTGAACCGCTCGTCGCCCGGGGTGGCGAGCGTCTTGCTCCGCCCGGGGGGGAGGAGTAGGGTCGGTTATCCAAGCGATTGGTTTCCGCTTGGCGATGAGCCCGGCCTGATGACGCACTCGATCCCGCTGCCTGCTACCGCCGCCCCCGACCGGGACGCGCCGGGAGTGCGCAAGGGCGGGAAGGTGGTGCTGCTGCATCCCCGTGCCGTTGTCCAACCCGACCTGTCCGCGACGCCTCGGCCCATGGCCGGGGCGTTTTCGTTCGCGGGCACTTCCTGTCAGCCCGGCCATCCGGCCGGACTCTCCCACCCCCGCCGTCAGGAGGTTTTCCATGTTCGAAGAACAGCCCCAGCCCGTCATCGAGGCGCTGATGAAATCCAACCCCGAGTTCAAGCAGCTGTACCAGCGCCACAAGCTGCTCGACAAGAAGGTCAATGCGGCCGAACTCGGGGTCCTGCCCATCGATGACGTCACCCTGGGGCGGATGAAGCGCGAAAAGCTGGCCGCCAAGGACCGCCTGCTCCGGCTCTACGATCCCGACACCTCACACTGAACTTCCTCAGCTTCGCACGGCGGCAGGCCTTCCTCGTCGGTACCTGCCGCCAGCGAACCCGGAACCGCCGCGGCTGCCCCGCGCAGCCGCGGCGGTTGGCCGGTTCCCACCGCGGCGCGACCCGCGCCGCCTTCCGCTGACGCGATCCGCATGCCATGGGCGCATGCGGGGCGCCGACCCGGCGGCACGCCCGGTAGAATCCCCCCGAACGCCGCACGTCCGCGGCCCGTTGGAGACCGAGCGATCCCCATGGCCATACATGCCTCCGTACTCGAACTGATCGGCGCCACGCCCATCGTCAAGGCACAGCACCTCGACACCGGCGCATGCGAGCTCTACCTCAAGCTGGAGTCGCAGAACCCGGGGGGGTCGATCAAGGACCGTATCGGCCTGAAGATGATCGAGGCGGCGGAGGCCCGCGGCGACATCAGGCCCGGCGACACCCTTGTCGAGGGCACCGCCGGCAACACCGGCCTGGGCCTGGCGCTGGTCGCGCAGCAGAAGGGCTACAAGCTGCTGCTGGTGGTCCCCGACAAGATGAGCCGCGAGAAGATCTTCAACCTCAAGGCGATGGGCGCACAGGTCCTGCTGACCCGCTCGGACGTGGCCAAGGGCCATCCGGACTACTACCAGGACATGGCCGAGCGCATCGCCCGCGAGACGCCGGGGGCCTACTTCATCAACCAGTTCGGCAATCCCGACAACCCGGCCGCGCACGAGCAGGGCACGGGCCCGGAGATCCTCGCCCAGATGGCCGAGGTGGGCGGACTGGACGCGATCGTGTTCGGTTGCGGCAGCTCCGGCACCATGAGCGGCCTGTCGAAGTGTTTCGCCGAGCAGTCCCCAGGCACTGAACTGATCCTCGCCGACCCGGTGGGCTCGATCCTCGAGGAATACGTCAACCGCGGCACCCTGAGCGAGAAGTCCGCCAGCTGGATGGTCGAGGGCATCGGCGAGGACTTCCTGCCCAGCATCTCGGACTTCAGCCGCGTCACCAGGGCCTACGCCATCAGCGACAAGGAGAGTTTCCTCACCGCGCGCGAGCTGCTGGAGAAGGAGGGCGTGCTGGGCGGATCCTCCACCGGCACCCTGCTCGCCGCCGCGCTGCGCTATTGCCGCGAACAGACCACGCCCAAGCGCGTGCTGGTCTTCGTCTGCGACACCGGCAACAAGTACCTCTCGAAGATGTACAACGATTACTGGATGCTGGACAACGGTTTCCTCGAGCGCGAACCCGCCGGCGACCTGCGCGACCTGATCCTGCGACCCTATGCCGCGCGCGACACCGTGGTGGTGGCGCCCACCGACCTGCTGGTGACGGCCTACCAGCGCATGAAGCTCTACGACGTCTCGCAGTTGCCGGTGATGGAGGGGGACGCGATCGTCGGCATCGTCGACGAGAGCGACGTGCTGCTCCACGTCTATGGCGACGAGAGCCGCTTCCGCGACCCCGTGTCCACCGCGATGGTCAGCAAGCTCGACAAGGTGCCGGTGGGGGCGGCGATCGAGACCCTGCTGCCGATCTTCGATCGCGGCCATGTCGCGATCGTGATGGACGGCGACCATTTCGTCGGCCTGATCACGCGCATCGACCTGCTCAACTACCTGCGTCGCAGGGTGGAGTGAGACCAGGGAGGGGGTTGGCGCTGGGCCCGGCCATGGACCGGGCCTGAATGGACGCGGGGACGCCGGGGGTGGCGATGCTAGACTTCCCGGTCGCCGCGCGACCGCCGGCGGACATGACGTGGAAGTACTGGCAATGACAGAACGACAACCGGATGGCGACGGCCGCAGGCCCGGTCTGGGCACCCTCGCGATCCATGCGGGCCAGGCGCCCGACCCCAGCACGGGGGCGGTGATGACCCCCATCTACGCGACCTCGACCTACGTGCAGTCCAGCCCCGGCGAACACCAGGGCTTCGAGTATTCGCGCACCCACAATCCCACCCGGTTCGCCTACGAGCGCTGCGTCGCCGCCCTGGAGGGCGGCCGGCGCGGCTTCGCGTTCGGCTCGGGCATGGCGGCGACCTCGACGATCCTGGAGCTGCTCGACGCCGGCAGCCACGTCGTCGCCATGGACGATGTCTACGGCGGCACCTACCGGCTGTTCGAACGGGTCCGCAAGCGCACCACGGGCCTGGAGGTCAGCTGGGTCGACCTCGGCGACGAGGCCGCGTTCGAGGCGGCGATCCGCCCGGCCACCCGGATGGTCTGGATCGAGACGCCGACCAATCCCATGCTCAAGCTGGTCGACATCGAGCGCATCGCCGCCATCGCGCATCGCCATGGCCTGATCGTGGTGGTCGACAACACCTTCTGCTCGCCGATCCTGCAACGCCCGCTCGAAAAGGGCGCCGACATCGTCATGCATTCGGCGACCAAGTACCTCAACGGCCATTCCGACATGGTCGGCGGCATCGTGGTCGTTGGCGACGACACCGACCTGGCCGACCGGATGGCCTTCCTGCAGAACTCGGTGGGCGCCGTGCAGGGCCCATTCGACAGTTTCCTCGCGCTGCGTGGCCTGAAGACCCTGCACCTGCGCATGAAGGCGCACTGCGAGAACGCGGCGGCGCTCGCCGAATGGCTCGACACGCATCCTGCGGTGGAGAAGGTCATCTACCCCGGGCTGGCTTCGCACCCGCAGCACGACCTCGCCCGTCGCCAGATGGACGGCTTCGGCGGCATGATCAGCATCGTCCTCAAGGGTGGCGTCGATGCCGCGAAGCGCTTCTGCGAACGCACCGAACTGTTCGCCCTGGCCGAGTCGCTCGGCGGCGTCGAGAGCCTGGTCAACCACCCCGCGATCATGACCCACGCCTCGGTGCCGGCCGATCGCCGCGAACGGCTGGGCCTGTCCGACGCGCTGGTGCGCCTGAGCGTGGGCGTGGAGGCACTGGATGACCTGAAAGCCGATATCCAGGGAGCCCTTGCATGACTGCCACTGCCTCGCGGAGTTCCCGCGTCATGGGAAGGGGGGGGCAAGGCGCATTCTGGAGCGAGTTGGCCGCCAGTTGGCGAAACCCTGAGTTCTGGGCGCTCTCGAGTTGGCTGGAGATACTTGCGAAGGCCCGGAAGTCGAGGTTCGGCATTCTATGGCTATTGGCACCCTCAATCGTTTATGTGTACGGACTGGGTTCGTTCTTTGGAGGGATGCAGGGTCGAAGCCTTTCGGAGTTCGCTGCCCACATTGCGTTGGGAGCAATGGTTTTCCGTACCGTGATTTCGGCAGTGATAAATAGTGCGAACGTATTCAGTTCGAATTTTTCATTCATAATGGACGGGCATGTACGGCTTACCGACTACCTAATGCAGTCGTTGGCGAAGGCCTTTTTCGACCTTTGCATGTACCTGCCCGTTACGATCCTCGCACTGTGCATGTTCCCGGATGTCCACCTCGTTGGGCTGCTGCTCGCCCCGCTTGCTTTGATCGTGATATTCATCAATGGACTTTGGATGGGTACGGTATTTGCGCTGGTTGGTGCCAGGTATACTGACCTGGGTCAGCTAGTAGGGAATGTCTCAATATTCCTGTTCTTGCTGACCCCAATAATCTGGTATCCAGATCAGCTTCCCGCGAGTAGCGAGCGAGGACAGTTGATGCGCTTCAACCCATTCTTTCACTTGGTGACCCTGTTTCGCGCACCGGTGTTGGGCGAGCCCATGTCGACCGCTTCGATCATCTATGTGGCTGTAATGACGATCCTTGGGCTGTTTCTCGCCACGTTTCTGTATCGACGCTATGCGCGGTTCGTGCCGCTCTGGATCTAACGCGTGACTACTTCGATTACAGTCAAGGATCTTTGCTTGGACGTGCCGGCTTTCGTGCAGCGGGAGCGAGAGCAGAGGGGCTGGCTCGACCTGTTCTTGGGTGCGGCCTTCGATCCGCCGAGCCGCAAGATGGTAAGACTGCTGAGCGGTGTGGATTTTCAGCTGAAGGACGGTGATCGCCTGGCGATTTTGGGTCGGAATGGCGCAGGGAAGTCGACGTTGCTTCGTGTCCTCAATCAGGTTTATCAGCCAACAACAGGCTCGGTTGAAGTCCAGGGGTCATGTCAGGCGCTTTTGAATATGTCGCTTGGCTTCAGTGCCGAAGCCACAGTGCGCGAGAATATATTCCTACGCGGCATCGCAATGGGGTTGACGGCGGGTTTCCTGCGAACGCAGGTGGATCCCATCCTTGAGTTCTCCGGGTTGCGAGAGAAGGCCTCTCACAGGCTTCGGACCTTGTCGTCGGGACAGAAAATGCGACTGGGTTTCGCCATATCGACCAGCATCCAGAACGACATCATCCTCATGGATGAGTGGGTCGGTGCGGGAGATGCGGAGTTCATGTCCAAAGCCAAGGAGCGGATGCAAGATCGTGTAGGGGGAAGCAAGATCCTGGTGCTCGCGAGTCATAGTATTGGGTTGCTCAGGAACATTTGTAACAGGGGGATTGTCCTCGAGCAGGGACGGCTTATACATGATGGCGACATCACGAGTGCATTGAAGGCCTATCACGAGCTCCTGGCGGAGTTGCGTGCGAGAAATATATTTCCCGAGGCTGCAGCAGACGCATCGGCGGGAGCGCAGATATATGGGTGCGCGGAGAGTCTTTCGTTCTCTGGCGGAAAGGCACTCCTCAAGGGATGGATTCTGGACATGGAGGGGGTGGTTCCCAGCTCGGTCGTGATCGAGTTTGCGGACACGCGCGTCGCCGCCAGCAAGATTTCCTTCCATGTTCGCCCCGATGTGGTCGCACACTTTGGCCTGTCGGACGTGAAGTGTGGTTTCGAAGCGGAGTTCGACTTGCCGGCCGGCCGCTCCGCTTCCAGCCTTGGTGGCAAAGTTTCAGTATTCGGCGGAAAGACTGATGGCGATGCAGAGGCGCCGTTGCGGTCGGCACCTGGGCTCTTGTCCTAGGAACGCGCGTTCATCGTGAAGCCCTTTTGGGGCAATGACTTTAGGCATCGAGATGGCTCAATACCAATCCTTCCCCGGCGCGCCAGGAGATTCGCTCTCGCTGGACAAGCTCAAGGCCCTGCAACTGCCGCCGTTGAAAGGCAAGCGATTCCTCGACGTCGGCTGCAACGAGGGATTCTTCTGCGGTTACGCGGACTTCCTGGGCGCCGAGCGATCGGTGGGTCTGGACAGGTCAGCACTCTTCCTGGAGCGCGCGCGTGCGCGCTTCGGCGGGTGCGAGTTCATCACCGGCAGTTGGGACCAGCTCCCCGAGGGGGACTTCGACGTCATCCTGCTGGCGTCGGCACTGCACTACGCGGAAGACCAGCCGGCGCTCGTCCACTCCCTGGTCGACAAGCTGTCGATGAACGGCGTGCTGGTGCTCGAGCTGGGCATCGCCTCTTCGCCCAAGAGCGAGTGGGTCCGCGTCACGCGCGGGATAGACGAGCGCTACTTCCCCTCGATGCCGCTGCTTCGCGAACTGCTTGCGCCCTATGCCTGGAAATGGATGGGTCCCAGCGTCAAGCAGGATGGCGATCCGGTCAATCGGCACGTGCTCCATATCAGCAGGCGGCGAAGCGTCGCCTATCTGCTGATGCAACCGCCGGCATTCGGAAAGACCAGTATCGCCAACGGGCTCTTCGAGAAGGCGGGCTGCCCGGTGGTGTCCGGGGACGCACTCGTGGCGCGGATAGCAGAGGGCAAGCAACCCGTCTCGAAGCCGCTCGGGGACCTGGCCAGCACGGACTTCTCTCCCTTTCGGCTGGACGCGACCATCCAGAAGATCTTCGACTCGGGCCTCCAGGACGAACTGCTCGATGCTTGCCTGGAAGGGGCAGGCGGTTCGGATTTCGCCCTGGACATGTACGTCCCCACCGAGCGCCATGCGGCCGTACAGGCGTATTTGTGCGAGCGTGGCTACCTGCCCGTGACCCTGGCCTGGGACAAGCCGGGCGCGCGACCGCCTTCCCAGCGTGACGTGGATCAGTGGGCGGAGCGGTTCTACCTGTCGCTGGTCGAGCCTGCCCCGGAGTCCACCGAGGCGGCGGCTGACGCTGCCTGGCGTCCGGACGGTTGTGGCTTCATCGACGAAGCCAGCTTCGTCGATGGGGTGCTGGCCCTGCGTGGCTGGGCCGTCGACCGGGACGGCAGGACGCCGGGGTCGATCGAGGTCAGGGTCGGTGAACGCGTGTTCCGCCTGGATGGTTACGAGCGCCAGATTCGCCATGACGTGCAACGCTCGCTCGACCTGCCGCATGGTCTGTTTGGCTACCGGCTGGTACTGGATGTCCCGGGAGTGGATGCCCGCGTCCTGGCCCGATCGCTGCAGGTGGGCTTGCCCGACGGTGCTTCCTTCGGGTCGACCCGGTCGGTGTCGGAGCTCCTCCAGGAAGCCCGCCCCGTCTCCGACGACATCATTCGATGAAGTGAATCCAAGCGCATCCCGACTGGCTGACCCGAGAAATGCCCCCCATCGTCCTAGTTGATCCCGCCCTCGGCAGGACGGGTGCCCACAACCGGGGTTTCGCGGAACTGTTCGCGAGCTGGATCCAGGTGGGCGGCATCCTCGCCAACGTGCGGATGGAAGAGGCGCTGCGCTCTTCGCTTGGGCGGCAGCTGGCGCTCGTCGAGGCAAGGTTCGACGTGGATTTTTATGCCCTGGCCGGGAAGCAGGGGGGCGTCGCCCATCATTGGGACTGGGTGTTCGGGCTGTCCCTGGGTTATCGCCAGGCACTGGAGGTGGCGCTCGAACGCTGGCCATCCGGCCCGTTGCGCATTCTTTACCACACGCTGTCGTGGGAGCATGCGGCTGCACTCTCGCTGGCCCTGCATGCGCTGGGTCCCCGCGGGGATCGCCTCCAGCACATCGCGCTGCTGATGTATTCCCCCGGCGTGGACTGCGAGGGCCGTTCGCTCGATGCGGGGAAGGCCATGAACTTCCGGTTGGCGTTCGATGCGCTGAGAGGCGCCGGCGATGTCCGGCTATACGCGAGCTGCGGGGAGTACTCGGAAGCCTATCGCCATCTCCTCGGCCTGCCTTCGCCCCTGGATATCCATCCATGCTTCCTGGGCAACTGGGACCTGCCCTCCGCACGTGTCCGCAATGCGCGGGAGCGGGTCATCCTCTACCTTGGCGAGGTCAAGCAGGACAAGGGCGCCCTGGAGCTTCCGGATCGCCTGCGCAGGGAGCTCGCGGCCAGCAGGGGAAAGCGGCAGTTCCTCCTACAGTTCTCGTCGGTCAGGACCGACGCTGCGCGGCAACTGCTCAGTGAACTCCACGACATCGCACGTGGTCGCGACGACGTACGGATCCACGAGGGATTCTGGTCGGACGAGCAACTCGTCGAAGTCCTCTCGGGGTCTGGGGTGCTGCGCCTGGACTACGATGCACCGGCATATGCCCACAAGACGTCCGGCCTGCTCTGGCTCGCGGCCTGGCACCGGCTCGACGTGACGGTGCCGGCCGGCTCATGGCTGGAGAGGGAAGCCCTGCGGCTGGGCATGAATATCCTCCCCAGTGATGCGCCGATCGGGGAAGCCGGCGACCTTGCCCGAGTTCCCCGTGTGCCGAATGCGTATTTCGCACGCATTTTCACGCCGTTCCGCAGCTGGCTCGAGGCGCTTCCCGCACCCGCCTCCCGGGGAGGTCGTGCTTCGGATACGAGCGACTTCCCACGCATCGACGACGCTCGGGACGGGGGCATGGATGTCGTCCTGTTCTGGAAGCAGAACGACTCGACCGTGTATGGGCGCAGGAACGACATGGTCGCGAAGTACCTGGCTTCCCGTCCTGACGTGAGGACGGTGCTCGTGGTCGATGCGCCGATCAGCGAGGCTCGGCTCGAGTCGTTCGACCGCGTCTCCGACCCATCGCGACACGATCGCCTGATCGCGGAGAGGACCCGTGCCAAGCAGGAAAGCCGGCTCGATCGCGGCAAGATCCGGCACGCGGTCTTCGTGCATGAAGGCGGAGAGTACGCCTTCGATGAACAGGATCGTCCGCGCGCGGCCTTCCTCGATGCATACGAAGGCTTCCTGCGCGCGCTTTTCCTCAGATCGGGCATCGACCCGGCCAACAGCCTCTTCTGGGTGTATCCCAGGAATTTCTCCATCGAGCCGCTTATCGACCGGTTCCACCCCCGCCACCTGGTCGTGGATGTCGTGGACGATCACCGCGCATGGCCGGGCGTCGAGCCGGCGGAGAAGCATCGCCTGGCACGGCACTACCAGGGGCTCATGAAACGAGCCGACCGAGTGCTGGTCAACTGCGAAAGCGTCCTCCAGGCCATGGAGGAGCTGGGTGGAACGCCCCGCCTGGTGCCCAATGGCTGCGACATGCCCCTGCCAGGCGGCCTGCTCGCGCACGCCCCCGCTGCGGGAACGACCGGGCGCGTGCTTCCGGACTTTGATGGGCAGGTGCTGGGATACGTGGGAAACCTCGAAAGCAAGATCGATGTCGACCTGCTCGATCGGCTGGCGCATCGGTTCCCTCGATGCCGGATCGTCCTGGTGGGTTCGACGCATGCCAACCCGGATGTACTTCGCCTGTCACGCCATTCCAATATCGTCTTCCCAGGGGTGGTGCCTTACGACGAGCTCGGCCCTTGGCTCGCGCGCATGGACCTGGGCATCATTCCGCACCTGAGGTCGGAACTGACGCGCCACATGAACCCACTGAAGGCTTTCGTCTACCTGGCCAACGGCGTACCGGTCGTGTCGACGGATGTTCCGAACGTCGAACCGATTCCCGGCCTGTTGGCCGTCGCGAGCGACACCCAGGCCTTCCTTGAGACCGTCGAGCAATGGCTGGAGCGCCCGAGGCCCCCGCGCTCGCGTTTCACTGCCGTCGCAGCGCGCGTGAGTTGGGAGGCAAGGTTGGGTGGGGTCGTCGATGGACTTGCCCCTTCCGATCGCCGGATGGAGGAGGCGGCGCGATGACGGTCAGTGAAAAGGATGTCGAACTGGTATTGACGTGCGGACTGTTCGATGCGGACTGGTACATGGCCCGCCATCCGGATTTGTCGTCCGCGAAGCATGCTGCCCGCCATTATCTTTCGCGCGGTGGCGTCGAGGACCCGGGACCCGCCTTCAGTGCATCGGCATACCTCTCGGCGCACCCCGACGTCGCCGAGGCCGGCATCGATCCGCTGTTGCACTTCGTCCGCTACGGTCGCGACGAAGGACGTGAAACCCGCCTGGCCGATCCGGCGGCTGCGCTACGGAGCGCTCCCGGGCTGGCCAGGGGCGGCTATCACGAAAGCCTCGTCCGCGTGGATGGCGTGTTCGACGAAGCGTTCTATCTTTCGACGAATGCAGACGTGGCGGAGACCGGCCAGGATCCCATCCGGCACTATCTCCAGCATGGCGCCACCGAGGGGCGGAACCCGAATCCCTTCTTCGACACCATCTATTACCGTGACAGGCACATGGGCGACGGCGACGCGCTCAACCCGCTCGTCCATTACATTTGCTCGCCTTCCCGGGCGAACGTGGATACGTCCCTCAGGTTCGACGGTGCCTACTACCTGGCGCGGTATCCCGATGTCCGGGAATACAGTGGCTCGCCCCTTGGGCACTTCGTCAGCCACGGGGTCATGCAGGGGCGCGTCGCCTGTTTCGCGGCAGGCGATGCGTGGCACGCCGGGATGGCGTCCGACCCGGCACGCGTCCCTTGCACCGTCGTCGTTGCCGTGCACGATGCCCACGACCAGGTGGTCCAGTGCCTGGACGCGCTCTTCCGCCACACGCGCCTGGACGGGGGGGACCAGGTACTGCTGGTCGACGATGCGAGCACCGATCCCCGGATCGCGCCCCTGTTGGAGCAGTATGCGTCGCGTCCAGGGGCTCGAGTCCTGGCGAACCCGGTCAACCTGGGTTACACGACCACGGTCAACCAAGCGATCGCGCGATGCGGCCCGGGTGACGTGGTCCTGCTCAACAGCGATACCCGGGTAGGGCCTCAATGGCTCGTCGGCCTCAAGCAGGCCGCCAGTTCCGACCCTTCGATAGGCACGGTCACCGCAGTTTCCAACGACGCGGGCGTGTTCTCGATCGCCGCGCCGGAAAATGCGCTCGAGCGCTTCGGCACGGATGCATTGGCTCGCGTCGCACTGGGTGCAGGGGCGTTGCCCTTCGAAGTACCCACCGGGAATGGCTTCTGCCTGTACATCCGGCGTTCAATGCTGGACCGGGTGGGTGGTTTCGACGCCTCGGCCTTCCCCGTGGGTTATGGGGAGGAGAACGACTTCTGCATGCGTGCCGGCAACGACGGGTGGCGCCACCTGGTGGCGCCGTCGGTGTATGTCTGGCATTCCCGTTCTTCTTCATTCGGCGAACGCCGTGGCGCGCTCGCCCGACAGGGCTTTGATCGGGTGCGGGCCATGCACCCCGGGTACGAGGCGGCCATCGCCGCGATCCCGGCTGCGCACGGACTCAAGGACGCGAGCTATCGGCTCGGCAGGCAATTCCGTGCGCTCGAGTCCGCGGCGGTTGCGGCCAGGCCGCGCATACTGTTCGTGATCTCCACGCGGTCCGGTGGCACGCCACAGACCAACCTCGACCTCATGCGGGCCATTTCGGACGAGTTCGAGCCATTCGCGCTGTCCAGCGATGGCCAGGTGCTGGAAGTGCTGGGCGCGGGGAGCGGCGGCTACGAGTCCGTCGACCGGATCGCGTTGGCGGAGCCACTTCGCTTCCAGATGCATTCGAGCGCGGAATACGATCGGGTCGTTCGCGCGCTGATGGTCCGGATGGGCATAGAGGTCCTCCACGTACGGCACCTCGCATGGCATGGCCTGGGCCTGCCGGGTGTAGCGCGTGGACTCGGCATCCCCGTGCTCATGTCGTTCCATGACTACTACAGTGTATGTCCCACCGTGAACCTCCTCGACGGGGAGGGCGCGCTGCACGTCCAAGGCGTTGAAAGGGATGGATCCAACCCCTTGTGGGATCGAGATCCCACGGCCTTGCCGATGACGCCCGTGCGCCTTGCGTCGTGGAAGGAGCGCATGCAGAGGGCGCTGCAACCCGTGTCAGCGTTCGTCACGACGTCGCCCGCCGCGCGCGCGTTGATCGTCGGGGCGTTGCCTGCGATCGGAGATCGGGCCAACGACTTCCATGTCATTCCGCACGGCCGTGATTTCGAGCGCTTCCTCCCGCCTGCCGTGGACAGGAATGCAGGCGTTCGCCGCCCGCTCAGGATCCTGCTGCCGGGAAACTTCTCGCGCCACAAGGGCGCGGACCTGGTGCGCGGACTCAAGGCGCTGGACGTCGGCAACCAGCTCGAACTGCACCTGCTCGGTCGCTGCCCGCCAGAGTTGGAGGCGCTCGTCGTCGCCCACGGCTGTTATGCCCGGGACGAGTTCGTCGACCTCGTCGAGGGGATCGCGCCAGATCTCGCGGCGGTCCTTTCCGTTTGGCCGGAAACGCACTGCCACACATTGACCGAGAGCTGGGCCTGCGGCCTGCCCGTGGTCGGGGTCGACGTCGGTGCGGTCGCCGAAAGAGTGCGAACGCATGGCGGCGGATGGTTGATCGATTTTCCGGCGAGCCCCGACGACCTCTACCAGTTGCTGCGGCGGCTGGCCATGGACCCTGGCGAACGCGCTTCGCGGGCGCGGCAGGTCGCAGACTGGCAGGAGGGTGCCGGTCGGCGGGAAGGTGTGACGTGGATGGCAGATCGCTATCGTGCGCTGTACCGCAGCTGCCTGCGTGGGCATGCGCCCGCGCGTCACGAGGGGAATCCTTGATATTCTCCCCGGTGGTTCCTGCTGGGCCACGCTGAAGCCCGGGTGCATGCCCGGGTCGGGTGGGCCGAGCGTTCCTTCCCCCGTCCCGAAGCATTCATGCCATGAGAACACTGATCGACAGAGCTGGAAAGGAGTTCCGGGCCCCCCCGGGCGTCGTCCTCGTGGTCGGTGGGGGGAGGGGCGATTCGCTGGAGGCCTTGCGCGCCCTGGGTGCGAAGCGCCTGGTCCTGGCCGAGGCCGACCCGCGCCTCTCGGCCACCCTGGCACGGCGGATCGATCCCGCCAAGGGCGAAGAGCTCGTCGACAAGGCGCTGGTTGCACGGGCCGAGGGCGACGCGATCCTGTACGTGGTCGACCAGGCCGAGTACAGCAGTACCCTGGCACCCCGCGGGTTGTTCAAGCTTTTCCCCAATCTCAACCTCGTCGAGGAACGCCCGGTGGGCACCCTGGAGTTCCCGGTGCTCGTGTCATCGCTGGCGCTCGAGGAAAGCCAGCCGCACCTGCTCATCATCGACGCGCCCGGGCAGGGCCTGGCACTGTTGGCGTCCTTGCCCGGAGCGCTCCTGAGGAAGTTCTCCGAGATCCTGGTCCGTGCCAGCGACGTGTCCCTCTACGCGGATGATGCAACGACGGACGAAGTTGCCACCTTCCTCGGCAACGCAGGCTTCACCACGCCCGAGCTCGACGCCGAAGCCATCTACCCCGTCCAGGCCCTGCGCAGCCGCCGTGATGCCGCGCGGTGCGAGCTGATCCGGGTCATCGACGATGGCAGGGCCGAGCTGGAGCAACGCGAGGCGGAGATCGCACGGCTGAAGGCGCAGGTCGACGAGCAGGCCGATGCGCTTGCGCAGGCGACCCGCGGCCATGAGGCCGAGGTGGGGAAGCTCGCAAAGGAGCGCGATGTTCTCTTGGAGCAGCTGAAGCAGGAGCGAGATGCGCAGGCCCAGCTGGCCAAGGCCCATGAAGTTGAATTGAACAAGCTCGCAGAGGCGCGCGGTGTTCTCCTGGAGCAGCTGACGCAGGAAAGGGATGCGCAGGTCCAGCTGGCCAAGGCCCGTGAGGGTGAATTGAACAAGCTGGCGGAGGAGCACGGCGCCCTGGTCGAACAGCTGGCTCAGGCGCGAGACGAAGGAGCGAGGCTCGCGGACGAGAAAGAAGCGCTTGCGGGCCAGTTGATCGAGGCCCGCGACGTTCAGGCGAAGGTAGCGAAGGAGCACGACGCGCAAATGCAGGAGCGCCATCTCGAGATCCAGGCGCAAGCCAAGGGACTTGCGGAGAAGGATGCCCGCTTGGCCGAACTGACCAAAGAGCTCGAGCAATCCCGGCGGGACGTTGCCGAACGTCAGGCCAAGCTCGACAAGGCCAGCCACCAGGGCCAGGAGCGCGGCGCGCGGATCATCGAACTGGAGCGTGATCGGGAGGAGCTCGATCGCTATCAGGCATGGTTGAACCGGGAAGTGGTCAAGGCCGAGGCGCACGTGGAGCTGATCAAGGAGCTCGTATTGCGGAGCGAGCAGTCGTGACGAGACCCGGGAGTGGCCTGGCATGACCACGCGTCGCACCCAGCCGGCAGGCAAGCCGGCACGGTCGAAAAAGGCGCCGGCAGCCAAGCGTGCCTCTGCTCGCAAGCGGGATCCGGGCGCGTCGGGGCGCGAGATGGCCGTCCCTGCCGAAACCCGCCCGGGCGCGCGTGGCCTCTTGGAGCGTCCCGGCGGCGGGGAACTATTGGCGGTTGCCCGCATGCAGTGGCAGTTCGCGGACTGGGTGACCCTGGCGGCAACGCCCTGGGAGCAGGTGAGCGAGTGTCCGGAGCGGGAACGCCTGGCCATCCTGGTTGGCGCCGCGCACCTGCAGCTCGAAGACGTGCCCGCGGCTCGTCGCGCACTCGGCCAGGCGATCGAGTGGGGCGCCAGGAAGGAGGAGGTTGCGGCGGTACTCGTGGCCGGTACCCATAACGTCTTGGGCCGAATCGCCGCGGTTTCCGGCGAGGAATCGCAGGCGCTCGCGCACTTTGCCAATGCGGTCGAGGGCGTGGAGGGCGACCGGCGCCTGGCATCCCAGGCGCGCTCGATCCAGGAGATCGCGCGGCTCGACCTGCTGGACCAGGTCGTGGGGGTGATCCGGCGCCACTCCAGCCCCAGCCTGAGGTCCGCACGCCAAAGGATCGGCCCTTCGGTTGATTCGCTCGGCGCGGCCAGTGCGCCACCCGTCCGCCCTTCGGCATTGCCGCGGCCCGGCGTACCCGGCGCGGACGTCGGCGGCGCGCTTGCCCGGGCCGCAAGGTCGGGCAGACGCACTCTGGTCGTGGTTGCGGGAATGCGGCACTCCGGCTCGACGGCATTGTTCAATATCCTGCGCCAGGCGCTCGAAGCGGAAGGCCTGGCCTTCGAGTCGCTGTACTCGGAGGGGGCGCACCAGGCGCTCCTGGACGACCCGGAACAGGGCGTGCTGCTCGTCAAGACCCACGAATTCCGCGACGACATCGCCGGCCAGGCTGCCGTGGTCGTGACCTCGCGTCGCGACCTCAGGGATACCGTGGCATCCGCCGCGCGACGGAAGTTTCCGTTGCTCGAGAAGCTGGGAGGCGCCACGGAATATGCCA
This sequence comes from Marilutibacter aestuarii, assembly GCF_006546775.1. Taxonomy (GTDB): domain Bacteria; phylum Pseudomonadota; class Gammaproteobacteria; order Xanthomonadales; family Xanthomonadaceae; genus Marilutibacter; species Marilutibacter aestuarii. The sequence continues at coordinate 17,819 of NZ_VICE01000022.1, forward strand.
AATACAATCGCACCCTCCATGACGCCTGGGAGGTGAGAAGCGATTACGTGTTCCTCTATGAGGACTACAGGGCCAATCCAGCCAAGGAAATAGGTCGCTTGTTCCAGTACCTGGGGTTCACCCGGGCGGATCCGGATCAAGTCGCGTACGCGGTGGAGAATCTGCCGACGGATCAGTACGACAAGCTGCTGTTGAGTCCTACCCATGTGACTGACCCGGAACGGATCCTCAGCTTCAGGGATACGCTGTCGGAAGCGCAGATCGAGAAGATCCAGAGCGAAAACGGCACATGGCTGCGCCGTTTCGGTTACGACGGCAGGCCTGTCTAGTGTCGCGCAGGCTGGAAATGCTCAAGGATCGTCATCGGGGCGAACGAGGCGTCATCGTGGCCAATGGGCCGTCCCTCAATCGCATGGATCTCGCGTTCCTCCGGCGCGAAACCGTGGTCGGGATGAACAAGATCCACCTGGGCTTCGATCGATTCGGCTTCTATCCACGCTACTACGTCGCGGTCAACAGGCATGTGATCGAGCAGTCCCAGCGCCACATCAGGGCCCTGAACTGCGTCAAGTTCATCGGCGACCGCGGCAGCGAAGGCCGCATCCAGGAGGACGCCCTGACGTACCTCCTCAACACGCGAGAGCCGCCCGCGCGTTTTTGCCATGACATCGCCCAGGGACTCCACGAGGGATGGACGGTGACCTACGCGGCGCTCCAGGTCGCGCGTTACCTCGGGTTCCAGGAAGTGGTCCTGATCGGGCTCGACCATCGCTATCGCTACGAAGGATCCCCGAATGAACTCCTGAAGTTCGAAGGGCCGGATCACAATCATTTCAGTGAAGCGTACTTCGGTCACGGCCAAGCCTGGAACAACCCGGACCTGGAGCGGTCCGAGGAGTCCTATCGGATTGCCCGCACCGAATACGAGAAGGAGGGGCGCCGCATCCTGGATGCGACCGTCGACGGCGCCTGTACCCTCTTCGAGAAAGTCGACCACAGGGACATATTCCAGTCATGAACGCCCAACGCCACCCCACCGACGACGTACCCGTCCGCCTGCTCGGCCAGTCCGGATGCCGACTGGCATTCCCGGGCTGCACTGTCTATCTGGATCCGTATCTCTCCCACTCCGTCGAGAAGCTCGATGCTCCCGACCTCAAGCGCCTCCTGCCGGTGCCCGTGGCCCCGGACGAGGTCGTGGATGCCGACTGGGTGCTGATCACGCATGACCATATCGACCATTGCGATCCGCATACCCTGCCCGAACTGTCCAGGGCGT
>NZ_VICE01000023.1 GCF_006546775.1 Marilutibacter aestuarii
GCGCGGACGCGCCGCCCATCACCGCCAAAGAGACGGCAAGCAGGCTGACTGCGGCGACGCGGGACGTGAAGGCGGGGGTGGAAAAGTTGGTCATGCGACTCCGGGACGTGCCTCGCAGGCCACCGCTGGGACGGCGGAGGGGGAATGGGCTGCGGGCGTTGGGCTGCAGGGGCATTCTCTGAATCAGGCGGTGAATCCGGTCTGAACTTTTCCGGTGCGGGACGAGGCCCATTCAGCCACGCATTCAGGTTATTGGCAAGTGCTGGCCTGCATTCAGTGTGAAAGACAAGTGATTGAGGACACTCAGAAAATTTCGCCGACGCAGCAGCGCAGCGAGCCCCCGGCGGCCTCGATGGCGTCCAGCGGCACCTCACGCACGACGAACCCCGCCCGGCCCAGGGCAGCGCGGTTCAGCGGGTCCAGGGCGCGCCCGGCGCGGGCGCTCATCCAGACCGTGCCGGCGTCCAGGGCCAGGCAGTTGGCGACGAACCCCTGGCGCTCGGCCGCCGACAGGCGGATCGCATGCGGGGCGTACAGGTCCGCGATGGCCGCGGCCGCCGTCGGGGACGCGAAGCCGTCCTCGCACAGCAGCACGCAGCGTCCGGCCAGCACGCTCATCACCACGTTGGCGTGGTATTCGCCCGGCGCAAGATCGAACACCAGGGTCGTGCGCAGGCCGAAGGCCTCGTGCATCAGGCGGGCGCCGTCCTCGTCGCAGCGCTCGGACAGGCCGCAGTAGCCCAGTCCGCGCGCCCGGTCGATGACCAGCGAGCCCGTCAACTCGCAGGGGTGTGGTTGCCCGGACAGGTCGATCGTGCGGGCGCCCAGGACCTCGCCGAAGAAGCGGCGGATGTCCTCGCGCGCGGTTTCGCGTTGCCGTACCGGGTGCCGCATGCGGCCGACCAGCAGGCGGCCCGGCGCGCTGGCGAAGGCATTGTTGGGGAAGACCGCGTCGGGGGTGTCCGGGTCGCCGGGAAAGCACAGGACCGGGCAGGACGCGGCCAGCGCGGCGTGCAGGGCGCGGTGCTGGGCCAGCGCGCGCTCGGGTTCGAAGGCCGGGGCCTCTGCCATGTAGGCGTTGTCCAGCGCCGACTGCTCGGCCCGGCGGAAGCCCTCCGGCGCGACCAGGAAGGCCGCGCGCGCGGTCGCCGGCCCGAAGTCCGGCCCGCAGCCGCGGGCCAGCGCGAGGAAGGCCCCGGGGTCGCGGGTGATCACGCGTCCTGCACGGCGGGCTGGGCGAAGGACTCGGTGATCGCGATCGCCTCCTCGACCAGCGCCCACCCCGCCCCGGGCTTGTGCGCGCCCTCGCTGAGGACCTGGCGGAACGCCCGCCCGCCCCGCTCGTTGGCGAACAGGCCCAGCAGGTGGCGGCTGATGTGCTTGAGGAAGACCCCGCGCGCCAGTTGCGCCTCCACGTACGGCCGCATCGCCCGCAGCAGCTCCGCGCGCGGCTGGAGCTGACCGCCGAACCAGGCCACGTCGAGGCGGTGCAGCAGGTAGGGCGTGTGGTAGGCGGCGCGACCGAGCATGGCGCCATCGGCGTGCGCCAGGTGCGCGGTGGCCTCCTCCGCGTCGGCGATGCCGCCGTTCACGACCACCTGCAGGTCGGGCCGCTCGCGCTTGAGGCGGTATGCCCAGTCGTAGCGCAGCGGCGGCACCTCGCGGTTCTCCTTCGGGCTCAGGCCCTGCAGCCAGGCATTGCGCGCGTGCACGATGAAGATCCCGCAGCCTGCCTCGGCGACGGTGTCGACGAAGGCGCGGAAGCGATCGTAGTCGTGGTCGTCGTCGACCCCCAGGCGGCACTTCACCGTCACCGGCACCGGCCGCGCGGCAGTGGCGCTGGCCGCGACCATCGCCGCCACCGAATCGGCCACCAGTCCCGGCTCGCGCATCAGGCAGGCGCCGAAGCGCCCCGCCTGCACCCGGTCGGACGGGCAGCCGCAGTTGAGGTTGATCTCGTCATAGCCCCAGTCCGCGCCGATCCGCGCCGCCTGGGCCAGCAACGCCGGCTCGCTGCCGCCCAGCTGCAGCGCCACCGGATGCTCCACCGGATCCATCCCCAGCAAGCGCTCGCGATCGCCGTGGATCACCGCATTGGCATGGACCATCTCGCTATACAAGCGCGCATGCGGCGCCAGCAGCCGATGGAACACCCGGCAATGCGAATCCGTCCAGTCCATCATCGGCGCGACGGACAGGCGCAGGGCGGCCGGATCGATCGACGGCGCGACAGGGGCGGGGGATGCAAGGCTCATGGACGGCACGACGGGCTGGCGGTGGCCCGAATGCCCCATTGTCGCCGCTCGGCGGCGGGAGGTCTAACCCGTGCGGCTGATGGCGACGCCTTGACCGGGCCGTGCAAGCAGCCGGGCTGGCCACGAGGGCGCCAGGATGCACGACTCGGCGTTCAATCGCCTGCGTTCCCATTTCCTTTTCAAGATGGGGCAGGGTCGGAAGCACAGCGCGCGAGGACCCCGGAAGCGCGCGCGCCTGGGTCACAGGGCCAGTTCGAGCGTCGTCTTGGCATTCAGCGTGGCCGACCAACGCTGTGCGCCCGTGGCGCGCAGTTCGTAGAGACCGAACGGCGTGGCGAGCGCGGCCCGCGACAGTGAGCCGTCCGCGACCAGCGAGACGATGCGCAGTCGCTGGCCGGGCCATTGGTAGGCGCTTGCAAAGAACGTGCGCAGCGGTTCGTCGGCGACCAGTTCGCCGACGCAGCGGCCGTGCTCGATGCGGAACGAGGCCGGGACATGGAATCGCGCGCGCTCCAGCGTGCCGGACAGGCGGCCGGATGCGGGACACGCCGCCGCGACCAGTCCATCGGGCGCTGGCCGGAACGGCGCCGTCAGCAACCGGGCCGTTGGCTCCATCGCAGACACCCACATCGCGTTCGACAGCACGCTGGTTGCCGTGTCCTGCTCGGGCCATACGACCAGCACGCTGCGGGCGCCGGGCGTGATACCGGCATGGTGCGCGATGCGGGCGCCATCGGCGTCGTGGCCGAGCCGCCAGCCAAAGCCGACCTCATAGTCGCGCTCATGCACGGGAGAGCCATCGGCCAGGCGGGTGGGCTGCTGCATCGCCTGCCAGCGCGCGGCGGAGACGATGTGATTCCCGAGGAGGCGACCACCGAAGCGCACCAGGGCCTCCGGGGTGGCAGCCAGTCCGCCGCCGGGCCAGGTATAGCTCATGTCGGTGTGCCGGACGCGGCGCGCTTCACCTTGTTCGATGTCGTAGAGCAGTGAGGCCTGCGTGGCCGGAGCGTCGCCATCGGCATGGATCGCCAGGCCCGGGGCGACGTGGCGGCGGACATAATCCAGGAAATGCTCGCCCGAACGCGCTTCGATCACCGCGCCCAGCAGCGTGTAGCCCCACGAAGAGTAGTGGTACGCCGTGCCGGGCGCCGACAGCAGCGGCCGGCCGGAGAAGATCCCGACGGCATCGCGCGCGGTCGGATAGCGGACGCGACTGAGCACCTGCAGGTCATTGCCGGCGTAGTGGGGCGCACCCGAGACGTGCGCGACAAGCTGGCGCACCGTCACCTGCGACCAGCTTTGCGGCAACCAGGGCAGCGTGTCGCCCACTGGCATGTCGATGTCGAGCTTCCCCTCCTCGGCCAGCTTCGCCGCTCCGGTGGCCGCTATGACCTTGGAAACGCTGGCCAGCCGGAACACGGTGTCGCGTTCCACGGGCGCGCGTGCCTCGACGTCGCGCCAGCCCGCGCAGCCGGTCCACGCCACGTGGCCGTCGCGCCATACCGCGGCGCCCATGCCCGGCACGCCGTTGGTGTCGACCAGCGCCTGCAGCAGGCGTTGTGACGTGGCACTGGCGGCATCGGACGATGTGGCACTGCAGGTGTCGGCGGCCATCGCGGGAGCGGTGCCGAACAGCATGGCCACGGCGCAAGCCGTCACCAGGCCGGCACCTGCAGTCGTGCGGGAAGGCGTGAGGGACATGAATGAACTCCGGCCGGGGGAGCTCTCACCCTAGTCGCGTGTCTCCGGGATGTCGTGCGGGATGCGGCAGGACGTGCATGCGCTGCGCCGCTCCGGTGCGGCTGCGCCCGCCACACGGATCAACGGTGTGCCTGCAGCGCGCGAATCAACGTGTCGATATACGTTCGACTGACGCGGACCGGCGTACCATCATGCAGCCGCAGCATGGCATCGCGATTGGTGAGGGGGTGCATCTCCGCCACCTGGTCCAGGCGCACGATCGAAGAACGATGCACGCGGACGAATCGCGAGGGGTCCAGCTGGAGTGCCAGCTGGTGCAGGGACTCGCGCACGATGTAGGTCCGTTCGCCGGCATGCAGGACGGCGTAGTCGCCGTCGGCGCCGATCCAGGCCACGCTGTCAACGCGGATGAACAGCGTGCGGTGGCCGATCCTGACCGAGAACTTCTCCAGGTACCTGCGGGCCGGCAGGGCGGCAAGCTGCTTGCCGGGGTCATCGAGATCGCGCAGACGAAGAAGGGTGCGGACGCGCGACATCGCTTCCGCGAAGCGGAGGTCGTCGATCGGCTTGAGCAGATAGTCGACGGCATTCAGGGCGAAGGCCCTGACCGCGAAGCTGTCGTGCGCGGTAAGCAGGATCGCCAGGGGCCTCCGGGATGGCGTGAGCGCCGCCAGCACATCGAGACCGGTCATGCCGGGCATCTGCACGTCCAGGAACACCACATCCGGGCCTCGGGCCTGCAGGCCGGCGAGTGCCGCGGCGCCCTCCTCGTACTCACCGACGACCTCCACGTCATCGAAGGGCGCCAACAGCGAGAGCACGCCACGCCGGGCCAGGGGTTCGTCATCGACGACGCAGACGCGGATCACGGAGCGGGCTCCAACGAGGTCCGCGCCGGCAGCACCAACCGGACGTGGTAGCAACCGTCCCGGACGCCCGCCTCCACGTGGGCCGTGCCGGGGTAGAGCCGCTCGATGCGGCCGCGCACGTTGTCCAGCCCGACCGCCGGGCGGCTGCCCTCATGTGCCGGCGCATCGTCAGCCTCTGGCAGGTCATTGCTGATCCGGATATCGAGTTGCGCGCCGTCGCGGGCGATGCGGATGCTCAGACGTCCCGGTGCACTGCGGGGTGCGATGCCGTGTCGGATCGCGTTCTCGACAAGGGGTTGCAGCAGCAGGTACGGAACATGCGCGGCGAGCACGCCATCACCGAGCTGCCATGAGGGAAGCAGGCGTTTTCCCAGCCTGGCTTTCTCGATTTCCAGATACGCTTCGGTCATGGCGACCTCTTCGGCCAGCGTAACCTCGTGGCCGTTGCGGGTGTCCAGCACCGAACGCAGGAAATCACCGAGGCGCGCGAGCATCTGGCGGGCCTCGCCGCTGCGTTCTTCCGCCACCAGCGTGGAAATGGCGTTGAGGGTGTTGAACAGGAAGTGCGGTTGCAACTGGTAGCGCAGGGCACGCAGCTCGGCGTCCCGTGCCAGCGCGCGTGCTTCGAGATGCCTCGCCTGTTCGTACCGCAGCTCCGCGTAGTACATGACCACCGCGTGCACGGCGCAGTACGCGACAAGCACCAGCCATGCGCCCTCCAGACCACGGAACAGCAGCGGCACGTCGACCACGCCCGGAGTCGCGAGCCGCATCAGGTCGCCGGATAGGAAGGCCTGCAGCGCGACACTCAACAGACGCGTGGACAGCGCCATCGCATAGGTCGCGGCGAGCAGCAACCCAGCGATCCGCCAGGCGGCCATCCCACGCCGCCACAGCGCACGCTGCAAGGCGGTCAGCGGCAGCACCCACAGCACGAACGCGGACAGGTACAGCGTGCGCGACAGTGTCGCGTTGCCGTGGCCGAGGATGGGCATCGCCATCACCAGGAGGCACGCGCCCAGCGGCAAGCCGGCCAGCACCGGCAGCCAGAAGGGAGGAGAGGCGTGCCGGGCGGCGCGAAGCGGTTTCATGCGTGGGGGGCCTGGACAGGTTGCGGCTACGCTAGCTCACCACGGGAGCCCGCGCCATCGCCAGCCCGCTGCGCCGGAGCGGTGGCGCGGTGCGCCGGATCGGCAGGGAAAATCCTGGAGATGCGCCCGCAAGCGCTGCCCTGCTTCGGGAAAAGGGGCCGCGTTCGTCTGGCGCGTGGTCGCTTGAACAACTGGACGGCTCGCCGGGCTGGCGGCGGCGTGAATGCCCGGTAGTCCGCGCGTGGCCGCGAGAGCCATGAACCGCCCCGCAGACCCGCGACGGACCCGGAAGTGCCTGGGCACGCGATTGGGCCGTCGGGTCCGGGATACGGAGTCCGGCAGCAGGTGGCCCCGCTTTTCCTGGGCTCGAGGCCGGCACAGCAGGACCCAGGGCGTCGTCGAATCAATCCGGCGCCGGCACGGAGATCCCCGCTTCGGTCTGCAGTACGGGCTGCATGCTGCCATCGGGGTTGTACTGCAGGTGCTCGACGGTGACGGCGCGCCTGCCGATGGCGCCGTTCTGGTCGCCGATGGTGAGCGCGGCGTTGTGCAGGAACAGGTACCAGTGGCCCTTGAACTCGACGATGCCGGGGTGGATGGTGAAGCTGTACTTGCCCGAGCCGGTGAGTTCGCCGCGGTAGGTCCAGGGGCCCTGGAGTGATGGCGCGGTGGCGTAGGACACCTTTTCGTCGCGATGCGTGCTGCGGTCGAGCGAGGCGTAGGTCAGGTAGTAAAGTGCGCCGCGCTTGTGCAGCCACGGGCCCTCCTCGAAGTGCGGCGGCGTGATCTCGGTGATGTCGCCGTCGATCTCGATCATGTTGGGCTTGAGCCGCGCGATGTAGCACTGGCGGTTGCCCCAGGCGATCCAGGTGGTGCCGTCCTCATCGGTGAACACGGTCGGGTCGATGTCTTCCCAGCTGTGCGTGCCCCGCGGCGTCATCGCGTTGGTGACGAGCGCCGCGCCCTTGGCGTCGACGAAGGGGCCGGTGGGGCTGTCCGACACGGCGACGGCGATGGCCTTGCCCGGCCGGGTGTCGTCGTGCTCGACGGCGGCATAGAACCAGAACCGGCCGTCTTTCGCGATCGCCTGCGATGCCCAGGCATCGCCCTTGGCCCAGGCGAAGTCGGTGGCCTTCATGATCGGTCCGTGGTCGACCCAGGTCGCCATGTCCGTGGTCGAGTAGACCAGCCACTCGCGCATGTTGAACATCTCGTCGCGCTGGGCCTCGTCGTGGCCGACATACAGGTAGAGGCGATCGCCGACGACCAGCGGCGCGGGGTCCGCGGTGAAGCGGTCGCGGAACAGCGGGTTGGCGCGCGGCGTCACGCTGTCCCGAGCCACGGCCGACAGCACGATCATGCTCGCCGCGATGGCGACCGTGGCGCGGAGGACCGGTAGCGTGGATCGGCGATTCAACTGCATGGTGACTCTCCTTGTGAAGGCTGCAGGCGGGCGAGCCCGTCACCCGCTGTGTTCAAGGCGCCACGAAAGTTCGAAGGCCAGGTCCACCCGCTGGCCGGGCGACAGGACGCGGGGTGCCAGGTTGAAGGCATCGGGAGGTCCGGTCTGCGGTTCGACGCAGGTGGCGGACGGGTCGCCGTCGTAGACGACCCAGTGATCGGTATCGGCGCGCAGGCCGAGACGCTGGCCCTCGCGTTCGAGGACGATGGTGTCGTGGGCGATGAAGCAGTCGTCCCACGGGCCGAGCCCGGGCGCCCCGGGGGGCGCGGTGGTGATGCCGGACGCGTCGCGCGGGTACATCGCCTCGGGCGCGAACAGCAGCCGCTCCGGTTTGCGGAACCACGGATGCCAGCCCAGGGTGACCGGCATTGCATGGTCCCCGGCCTGCACCGACAGCGCCAGTTGCAGCGAGGCATCGCCCAGCGTCACCGACTGCGTGGCGATGCCGCCGAACGGCCAGTAGTCGTCTCGCGGCAGGGACAAGGACAGCCGTGCCTGCCGCGGATCCCGCGCGCCGACCTCCCAGGGGCGCGAGTAGCCGATCCCGTGGATGGCGTGCGCGCCGAAGTTGCGCCGCAGCTGGTGGCTGCGGCCCCCGAGCTCGAAGCGCCCTCCCCTCAGGCGACCGGCCCAGGGCAGCATCGGATAGCAGCCCCACGCGATCGTCGCGGGCGCCTCTTCCGGGCCCAGCAGCCAGTCCACGCCGGCGAACCTGATCTGCGCGAGGCGGCCTCCGGCTTCCGGTGCCAGGGCGACCTCCAGCGGGCCGTGTCGCAACCGGCACAAAGGCCCCGGCGGCATCGGGGCCATCGCATCGTCCCAGGCGGCGCGGGCCGGATCAGCCGCCATACGGATCGATCGTGCGGATGCGACCGTCCGACTCGTGGTGCAGGACCGTGCACTTGGCCGAGCGCAGATGCGTCACGCCGCCCGAGTGCAGGGCGTCGTGGTAGAAGAGATACCACTGCCCGTCGAAGGCGCAGATCGAATGGTGGGTGGTCCAGCCGACCACCGGCTTCAGGATCACCCCGCCATAGGTGAAGGGCCCATAAGGACTGTCGCCAATGGCGTAGCACAGCAGGTGGGTGTTGCCGGTGGAGTACGACAGGTAGTAGCGGCCGTCGTGCTTGTGCACCCAGGGGCCTTCGAAGAAGCGCCGGGCGTGATCGTCCGCCCGCAGGGGATGGCCCGCTTCGTCGAGGATCACCACCTCCCGTGTCGGCTCGGCCAGGGTCGTCATGCCGGCATCCAGGCGCGCGACCCGGGGCCCGAGCGCCGGATCGGCGCCGACGGGCTCCTCGTGCGAGAGGTCATGGCGGTTGTCGCGGTACTTCTGCAACTGCCCGCCCCAGATGCCGCCGAAGTACAGGTAGTGCGCCCCGTCCTCGTCCTCGAACACCGCCGGGTCGATCGAATAGGCGCCCGGGATCGGTTCGGGCTCCGCGCGGAACGGCCCTTCCGGACGTTCGGCGATGGCCACGCCGATGCGGAACATGCCCCCGGGGTCCTTGGCGGGGAAGTACAGGTAGTAGCGGCCGTCGCGCGTGGCTGCGTCCGGCGCCCACATCTGACGGTCTGCCCACGGTACGTCGCGCACGTGCAGTGCCAGCCCGCAATCGATGGCGTCGGCGTCCGGCGCGTCCATCCTCAGCACGTGGTAGTCCTGCATGCCGAAATGCCCGCCCTCGTCGTCGAAGGGCGCGCCGCCGTCGATGTCGTGGGAGGGGTAGATGTACAGCCGGCCCTCGAATACGTGGGCGGAGGGATCGGCGGTATAGATGTGGGTCACCAGCGGCCGGGAGATCGCACGGGCGGCCAGCTCGTCCAGGCAGGGGTTGGCGGCAAGGGCGGCGTGGTGGTCAAGCGTGTCTGTCATGGCTGTGGCTCCTGGCGTCACGCCGGCGTCCCGGCGGCGCGCCTGCGCTCGCCCAGTTCCCGTTCGATCCGCGCCTCCATGCGCTTGTCGATCTCATAGGTGAAAAGCAGCGCCACGGCGACCAGGAAGGGGATCGCGCTGTAGACGCTCACGGTCATTCGGATGCCATCGACGACCGCCGCCGATTGCTGGTCCGCGTCGGCCACGTAGCCGTAGTGCGCGAGGATGCCCGCGACGAGGGCGCCGCCGATGCTGAGCCCGATCTTCAGGCCGCACAACATGGCCGAGAAGACGATCGCAGTGGCGCGGCGACCGTTCTTGAGCTCGGAGTAGTCGGCGACGTCGGCGATCATCGCCCACAGCAGCGGGATCGTGATGCCGTAGCAGAAGCCATGCAGCATGAACGCGCCGAACACCATCGGGACCGCGGTCGGCGGGAATGCGTAGAACGCCAGCAGGAACAGCGTGGACGCGAACAGCGCCCCGCCGAACACGTCGCGCTTGCCGAAGCGATCGGCCAGCCGGCGCGACACGCCGATGCCCAGGATCATGCAGATGATGCCGCTGCCGTTGAACAGGCTGAAGGCCGAGGTCGCCGGGTCCTCCGGCCACTGGAAACCCGCCAGGCCCATGCCGGTGAGCGCGGCGTTGAGTGCGTCGATCATGCCGTTGAAGCCGGTGTCCTGCAGGAAGCCGGCCAGCGCCGCCTCGCTCATGTAGTACTGGAAGTAGTAGATGTACGTACCGCCCTTCAGCGCCAGGTTGGCGAAGACCAGGATCGTCAGCGCCAGCATGACCTGCCACGGCCGGTTGGCGACCAGGTCCGACAGGTCCTGCAGCACGCCGCCGGACTGCGCCTTCGTCGGCACGATGCGCTCGCGGGTGGTGGCGAAGGTGATCAGGAAGAACACCGTGCCCACCACGGCGAACACGGTCATCACCCGCTCGAAGCCCTGCACGCGGTCGCCGTCGCCGAGGATCAGCACCAGGGGCATCAGCAGTACCTGGATGATGAACTGCGCGATCATCACCGCGACGAAGCGGTAGGCCGACAGGCTGTTGCGCTGGCTCATGCTGCCGGTCAGCACGCCACTGAGCGCCGAGTACGGCAGGTTGTTGGCCGCGTAGACCAGGACCAGCAGCGCGTAGGTGACCAGCGCGTACGCCACCTTGCCGCGCTCGCCCAGGTCCGGCGTGGTGAAGGCCAGCAGCGACAGCACGCCGAACGGGATCGCGGTGAACAGGATCCAGGGGCGGAAGCGGCCCCAGCGCGTCGCCGTGCGGTCGGCCAGGATGCCGATCAGCGGCGTGAACAGGAATGCGCCGAGCATGCCGACCACGAAGATGATGGTCGCCGCCGTCGACGCCGGCAGCCGGTAGACGTCGGTGTAGAAGAACGCCAGGTAGGTCACCAGCGTCTGGAAGATCAGGTTCGCGGCCAGGTCACCCAGGCTGTAGCCCAGCTTTTCCCGGATCGACAAGGTGTGGTCGGTGCTGGCCATGCGAGGAATGTTCCCGGCGTCGTCGGCGGATGCAAGCGGAGTGGTGGAGGCGGTCGGGCTCATTTGCGCGTCGCCTCCACCTTGAAGGTCGCGCGGGCCCGCGCATCGGCACTGGAGCCACCGACGCGGACCTCGTAGGCACCGGGCGCGACCGCGTAGTCGTCACGCGCCGCGTCGTACCGGCGCAATGCCTGCCCGGGCTCGAGCTCGAACTCGACGGTCCGCTGCTCGCCAGGGGCCAGGTGGATGCGCTGGAACCCGCGCAGCTCCTGCAGGGAATCGCCGGGGGCCGGACGCACGGGTCGCACGTAGAGCTGGACCACCTCGTCGCCGGCGCGCTGGCCGGCGTTGGCCACGTCCACCTGCACGCGCAGACGCCCGTCGGCCGCGACCTCCTGCGCGCTGGTGCGCAGGTTGCGGTAGTCGAAGCGCGTGTACGAGAGGCCATGGCCGAACGGGTAGAGCGGCGTGCCGCGGAAGTAGCGGTAGGTGCGGCCCTCCATCGCGTAGTCATCGAACGCCGGCATCACCTCGTCGGCCTTGTAGAAGGTGACGGGGAGGCGCCCGCCGGGATTGGTGTCGCCGAACAGCACCTCGCCCACGGCGGTGCCGCCGCGCTGGCCCGGGTACCAGCTCATCAGGATGGCCGGCAGTGTCGCGTCCGCCCAGTCCACCGCGATCGCCGAGCCGCCGGTCAGGACCAGCACCACGGGCTTGCCCGTGGCCTGCAGGGCTTCCAGCAGCGTGCGCTGCGTCGCGGGCAGGCGCAGGTCGGTGCGATCGCCGCCGGCGAAGCCCGGATAGCTGACCGTCATTTCCTCGCCTTCGACGTCGCCGGTGAGGCCGCCGACGAACACCACGGCGTCCGCGTCGCGGGCGAGTTCCACGGCCTCCTCGAACGGCGGTTTCGCGCCGGGCATGCGCCACGCCAGGCGTACCGCGGCGTCACGCTGGTCATCGTAGTACTCCAGGCGCAGGTCGTAGGCGCGCCCTGCTTCCAGCTCGACGTCCACGCCGTCGCCACTCAGGCGATCGGCCTGCGTCCAGCGTTCAAGCACCCGCTTGCCGTCCAGGTACAGCCGGTATCCGTCGTCGGCCGCGACTTCGAGCCGGTAGCGGCCCGAGACCGGCGGCAGCAGCTGGCCGCTCCAGCGGATGCCGAAGCCATCGTCCGGGACATCCTGCCCCGGCGCGGCTTCGCCGCGCGCCAGCAGGTTGTCGGTCGGCGACCCGCGGTCCCAGCGGAAGCCGATGCGCGCGTCGGTACGCACGAGGGCCGGCGTGCCCGTCAGCTCGCGGTTCCTGAAGTATTCGCCGTGCAGGCCGCGCTCGCTGGAGTCGGCCGACGGACGCAGGTAGGCGGTGTCGATCAGCGGCGTGGCCGCCGGGTCGTCGCGCCCTTCGACCAGGTCGACCCCGCGCGCATAGGTGACGTCGACGGACCCCGCCGCGTCGCGGATGCCCTGCAGGATCGTCACCGGTGCGGCCGGCGTGCCGTAGTAGTTGCCGAGCAGGGCCATCGTGTCGTCCGCGGTGGGCCCGATCACGGCGATGCGCTTGAGCTCGCGCGAGAGCGGCAGGACGCCGTCGTTCTTCAGCAGCACGAGGGAATCCCGCGCGGCCTCCAGTGCCAGCGCGTCGTGCGCGGGGGCCTGGTTCACCGAATACGGGATCCTCGCCCAGCGCACGCGCTCGGGCGGATCGAACATGCCCAGCCGCATCCGCGCGGCGAACAGCCGCGTCACGGACGCGTCGATTTCCGCTTCGCTGACGAGGCCCTTGCGCACCGCTTCGGGCAAGGTGGCGTACTCTTCGCCACATTCGAGCTCGGTACCGCTTTTCACCGCCAGCGCAGCCGCTTCTTCGCGCGTTTCCACGATGCGGTGGTGCTTCCACACGTCGACGATGGCCCAGCAGTCGGAGACCACGTAGCCCTTGAAACCCCAGTCGCGGCGCAACACGTCCTGCAGCAGGTACTGGCTGGCGCTCGCGGATTCACCGTACACACGGTTGTACGCGCCCATCACCGCGTCCACGTCGCCCTCCTTCACCAGGGCCTCGAAGGCCGGGAAGTAGGTGTCGTAGAGGTCGCGCCTGCTGGGCCGCGCATCGAAATGGTGGCGGTCGGCCTCCGGCCCGCTGTGGACGGCGAAGTGCTTGGCGGTCGCGTCCAGCTTGCGATAGACCGGATCGTCGCCCTGCAGGCCCTTGACGAAGGCCACGCCCATGCGCGCGGTGAGGTAGGGATCCTCGCCGTAGGTCTCCTGTCCCCGGCCCCAGCGCGGATCGCGGAAGATGTTGATGTTCGGCGACCAGAAGGTCAGGCCCTCGTAGCGCCCGTGCGAACCGTCGCGGATGAACTGGTGGTGCTTGGCGCGGGCCTCGTCGCTGATGGTCGTGGCGACCCGCCCCATCAGCGGCACGTCGAAGGTCGCCGCCAGGCCGATGGCCTGCGGGAACACCGTCGCCTGTCCGGCCCGCGCCACGCCGTGCAGGGCCTCGTTCCACCAGTCGTACGCCGGCACGTCCAGGCGTTCGATCGCCGGCGCGGCGTTCTGCATCTGCGCGACCTTCTCTTCCAGCGTCATCTCCGCGACCAGCGAGGCGGCGCGGTCCTCGAAGCTCCGCGAGGGGTCGAGCCAGGGCTCTTCACCGGCAGCCTGGGCGGAGGTGGCGAACAGCAGCGCGATGCCCAGCGCAGTGGCGCGCAGGCCGGACGCCGCACGCGGCGTCGCTGGAATGTACGGGTTCGTGGCCATCATCAGTCGTTCCCCAGGTTGCGCTCGTCGCGCGCGAATGGTCCCAACAGGGCGCCGACGAAGCCGCCGGCGCGATCGGTGCTCAGTACGGTGCCGTCGACCTGGCCGGCAAGCGTCTGCCAGCCCGCGCCGTCGCCGGTGTCGAACGAGAAGGCATAGTCGCCTTCGTCGCCCTCGATCTTCAGGCGAAGGTCGTCAGCGGCCTCCACTTCGCGCGTGGCCAGGGTCCGCGTGGTGCCCGTGCCATCGCGGCCCTCCAGGAACACGCTCACGCGATCGCCGGGGGCGCTCCTGACGCCGAGGAAGTACCAGTAGGCCTCGCTCTGGAACGCGGCCAGGCCGGCGGCGACCCCCGGTGCAGGTCGCGACATCGAGGTGCTCGCCTCGAAGCGCAGGTGCTGCTGGCGGCGCCCGAGGAACGCGGGATTGCGCAGGGTGTCCAGGTCTTCGGTCAACGGATGCACGGCGAGGGCGCCCGGCTGCGTCGCCAGGTCGGCCCATGCCTGCCTGGGCACGCGTACGCGCATCCACTCCATCGACAGCGTGTCTCCGTCGAATTCGTCGCGTCGCACGAAGTTCCCGGTCGAAGGGGCCTGCGAGGCTTCGCCGCGCATCCACGAGGGCGCGCCGACGACATAGGGAATCGCCTCCCCCGGCGGCAGGATCTCCGGCCAGCCGTCGCGCCAGTGCACCGGCAGCAGATAGGTTTCGCGCCCGGTGTTGTAGTGGCGCGTCTGGTAATTGCGGCTCGCGAGGAACACTGCCCACCAGCTGCCGTCGGGCCCCTCCACCAGGTCGGCATGCCCGGCGTTGGTGATGGGCAGCGGGCGATCGGCCGGCAAGTCGCGCTGGGTCAGGATCGGATTCTTCGCGTAGGGCACGTAGGGGCCCCAAACCTCGCGGCTGCGCAGCACCACCTGCGAGTGCTGCGGGCCGGTGCCGCCTTCGGCGTCGGACAGGTAGTACCAGCCCTCGCGCTTGTAGATGTGCGGCCCCTCGATCCAGATCGGGTTCTTTTCAGGCTCCACGCCACCGTCGATCAGGACCTTGCGCGGACCGATCGGCTCGAAGCGCTCCAGGTCGATCTGCTGCATCCAGATGGCGCGGTGGCCGTCGTAGCGCGCCGGCCCGGGCGGCTCGTCGTTGTTGAGCAGGTAGACCTTGCCGTCGTCGTCGAAGAACAGCGACGGGTCGATGCCGCCGATGCCGGGCAGCCAGTGGGGATCGGACCACGGGCCGGCCGGATCGCTCGCGGTGGCGATGAAGTTGCCGCCGCTGTCGGTCGCCGTGGTGACCACGTAGAACGTGCCGGCATTGAACTCGATGGTGGGCGCGAAGATGCCCCGCGACACGCTGAGGCCGTCGAAGTCCAGCTGCGTGGGCCGGTCGATGACGTTGCCGATCTGCTTCCAGTGCACCAGGTCC
This sequence comes from Marilutibacter aestuarii, assembly GCF_006546775.1. GTDB lineage: Bacteria > Pseudomonadota > Gammaproteobacteria > Xanthomonadales > Xanthomonadaceae > Marilutibacter > Marilutibacter aestuarii. The sequence continues at coordinate 14,941 of NZ_VICE01000023.1, forward strand.
TCGCTCTCGAACACCGGGATGCCGGGGAAGTAGGTGAAGCTGGAGTTGACCAGGTAGAACCGGCCGTTGGCGGCGACGATGCTGGGATCGGCATGGAAGCCGGCCAGGACCGGATTGCGGTAGTGGCCGGCGGGCAGCGGCAGCTCGAACGCGGCATCGCGGCCGGCGTATTCGAACCAGTCGAAGAACACCGGGGGCGGCGAAGACGATGGCGTGGGCTGCGCGGCGGACGCCGGCAGCAGCGCGCTCGCCAGGACGCTGCAGGCCAGGCCCATGCAGGCAGTGCGACGAAGGCCGCCCAGCAGGCGATGCGGGAACAGGTTCATCGGGATACCTCGTTGGCCGTGAGGAGGATTTCGAAAGGACCGGCCGGATGCCCGGCCTCGTCGCGCAGCGTGCAGACCGGGCCGTCCGCCCAGCAGTAGCGCACGCGTTCGGGTGCGAGTCGCCGGCGGCCCTGGAGCAGGACCTGTTGCCCGTCCAGCGTCGCATCCGCGTATTCGCAGCGCCGTGCGGCATCGCAGAGTTCGAAGCCGATGGGACCGACGGCCCCGGTCGCCGCCAGGGCGCCGGCGACATCGTCGAAGGCGACCCGGATGCCGTCGTCCGCCTGCCATGCCGAGCGCACGACCGGACCCGAGGCCGCGACCACAGGCTCGCCGAAGACGACGTGGCGCGCGGCGCGCGCCAGGCGGCGCCCCAGTTCCTGCTTGTTCGGCGGGTGGATGTCGTAGGCGTCGCCGATGTCGATGGTCACGACGAGGCCGGAATCCGGATCTTCGGCGGCGACACGGCGCTGGGCCTCGCGCACTTCCGCCCAGCCGCTTTCCGTGGGTGCGCGCGGGGGCATGCCGTATCCGGCCAGCTGCACCACCAGCATCGGCAGCGCGTCCCCGAACTGGCGGCGCCAGTCGCCACGCAAGGCGCGCAGGCGGCCGGCGTACGCGGCGCCCTCGCCCGTGTTCGACTCGCCCTGGTACCAGAGCATGCCGCGCATGCCGTAGCGGCCCAGTGGCGCGATCATGCCGTTGTACAGCGTGCCCAGGCCCGTCGCTGCCTGCCAGGGTGCGCGCGGCGGTTCGCCTGCGTCGGGTGAGGCCAGGTACGTCCAGGGTGCATCCAGGACCACGCGCGTGCCGTCGTCGAAGCGCAGGGCTTGCGCGTCCGCCGGGCCCGCAAGCCCGCCGTCGCGCCAGGTGTCCATCACGTTGACCACCACGGTGTTGCGGCCGGGCTCCAGCAGCCCGGGCGGCACGGCGTAGGCACGCGTGTCGCCGGGGCCGTAGAGGCTGCCGACGACGGTGCCGTTGACCCAGGTGATATCGGTCTCGTCGGCGGCACCCAGTTCCAGGGTGGCCGTGCGAGCGGCCTGGTCGGCAGTCAGGTCCACGTGGGTCCGATACCAAAGCAAGCCGTTGTAGTCGGCCAGCGCGGGGACACCCCAGCGCTCCCAGGCACCGAGGTCCAGCGGCGCGTCGTGCCAGCCCGACTCGTCCGCATCGGGTCGCCAGGGCGCGTCCCCGACCGGGGCACCGGCACGCGCGGTCCACCAGCGCTGCCAGTAGCCGCCCCACTGCGCGAGCGCGGACGCCGAGTCTTCGTCGTAGCGCGCCAGCGCGTCGAGCGCCTCGTCCATGCCGCCCTGGGCGCGCAAGGACGCAGCGCTGGTCCAGGCCTCGATGCGTGAGCCGCCCCAGGCCGCCTGGATCAGTCCCATCGGCACGTCGACGGTCTTGCGCAGCTCCCGTGCGAAGTAGAAGCAGGCGGCGGAGAAATCGCGGGCGCTGTCCGGCGAGGCCGGCATCCAGCGCACCGGCGCTGCGAAGCGCGCTTGCGGCAGCACCGCGCCCGCGCGCGGGACCACCAGCAGCCGGATTTCCGGATCCGTCGACGAGGCGATCTCGTTGTCCGCGTCCAGCGCCAGCCACACCGGCAGCTCCATGTTCGATTGTCCCGAACACAGCCAGACGTCGCCGAGGTGGACATCGTGCACGACCTGGACCGTTTGCCCCGCCCTGACCTCCAGCTCGTAGGGACCGCCGGCGGGACGGGCGGGGAAGCGCGCCTCCCAGCGACCATCCGCGCCCGCGCGGGTGGCGACGTCCTCGTCGCCGAACCTCACGTCGACCGGGACGCCCGCGCTGGCCTGTCCCCACAGCAGGATCGGGGTGTCCCGTTGCAGGACGGCGTGGTCCTGGAAAAGCGGGTGCAACAACGGGGCTTGCGGCGGTGCCTGCGCGTGGGCACCCAGGGCGACTGCCAGCCAGAGCACGGGCGCGAACATGGGGAGATGCATCCGCTTCATCGTCCGTCTCCCGGCGCGTGCGGGAACTGCAACGCCTCGTAGTACGCCAGTGGATGTGGCGGCGGCAACTCCCCGGCCGGCAGCGGCAGGCCATTGATCGACTGGAAGTACGCGACGCTGGCATCGCGCCACCACTGCGCTTCGGCCCGCTGGATGGCGAGGAAGGCGGCGACGTGCGCGTGGCGCGGTCCATCGATCCTGCCGCGAAGCGTTTCCCAGGTCGCCTGCATGGCGTCCACGTAGCGCACGCCGCGCGTGTAGCGATGCACCATCTCGTCCCACAGGGGGCGACCCGAGCGCATCGGGTGGTCCCAGGGGACATGGTGGAACCAGAGCAGCAGCGCTTCGGGCACCTGCTCGATGTCGTCGAAGGTCCGCGCCACCTCGGGCGCGTACTGCGACACCGCGTCGCTGCCCCGGGTGCTGCGGTCGAAGCCGATACCGCGGGCATCGGCCCGGTGGTAGTACACCGAGGTCCAGTCCGCGCGCGGTCCGCCGTCGACCCACGGCCCCGGTCCATAGTGGTGGCCGCGCGCCATCAGGTGGTGCAGGCCGAGCGGTGTCATGTAATCGACGGCGGCTTCGCGCGACCCCATCATCATGTCGACGATGGGCGCGACGACGCCAGGGTCTGGCGAGAAGGTCATGGCCACCCAGTCGGCCGCGATGTCGCGCGCCGACTGGCGGGGGTTCCACGCCAGCCTGCCGAAGGCATACCAGTTCGCCTGGTCGAAGTGCGACCCGCTCCAGGTCCGGTCGTCGCCGATGTTCGCCACGCCGGCGATGCCCGACAGCGCGTGGCCGTCCAGCGATCCGTCCACCACCTTCGCCACCGTGGACCCCGCACCCTGCGCGTGCGTGTCCGAGCGCAGCGCCTCTTCGTACAGGGGCCCCAGGTACACCAGGTGGGTGGCGAAGCCCAGGTATTCCTTGGTGACCTGGAACTCCATCATCAGCGGCGTGCGCGGCATCGCGCCGAACAGTGGATGGAAGGGCTCCCTCGGCTGGAAGTCGATCGGGCCGTTCTTGACCTGCACGAGCACGTTGTCGCGCAACGCGCCATCGAGACCGGCGAACTCGTCGTAGGCCTGCCGGGCGCGATCCTCCGCGACGTCGGGCGCGTAGACGAACGCGCGCCACATGACCACGCCGCCGTGTGCTGCCAGTGCGTCGGCGAGCAGGTTGGCGCCTTCGGCGTGCGTGCGCGCGTAGTCCTGGGGTCCGGGCTGGCCTTCCGAATTGGCCTTCACCAGGAAGCCGCCGAAATCCGGGATGAGCGCGTAGATCTCATCGGCCTTGTCGCGCCACCAGCGCTGCACGCCGGGGTCGAGCGGATCGGCGGTAGCCAGCCCGCCCAGTTCGATCGGCGCGCTGAAGCGGGCACCGAGGTAGACGCGGATGCCATAGGGCCGGAACACGTCCGCCAGCGCGGCCGCCTTGCGCAGGTACGCGTGCGACAGGCTGAGTGCCTCGGCATTGACGTTGTTGAGGACGCTGCCGTTGATGCCCAGCGACGCGTTCGCGCGGGCATAGTCGGTATAGCGCGGGTCCCGCCAGTCGGGCAGCGTGTGCCAGTCCCACAGCGAGCGGCCGGCGTAGCCGCGCTCGACGTAGCCGTCCAGGTTGTCCCAGTGGTCGAGCACGCGCAGTTTGACCTGAGGCACCTCGCGGACCTCGAGCCCGTCCAGTTCCACGCCGGTCTGCATCAGCCGCAGCAGGTGGAATACGCCGTACAGCACGCCGATGTCGCGACGCGCCGCGACCAGCAGGGTCTTCCGCCCGTCCACGCGCGTTTCGCGAAGCAGGAAGCCCTCCTCGCCGAGCCCGTCCAGTTCCCGTCGCATCGGTGCGATCCATGGCGAGGAATCCGGCGTGCCCAGCACCAGCCCACCAGCCCCTCCGGGGCCCTCGCGGAACCGGGGCGCGCTGCCCAGCAGGCCTGCCAGTCCGCGGCGCAATTCATCGCGGGCGGCACGTTGGGTGGGCGTGGCACCGGGCGCGGTGACCTCGCCCAGGCCGATGCCCGTGTCCTCCATGTCGAGGGGGCGAGCCTCTGCGTATCGCAACCACAAGGCATGGCCATCCTCGGCCCGCGCGTGGGCCCCGATGGCCAGCCACACAAGCACGCCGGCCAGCACAGCCCTCCAACGTTCACCGGAACGCGAGGTTAGCGGTAACATTGCTCGATCCGACGGACCGCGGGCGGCGACATGCATCATCATCCGCTCCTGACCGAGGTCCGCATCGGTCGGCCGCTGCGCGGCACCGTCATGGTCGCAGAAGGGAACGCGTGTTGAACAAGCCGAAGAAATCGATCCGCCGGAAGAGCAGTGGCGTGACGATCGACGAAGTGGCCGCGCTGGCCGGCGTGTCGCCGATGACCGTATCGCGGGTCATCAACAACCAGGGCAAGGTCCGCGACGCCACCCGCGAGCGCGTCATGCACGCGGTGCGGGAGCTCGACTACACGCCCAACCTGGCCGCGAGCTCGCTCGCGGCCGCGCAGCACACGCGCATCGCGCTCATCTACACCAACCCCAGTGGCGCCTACCTCCGCGAACTCCTGCTGGGCGTGCTGCGCGCCGCCTCGCGCACGGCGGTGCAACTGGTCGTCGATTACTGGGACGAGCTCGATGCCGACGCCGAGCGCAAGGCCGCCCGCGGACTGTGCAAGCGGGTCGACGGCGTGATCCTGCCGCCGCCGCTGTGCGAGTCGCGCGCGGCGGTGACCGAGTTCGTCAAGGGCGGCGTGCCGGTCGTCGCGATCGCGTCCGGCCGGCTCAGCGACGAGATCTCCTGCGTCCGCATCGACGATTTCCGGGCGGGCAAGGAGCTGGCCGAGCACCTGATCCAGCGGGGCCACACCCGCATCGGCTTCATCCGCGGCCGCACCGACCTGAACGCAAGTGCGCGCCGTTATGACGGCTTCCTTGCCGCCCTGCACGAGGCGGGCCTCGAGGTCGCCGACGATCTCGTCCAGCACGGGGACTACACGTACCGCTCCGGCCTCGCCGCCGCCGAGAAGCTGCTCGAGCACGCGGACCCGCCCACCGCCATCTTCGCGAGCAACGACGACATGGCGGCGGCGGCCATCTCGGTCGCGCATCGCCGCGGCCTCGACGTGCCGCGCGACCTGTCGGTGGTGGGCTTCGACGACACCTCGGCGGCGACCACGGTATGGCCCGAGCTCACCACCATCCACCAGCCCATCGCCTCGATGGCCGACACGGCGATCGACATCCTGTTGCGCAGCATCAAGCGCAAGAACGACAGCACGCGCGTGTTGATGGACCATGTCGTGCCTCACGGCCTGGTCACCCGCGATTCGGTGGCGGCGCCGCTCAAGCGCAGGTAGCGCGTGCGCGCTGCCGTGGCCGGGGGCCACGATGGCGCGGGCATGCGCCGCGATGGGCTCATGCGTCGGGGCACGCCACGCTCGCCTGGGCTTCATTGAGCGCCCCCAGCGCCACGCGCGACACCGACAGGGTCATGGCCGCGGCGGTGCCGATGGACCACGGCCTGTCCAGCTTGCCCACGTCCGCACCCGCCTTGGCCAGGCACTTGAGCGGCACGCCGACACGCGTCCATTCGCCGACGGGCAGCTTCGCCAGGGTCGGCCCCAGTGCCACGCGACCCGCGCATCCCGGGCCGCAGCCCACCGACAGCCATGCCTCGCCACGCGGCGGCGCGTCCACGCGCAGCGTGGTCAACACCATCACGTCGCCGTTGCTTTCGCGCTGCACGTCGAGGGACACATGCGACTGCAGGGCCACGACGGCCTCGCCCGCACCCGACCAGGCCAGCCGGCGTGCATCTTCCTGCGCCAGATGGTCCACGCCGGTGACGCGCACGAGGTCGCCCTCGAGTGCCTCCGGCACCTTGGTGACGGTGACGCTCTGGCCGCCCGCGCCCTCGATGCGAAGCGCCATGCCGGATGCCGCTTCGCCGCGCGCGAAGTAGACGCCCCTCGCGCCGGCGTCGCCGACCGGTCCGGGGTCCTCCGGCAACGGGGCCAGCTCGCCGTCGTCGGCGTAGGCCAGGCCGAAACCGAAGGCGAAGAGCGGGTCATAACCCTCTTGCCCCGCGTTGTTGGCGTACTGCGTCGCGGTGCGCGGCCAGCTGAAGGAAAGCGTGCCGCTGAAGTCGTGCTGCACGCTGCCATCGGCCTTGCGCAGCAACACGTCCGCGATGCCCTCGCCTTCCGAGCCCGGCAGCCAGGCCGCGACGAACGCGTCGGCCGCATTGATCTCGCGGTTCACCCACAGGGGCCGGCCACTGAGGAACACCGCCACCACCGGGATCCCCTCGCCCTTCAGGCGCTTGATCAGCGCGAGGTCGGTGTCGTCGCCCGGCTTGTACAGCAGGGTCTGGAGGTCGCCCTGGAACTCCGCGTACGGGTCCTCTCCGAACACCACCACCGCGACGTCGGGCGTGTCGGCATACGTCCCGTCCTCGGACAGGACCGCTTCGCCGCCGGCGGCGCTCGCCTGCCGCGCGATCCCTTCGTAGATCGAGTCGGCGTTGGGGAAGTCCTTGCGCAGGGTACCGGTGCCCTGCCAGTTGAGCGTCCAGCCGCCGGCCTGCTTGCCGACGTCGTGGGCGCCGTCGCCGGCAACGAGGATGCGCTGGCCCGGTGCGAGGGGCAGCACGCCGCCGGCGTTCTTCAACAGCACCAGCGACTCGCGCACCGCCTGGCGTGCGACGGCCCGGTGCTCGGGCGAGCCGAGCAGGGCGAAGTCGCCGCCGATCTCGCGCGAGGACGGCTTGCCCGCCTCGAACAGGCCCAGCCGGAACTTCACCCGCAGGATCCGTCGCACCGCGTCGTCCAGGCGTTCCTGGCTGATCACGCCCGACTTCGCCGCCGCCAGCGCGGTTTCGTAGAAGCCCTTCCAGCTGTCGGACGCCATGGCCATGTCCAGGCCGGCGGTGATCGTCGCCGGGCAGTCGCTGTTCGTGCAGCCCTTCACCTGGCCGTGGCCGTTCCAGTCGCCGACCACGAAGCCGCCGAAGCGCATGCGGTCCTTCAGCACATCGGTCAGGTACGGCGCGTTGCCGTGCATCTTCTCGCCGTTGACACTGTTGAACGAGGCCATCACCGTCTGCGCGCCCGCGGCGATCGCCGGCGGATAGCCGGCGCCGTGGATGCGCGCCAGGTCGGACTCGCTGATGCGGGTGTCGCCCTGGTCCTTTCCGTCCACGGTGCCGCCGTCGCCGACGAAATGCTTCACCGAGGCGATCACGTGGCGTCCGTCGAGGAATGCCGGCGTGCCTGCCTTGCCCTGCAGCCCCTCGACCATGGCGCTGGCATAGCGGGCGACGATCTCCGGCGACTCGGAGTAGCCCTCGTAGGTGCGGCCCCAGCGGTCGTCCTGCGGCACCGCCACGGTCGGCGCGAAGGCCCACTCCATGCCGGTGGCGCGCGTCTCGAGCGCGGTGATCTCGCCGATCCGGCGGACCAGTTCAGGGTTGCGCGCGGCGCCCAGGCCGATGTTGTGCGGGAACAGCGTGGCTCCGACAATGTTGCTCTGGCCGTGCACCGCGTCGATGCCGAAGACCACCGGGATCGCCTTGCCACCCTGCGAGGTGTCCATCGACGCCTCGTAGAAGGCGTCGGCCAGCGCCAGCCACTCCGCGGGCGATGCGTCGTAGCGGCCGCCGGGATCGGAGTTGCCGCCCGCCAGGATCGATCCCAGGCGGTACTTGCGCACGTCCTCCGGCGTGAGGCTGGCGATGTCGCCCTGGACCAGCTGGCCGACCTTCTCTTCCACGGTCATCGTGGCCATCAGCTCGCTGATGCGCTGTTCGAGCGCGGGGTCCTCGGCGAGTGGCCAGTCGACGCGCGGCCATGGGTTGGCATCGGTCGCGACGGGCGCCACCGCCGGTTCCTCGCCCTTGCAGGCGCCCAGGGCCAGCACGACGGCAGCCACCAGCACGGCCGTCGGCCGACGCATCGCATCGCGGTTCCTCATCCTGCTCATCCCTCCATCTCCTCGAGCTCCTTGCCGCGGGTCTCGTGCACGTACCTGAGCACGAAGACCACCGACAGCGCCGCGGCGACCGTGTAGATGCCGTACGCGCCCGCCAGTCCGATGCCGGCCAGCAACATCGGGAAGGTCCAGGTGACCAGGAAGTTGGCCGACCATTGCGCCAGTCCGGCAATGGCCAGGCCCGAACCGCGGATCTGGTTCGGGAACATCTCGCCCAGCATGATCCACATCACCGGCCCCCACGACATGTTGAAGAACACCACGTAGAGATTGGCGGCCACCAGGGCGAGCACGCCCATGCCGTCCGACAACTGCAGCGTGCCGGCGCCGTCCAGTTCGCCGCTCGCGAACGCGACGGCGACCAGTCCCAGGGTCACGGCCATGCCCGCCGAACCCGTCCACAGCAGCGGCTTCCGCCCCACCTTGTCCACCAGGAACATCGACACGATGCATGCGCCGATGCTGAGCGCGCCGGAGATCACGTTGATGAGCAGCGCGTCGCTCTCGGAAAATCCCACCGCCTGCCACAGCACCGCGCCGTAGTAGAAGACGACGTTGATGCCGACCAGCTGCTGGAACGTGGCCAGGCCGATGCCCACCCAGACGATGGGGCGGAGCCTGCCGGTGGTCCTGCTGACGACGTCCGACAGGCGCGGCACGTGGTGGTCGGAGGCGAGCGAGGCGTCGATCTCGGCCTGCTTGCGGCTGCCGCCCGCCGCGCCGTAGAGCCGTTGCAACACGGCCGTCGCCTGCGCCTTCCGGCCCCGGGCCACCAGGTAGCGCGGGCTCTCGGGGATGAACAGCAGGGCGAGCAGGAACAGGCCGGCCGGCAACATCTCCACCCAGAACATCCAGCGCCATGCCTCGTGTCCGCCCCACAGCGGCGTCACCGAACCGCCGGCCATGCGGGCCAGCAGGTAGTTGCTGAGGAAGGCCGCGAACAGGCCACCGATGATCGCGATCTGCTGCACCGTCGCCAGCCGGCCGCGGTACTGCGCCGCAGAGACCTCGCTGATGTAGGCGGGCGACATCACGCTGGCCGCGCCCACCGCAAGACCGCCCAGCACGCGGTACAGCACGAATTCCAGCGAGCCGCTGGCGATGCCCGAGCCCCATGCCGAGACCAGGAAGAACACCGCCGCCACGATCAGCACGTTGCGTCGGCCGTAGTGGTCGGCCAGCCAGCCGGCGAAGAACGCGCCCACCGCGCAGCCCAGCAGCATCGAGGCGACGTTGAACCCGGTGCCTACAGAGTCCGAATCAAAGGCCTGTTGCAGGCCGTCGACCGTGCCGTTGATGACTCCGCTGTCGAATCCGAACAGGAATCCGCCGATCGTCGCCACCACGCTGATCAGGATGATCAACCGCGTGTTCTCGCCCCCCGTCGCCGCCTGGTTGCTCATCGTCCCCATCCTCGATCGTCGTGTCGTTGGCCCGTGCCGCTCAACGCAGCAGGTACTGGTTGAGCAGGTTCTCGTACCGTTCCTGCTTGCCGCTGGCCTGGGTCGGCTCGCCCTGGCCGACGGCCAGTGCCGCCAGGCCGGCGAGGTCCAGCGCGCCGTCCTCGAACGCCTTGCCCGGGCCCGCGTCGAAACTGGCGTAGCGATCGCGGCGCCACTGTTCCCACGGCGAATCGTTCAGCAGCGCATGCGCGACCTCCAGGCCACGCGCGAATGCATCCATGCCACCGATGTGGCCGATGAACAGGTCTTCCATGTCGGTCGACTCGCGGCGCGCCTTGGCGTCGAAGTTCAGGCCGCCCTCCAGTCCGCCCTGCCGCAGCACCACCAGCATCGCCCCGACGGTGTCGTACAGGTCGGTGGGGAACTGGTCGGTGTCCCAACCGTTCTGCGCGTTGCCGCGGTTGGCGTCGATGCTGCCGAGCAGCCCGTGGTCGGCGGCGACCTGCAGGTCGTGTTCGAAGGTGTGGCCGGACAAGGTGGCGTGGTTGGCTTCGATGTTGAGCTTGAAGTCCTTCTCCAGCCCATGCGCCTGCAGGAAGCCGGCCACGGTGGCGCTGTCGAAGTCGTACTGGTGCTTCATCGGCTCCATCGGCTTGGGCTCGATCAGGAAGTTGCCCTTCAGGCCGATGCTTCGGCCGTAGTCGCGCGCCATGGTCAGGAAGCGGGCGAAATGCGCGAGCTCGCGCTTCATGTCGGTGTTGACCAGCGAGGCGTAGCCCTCGCGGCCGCCCCAGAACACGTAGTGCTCGCCGCCCAGTTCGACGGTCGCCTCCAGCGCCGCCTTCACCTGCACCGCGGCGCGGGCGACGACGGCGAAGTCGGGATTGGTCGCCGCGCCGTTCATGTAGCGCGGATGCGAGAACAGGTTGGCCGTGCCCCACAGCAGTTTCATGCCGGTGGCGTCCTGGCGTGCCTTGGCCAGCCCGACCATGTGCCTGAGGTTCTTCTCGTACTCGCCGATGTCGTCGGCATCGGGCGCAAGGTCGACGTCGTGGAAGCACCAGTACGGCACGCCGAGCTTGGTGAAGAATTCGAATGCGGCGTCGACCTTGGCTTCGGCCGTGGCCATCGGCGCGCCGGCGTCCCACGGGAAGTGGCGGGGCCCCGGGCCGAACGGATCGTGGCCGGCGTTGCCGAAGGTGTGCCAGTAGCAGACCGCGAAGCGCAGGTGCTCCTGCATGGTCTTGCCGCCGATCTTCTTGCCGGCGTCGTAGACCTTGAACGCCAGCGGGTTGTCCGAACCGCGGCCCTCGAACGGGATGCGGCCAATGCCGGGAAAGTACTCCTTGGCGCCGATGAAGGGCTGGGTGCTCATGGTGGGGTGTTCCTGTGGTTGAGCGGGATGTGGTGGGCGGCGTCAGCCGCGCTGGAGCGGCGTGACCGCGTCGAGGTACTGGAGGAACCGGCGGTACGCCGCCGCATAGGCGGCCGAGCGGGACGCGTCCGGCGTGGCGGAAAGGGCGGGGTCGACCGCAACATGCGCGCGCGCGATCCCGGCGATGGACGTGTCGTCGCCGCGCGCGCGGCCCCATGCCCACAGCGCCTGGAGTGCGGCGCCGAACGCCGCGCCCTCGGACTGCGCGGGCACGTCGACCGGCAGGCCGAAGACGTCCGCGACCAGCTGCCGCCATGCCGCGCTGTTGCTGCCGCCGCCGGTCAGCACGATGCGCTCGAAGCGCATGCCCGCGCGAACGAACGCATCGTAGCCGTACTTCAGGCTGTAGGTCGCGCCTTCCATCGCCGCGCGGAAGACGTGCGCCGGCGACAGGTTGGTCGTGTCCAGTCCGGCCAGCACGCCCTTGCCCAGCGGCAGGTCGGGGGTGCGCTCGCCGTTGAGGAAGGGCAGCATCACCAGTCCATCCGCGCCGGGCGGCGTGGCTTGCAGGTGGGCATCGGCATCGCGCACGCCCAGGCCGAACGCCTTGGCCACCTGCTCGGTGGCCAGGGTGCAGTTCATCGTGCACACCAGCGGCAGCCAGCCGCCGGTCGAGGAGCAGAAGGCCGCCCATGCACCGGTCGGATCGACCACGGGCGTGTCCGAATAGGCGAACAGCGTGCCCGACGTGCCCAGGCTCATTGCCAGGCGACCTTCTTCCACGCAGCCGGTACCGATCGCCGCCATCATGTTGTCGCCACCGCCGACGGCGACTTGCACCGTCGCTGGCAGGCCAAGCCGGGCGGCGGCGGCCGGGTCGATGTCGAACAGCGCATCCGGGGCGGCGATCGGAGGGAGGCAGGTGCCGAGGTCACGCTCCGGGTCCGTCGCTTCCAGCAGCTCGGCCGACCAGGTCCGGGTGCGGACATCCAGCCAGCCCGTGCCCGAAGCATCGCCATGTTCGCAGAAGCGCTGGCCGGTCAGCACGAAGTTGAGGTAGTCGTGCGGCAGCAGGATGCTGGCCAGGCGCGCGTAGGCGTCCGGGCGATGGGTCTTGGTCCACGGCAGTTTCGAGGCGGTGTAGCCGGTGAGGATGGGATTGCCGGCGAGGGCGATGGTGGACGCCACGCCGCCCACGGCGTCCATGATCCGGCTGCACTCGGCCGACGTACTGGTATCGCACCAGAGTTTGGCCGGTGCCAGCACCTCGCCCGCGGCATCCAGCGGCACGAAGCCATGCTGCTGGCCGGACACCGCCAGCGTCGCGATGCGCGCACGCACTGCCGGGTCGATGCGGTCGAAGCAGGCGTGCATCGCCGCGACCCAGTCGGCGGGCTGCTGTTCGCGGCTGCCGTCCTCGCCACTGGCAAGGTCCAGCGGTTCGCTCGCCGTCGCCACGAGGGCACGGGCGGCGGGGTCGTAGACCACCACCTTCAGGCTCTGCGTGCCCGCATCGATCCCCGCGGCAAAAGCCATCCAACCCACCTCCGAAGCAAAAAAGTTAGCGCTACCATTCCTCTCGCCAGAAAAAGGGGAATCGCTCGATTGCCCCTTCCACGGCGTGCCGGGTACGGCCCGGCTCGCCTTGGGGACACTCTACCCAGCGGCGCCCGAAAAAGCGTGCTGCACCGCGGAAATTCATTTGGGACAATCACTTACGGCAGCCCCCGCTGTCCCTGGCAAGCGGACACCCGACCTCAAGCCGCCACATCGATGAAGCTGTTGATCGACAGGCGGCCGGTGGCGGGATCGGACGGCAGCAGGCGATCGTTGCCGATCCGGCCCGAGTGCAACGAGTTCCGCCGGTACACGATGAGCCGGTTGAAAACACCTTCCACGCCCTCGATCCGCTCGAACAACGGGGTGTCCCCGTCGATGTAGCCCTGGACCCGCCCTGCGTCGCGGCGGCGCTCCTCCTCCGTGCACGCGAAGTAGGCCGCATGGCGCCCCTCGTCGACATACTCGAACCCCGTGGCCCGGTGCCGGTAGAAGTCCGTGCCGCCCCAATCCCCTCGAAACAGGTAGTGGACGGTGGCCAGGCCGTTCCGGTGCACGGAGTCGATGTGCGGGATGCGCTGCAGGTAGTGCAGGCTCGACGGAGGCTGCGTGACCAGCGAGAAGTGGCACATCGGGAAGACGAACCGCCCCGGCGCCAGGTCGAAGCAATCACGCAACAGGGGATTGAGGATGGACTCCAGGAACTGGCCGTAGGACGGCGGCGCGGGGGCGCGGAGACCCGGGAACATCGAGGCCATCTTCGTGTACTGGCGGGTGCAGGCCTTGCCCACCATGCGCTCGGGGTCGGCGAGCAGCTGGTCGATGACCAGCAGCGGCGCCCGCTCGCGACCGATCAGCCTGCGACTGGCGCGTAACCCGGGATGCGTGTCCAGCAGCATCGACCCGCCTCCTTCCCGGACGCGTCAGCCGGGCACGGGCCGAGCGCCCCAGACTTCCGCGCTCGCCCTGCAGTAGCCATCGATGAACGCCTGCTGCGACGGCATCGTCGCCACGGCCTGGTCGATGGGCCGGCGGATCGAGGCCAGCAGCGACCGCAGACCGTCGTCCCCCAGCGCCCGCGCCAGGGGATGGGCCGGGCCGGGCTGGACCCCCTGCCCCAGCAGCACATGGGTCCAGGAGTCGACCCGGAAAAGCTCGTCGGGATCCTGCCAGGCATGGGCGCGCTCGCGCCAGGCGCGCAAACGGATCTCCAGCGAATCGGGAAGCGCCATCTCGCGGCAGGCCTTCCACATCGGTTCCTCGCGCTGCGTGGCGTGGTAATGGAGGATGATGAAATCGCGCACGTGCTCCATCTCCGCGCGACTGACGTCGTTGTACAGGTCCACCAGGGACGAGGCCATGCCATCGAACGGGAACAACTGGACCAGGCGCACCACCGCGCTGATGGCCAGGTGGATGCTGGTCGACTCCAGCGGTTCGATGAAGCCACTCGCCAGTCCCAGCGCCACCACGTTCCTGTTCCAGGCCTTCAGCCGCCGGCCGGTACGGAACGGCACCAGCCAGGGCTCCCGGATGGCCGGCGCACCGACGTCGCGCAGCAGCTTGGCGCGGGCCTCGTCGTCGGACATGTGGCGGCTGGAGAACACCAGCCCGCATCCCACGCGATGCTGGAGCGGGATATGCCAGCGCCACCCGGCCTCGTGCGCGATCGCACGGGTGTAGGGAACCGGCGGCCCGACGGACTCGGTCTGTACCGCCACGGCGCGGTCGCTGGGCAGCCATTCGTTCCAGTCCTCGTAGCCGGTCTCCAGCGTCTGCTCGATCAGCAGGCCGCGAAAGCCGGTGCAGTCGATGAACAGGTCGCCTTCCAGCACCGTGCCGTCCTCGAGCACCAGCGCGCTGACCGAACCGTCGTGGGCATGTTGCCTGACCTCGCGGATCTTGCCTTCAAGACGACGCAACCCGTGGCGCTCGGCAATGCGGCGAAGGAACTTCGCGTACAGGCTTGCATCGAAATGGTAGGCGTAATTGACCTGGGGCTTCGTCTGCAGCGAGAAGCGGTCGCCGCGCGAGGCGACCGTCTCCAGGCAGAAGTCGCCGAGCTCCGACGGCATGCCACGGCGGATGCTGTCCAGCCAGAAATGGTGGAACGCCGTCGCCCAGGTGCCCTGCCCGGTGATGCCGAACGGGTGTATGTAGCGCTCGCCCGGGCGGCGCCAGTTCTCGAACGAGATCGACAGCTTGAACGTGCCGGCTACCGCGCGCAGGAACTCCTGTTCGTCGATCTGCAGGAAACGGTGGAAGGTGCGGATGGGAGGCACGGTGGATTCACCCACGCCCACCGTTCCGATCTGTTCGGACTCCACGAGGGTGATCTCGAGCCGCTCGCGGAACTGGTGCGACAGCGCGCAGGCGGCCAACCAGCCCGCGGTACCGCCGCCGGCGATCACCACCTTGCGGACCGGGCCTTTCGGGGTGTCTGTGGCGTCCAAGTCGATGGCTCCGTGCGTCAGCGGTTGAGGCGATTCAAGAGCATGGCGCGCATGCGCCGGGCCCGGGTTTCGTCGATGGGGCCCAGCATGTCGCGGGCCTGCTCGGGCAGATGCGCCCCCGCCCGCCCGGCCGGCCCGAACACGTAGTAGTCGAAGACATGGGCCCAGGCCTGCTTCTCGCGCTCGGGCAGGTCCCGCATCGTCCACAACGCATGATGGAGCGCCGGCAAGGGCGAGGACAGATAGTCGGGCGAGCGGCGCCACCAGTAGTTGACCAGGACATTGAACGGTTCCAGGCTGCGTACGTGATGCCACCACATGCTGGGGATGAAGATCGCGTCGCCCGGTTCCAGCGTCGCGGTCCGCGCATGGGCGAGCGCATCACGGAAGCGCGGATGACGCTCGAAGTCCGGCGCATCGAAATCGACCACGCTGACGACCTGCCCGCCCGGCGTCGGCTCGAGTGGCCCCGGATAGAGGTTCCCGACCTGGTCCGGCGGGAACAGGGTGAACTGGCGGCGCCCCACGGCACAGCAGGCCAGGTTCTCGGGCGCATCGAAATGGCAGGACGCAACGACCCGGTTCCCGATCCAGATGCTGGCCGGTGCGTCGATCCCATGGGCCTCCAAACCGAGTCCGTTGGCTTGCGAGAAACCGGGCAACGCGCGGTCGACCAGGAGCGAGGCCACGTAGTAGGTCGGCGGTCGTGGATCCTCCAGGTGGGCGCTGATCCCGTCGAGCACCTCGCCCAGGTGTCCGCGCCTCACTTCGAAGTTCAAGCGGGTGAAGTCGTCGTTGTAGAACGGCCGTCCGCCGATATCCGGATCGCCCCGGGAATACTGCACCGGCTGGCCCGCGTCCAGCCCGCGCAGGTAGTCCATCGCGTCCCGCGTGGCGCGCAGGCCCGCCTGCACCAGGGGCCAGTCGCGCGCGACGCCCTTCAGGATGGCAGGCTGTCCATCGGCCAGGAGCGCATCGAGCGGCAGCGCTTCGCCACCGGCAAGGCGCATTGTCCTGATTGCCTCGCCTTCCATCCGGGCCTCAGCTGTCGCCGGCCCGGGCGGTGTCCTGCTCACGCAGGCGACGCTGCTTCTCCGCCATCAACCGGCGCACGTTGTGCAGCGATGCCAGCATCAGGTAGGCCCCTTCCAGGTAGCCCGCGCGGTTGAGCTCGAGCAGGGTGGGTCCGTCCAGCGAGGCCAGTCGTTCGCGGGCGATGCCATGCAGGCCTGCGACGGCGACCCGGTGTTGCCCGTCCAGTTGCACGTCCAGGCTGACCGGCTCGATGAGCCCGGCTGCGTCCAGCGCGGCGAACATGGCCTTGCCGAAGGTACTGCCCTCGTGGATGCCTCGCAGGATGGTCGCCACGTGCTCGAGGTACGGCGTATTGCCGCCTTGCGGCAGGAACAGCGGCTCGCCCTCCACCCGGCCCACGCGGGGATGCTCCACGTCCACGTGCACCACCGGCTCCAGGACCGGTTCGCCGCCGACCTGCTGCTCCTGGAATCCGATGAGGAACGGTCCCTTGGCCGAGGCACCCGGCAGGTAGGACGCATTCCAGCGGCCGTCGCGCAGGAACAGGTTCTCGCGCTGCTCGAACCCGAGCAACGCCACCGATTGCCACTCGCCGTCACCGGCGGCCTTCTTCAGGAAGATCGGGTACTCGCGCTGCAGCTCCGCGAACTCGCTGGGGAACGCCGGCACCATGCCCACGTCGTCGCCGAACTGCGGGCCAAACCCGGTGGCGACACGCAGGTCCTTGTGCGTCACGTTGTTGAGTAGCTCGTAACGGGCCATCGTCGACCTTGGAGGGAAGCCTTCGGCCAATACTAACGCCGGCGCGTCATGCCGGCGCAGTACCCCGGGGCCCTGTCAAAAAGGGACCGCCACTTGCGCGGCGGTCCCGCCCGGCGACACGCGGAGAGGGTATCAGTCGCCAAACTCAGAACTTGTAGCGGACGCCCAGCATGTAGCGTGGATCCTGGTCCGCCAGCTTGACGATCATCTCCTCGGTGCGCGCGCGCCAGCGCACGTCCTCGCCCGTCAGGTTGATGGCCTCAAGGCCGAACGACCAGTGATCGTTGAGCGTGTAGTTCACGCTCAGGTCCCACTGGTCGTACTCCTCCACGTAGTACGGATTGCGGCTGGAGCCCTGGTTGGCGAGGATCAGGTACTCGTCGCGCCAGTTCCAGGCAAGGCGGACCGACCAGCCGTACTTTTCGTACATGAACATCGCATTGGCCGTGTCGCTAAGGCCGGTGAGCGCGAACTGGTCCAGGCCGGGGTCGCCCCCGTCGTCGTAACCCACGTCGCCGTCGACGACGGTGTAGTTGGCGAGGATGCCGAAACCGCTGTCGCCGAAGAAGTACTGCCCGCCGATCTCCCAGCCATGGAGCTTGGCCTTGTTCTGGTTGATCGGCCGGTTGACGTTGAACAGGTACAGCGGATCGTCCGCCTCTCCGTACAGGTCGTAGGCCGCCTCGGTGGTCAGCACCTGGGCACCGGTGCCGTCGTAGGCCGCCAGGCCTGCCGGGTCGTTTCGCAGGAGCGCCAGTGCGGTGAACAGCGAGGTGTCGTTGGCCGAACACGCGGCCGCGTTGGCGGCACCGACCTGTGCAAGGCAGGCCGCGCTCGTCAGGAAGTCGAGCGCCGCCTGCGCGTCGGGACCCGAGGTGGGGTCGCGCAGGCCGTACAGCGATTCCTGTCCCACCGTATTGCCGATGAAGTTGTCGACGGACTTGTTCCAGTACGTCACCGACACGTAGCTGGAATCGGCGAAGTACCACTCCAGGGCCAGGTCGAGGTTGTCCGATTCAAGCGGCTCCAGGCTCGGGTTCTGCGCGTTGCCGCTCGCCCGGGTCGAGGGATCTATCAGGACCGAACCGAACGGCTGCTGCGCACCCGGACCGGCGTACAGGTTGCCGTAGGGGGCCCGGGCGATGCTCTTGCCGAACGAGGCCCTGCCCTTGAGGTCCTCGGTGAAATCGATGCTGAAGTCGAGGTTGGGCAGGATGTAGCTGTAGCTCGCCCGCTCGCTGAAGGGCTGCTGCTCATCGGACAACACGATCCGGAAGTCGTTGTTGGCCTGCCATTCGATCGCCTCCGGGATCGCGATCACCGAAGTGGACACCACGTCGGTAGTCTCGTATCGGACGCCCAGGCGGGTATTGGTGCGCATGTCGCCGAGCGAACCGTCCAGCTCCACCTGGATGTAGGCGGAGTGCGTTTCTTCCTCCACCCGGTTGTCGGCGGCGCGCTGCGGGCTCACGCCCAGCCCGACGCCGTACACGTCGGCTGCCCACTGCGCCAGTTCGCCCGCGTCACCGCGCCAGCCCGGCCAGCTGGACACGCTGAAGTCGTTGAACAGGTTGCCGATGTTGACGGGGCGGAGCAGGTCCATCAGCCCGGCCGCCGTGTCGGAGTCGACGTTGGCCACGCCCCAGTCGCCCAGCGTCGAGTAGGCTTCCGCGGCCTGGATGCGATGGGTGCTGGACTCGTTGGTGTCGACGCCGAACTGGAAGCGCCCCTGGTCGAACAGCCACTCGCCGTCGATGCGGGCCTGCTTGATCTCGCTGATCTGGGTCTGCGCATTGATGCGCAGCACCTGCGAGCCGACCTCGCCTTCCACGAACCCGGGGTTGACCACGCCATTGGTGCCGGCGACGGCATCCGTGGTGGTCGGATACCAGGTCTGGATCCCGACGGGCAGGCCGTCGTTGAAGATCAGCTCCTGCACCCATGAGCCGCCGCAATGGGGTCCCGTCGTGCAGTTGTTGGTGCCGGCGATGCTCGAGAAGATCGAGCCACCGCCGGTCAACGGGTCGTTCGGCCGGCTCTCGTTCTTCGAATCGTGTGCGTCGAAGCTGAGGCGGAAATTGTCGTTGACGAACCATTCGGCATTGAAGCCCAGCGATCCCAGCTTGTACTTCTGCGCGCTGCGCTGCTGCTCCAGGCCGAAGTCCTTGGTGCCCGCGATCTCGCGGATGTAGATGGGCGTGGCCACGGCACCGCTGGTGTCGAACTCGACGTCGGTGTAATTGCTGTTCTGCAGCCACATCGCCTGCTCGCCGCGGTTCTCGGTGATCTCGTTGGTCGAGTAGGTGTAGTCCAGGGTGAAGGTCAGCGCGTCGGTCGGAGCGAACTGGACGACCGCCTGGCCATTCACACGCTCGCGTTCGAACTCGGAGAAGGCATAGCGCAGGTCGTTGGGACGTGCGTAGAGCTCGCCGATCCCGGGCGCGTTCACCACCGTCGGGTTGCCGGGCATGGTCCCCGTCCACGGCTGCACGTTCCAGTAGTTCTCGGTCGCCTGGACGGAGCCGCCCTTGCGCTTCTGCTGGCTCGCGCTCAGGCTCACGCCGAAGGTCTTGTCCGGGTTCGCGTAGCTGAAGATGCCCGACAGCTCCGGCGTGATGTCGTTGTCGAACGGCTGGCTCTTGTCGGACACCGCCTTGGCGCCTGCGCTCGCCACGATGCCGTCGTAGTTGAAGGGCTTCGCGGTGAGGATGTTGATGGTCGCGCCGATGCCGCCACTGGGCACCTGGGCCTGGCTGGTCTTGTAGACCTCGATGCCGTTGATCGCTTCGGCGGCGAGCTGCGCGAAGTTGAACGCACGGGTACCGCCGTCGACGCCGCCGATGGCGACCTGTCCGGATGCACCGAACGCATCGGCGCCCGGCATCTGGCGGCCATTGAGCGTCACCATGTTGAACTGCGGGCCGAAGCCGCGGGCCGTCACCTGCGCGCCCTCGCCGTCGCGGCGTTCGATCGAGATGCCGGTGATGCGCTGCAACGACTCGGCGAGGTTGGTGTCGGGGAACTTGCCGATGTCCTCCGCGCTGATCGCGTCGACGACGCCGGTGGCATCGCGCTTGACGTCCATCGCCTGGCTGAGGCTGTTGCGGATGCCCGTGACCACGACCGCGTCCAGGTCGGTCGCCTGGGCTTGCGCCTGCTCCTGCGCCTGCTCCTGCTCCTGCTGCGGCGCCGGGGCCTGCGTGGTTGCTTCCTGCCCGAACGCAGGGTTGATGACCAGCACGCCCCCGACAAAGGTGAACATGGCCTTCGATCTGAGTGTCGCCAACTTACGACTCATTGACGTGCCCTCGGGTCTGGAGTTGCACGGAAACTGCACGCGTTCATGGACTTCCCCTTTCGCTGCATCGATGGATGTTTCGCCCCCCAAGGGGGCACCCGCGGGCTTGGCCCGTCTTCCTGGCCGGGTATGGGTACGGAAACATCCGGCAGGCTTCCGTAGCGCGAGTTCCGGCTTCCAACGTGACGAACGACTGCGCGGTGGACGGGCTCCCGCCGGCCCCTCCGGCCGGACATTGTGGTAGCGCTACCATCGCGATGGACGCAGACTAATCACGGGTCTCGGCACTTGTCACCGTGCAGCGCAACAAAGTGGCGCCGATCACCGAGCCACCCGGGCGGGTTCGCGCTGCCCGCACGGGCGTGGGAGCGACCCCGCAGGACTCTTCACGGGAGGTGCGCACATGCTCCGGTGACTGCCATCGAGCCGGACAGGCGGGGTCCGCAAAAACCGGCAGATCGCCGCGTGAGTTGAGGCGGCATGCCCACGCGTCCCGGTGTTGCCATCGCGCCCCTGTCCTGCAGGTCATCGGGCGGGGTGATGCACGCATGACGCTGCTGGCGCCCGGTCCGACATGGCAAGTACGAGGCGCCCGCCGCCCGCCCCCGGGGACGTCGATGCCGTCTTAACCCGGGCGGTCGTACCTTCGACGCGTGTTCGGCCCTGATCGAGCGGGTGGGCGCGTGGCCTGTCCACTCCCTTTCCTACGGAGACACCCCATGAGAGTCGCCTGCCTGCTGTTGCCGCTGTGCCTGGTCGCCACTGCCTGCAGTGGTCCGTCCGAAACGCCGGAGGCCGCGGCTCCGGCCGCCGATGCCACGCCCGAAGCCGCGACCCCGGCACCGGGTGCGCCGGAAGCCATGCCAGCGCCCGAAGCCAGCGCAATGCCGGCCGCGCCGATGCCGGCACCCGAAGAGGCGAACGCGCCGCTCGACGCCCCCGCGCCCGCGGACGAACCGCCCAAGGCGAAGATCTCCATGTTCAACGCAACCTGCCCCGGCGGGATCGACGTGCACGCCGACGACGGCGGCCCGGTCTTCGTCAACGGCAACGAAGCCGCGTACAAGTCCTTCAGCGAGAGCTACTACGAGGCCCGTGACGACGCGTCCGGGGTGACGATCTCGGTGACGACCAACACCGACGGCAGCCTGTCCGTCAGCTACACCGGCAAGGGCGGCGCCAACGGCACCTGCACGCTCGCCAGCTGAGCCAAGCGCGCACCGCGGGGACGCCCGCGGTGCGCGGTGCCGGAACGAAGGGCCTGGCGTGGTGGGGTGTTGCGCTGCGCGCGCGTCGTGGCGACGGGATCAGGACCCGGGCGTCGCCTTTTCCGCGGCGTTGTCCTCGACGGCCGCCGGAATGCGCTCGCGGCCGGGGAAGTCGCGCGCAAGCGCGTCATCGACGCGGATCGGCCGGCCCCAGCGGTCGTAACTGGGGACGAAGCCCTTCTTCAGGCGCATGAAGGCGGCCGAGCCGGGCTCGACGCCGAGTTCGACGGCGATCGCGCCCCAGCCTTCCGCGCCGCCGCGCTGCCACCTGTCGGCCACGTGGCGGCAGGGACGGCCGCTCACCGCGGCCAGGCCGCAGGCGTAATAGACGTCGCCGGGTCGCCACTTGCGTTCCACCAGCAGCTCGCGCACCAGCGCGCGTGGGGCTTCGTGGTAACGCACGATCTCGTCGATGAACGCGTCGGGGTAGGCGCTCCCGTAACGGTTCATGTCGCCCAGCCAGGCGTCGACCCAGGCATCGCCGGTGCGCGGGTTCCAGTCATCCTGGCCCCAGGCCGGCGCGAGTGCGCTGGCGAGCACAAGGGCCAGCAGGCAGGAAATCGACGACGGACGGGCGGAACGGCGCGCCGGCATGGCCGCGCTCAGCGGGAAATCACGAACTTGCCGAACGCCACGCCGATATCCCAGCCTTCGCCGGTACCGGCCAGGGCCAGGGAAACCTCGCCCTTGGTGACCACCTGGGCCTTGCTGGACTTGACCGCGCCGGCGTGGGCCTCGGCGCTGGCATAAGTGCCGAGCAGTTCACTGATGCCATTGACGCCTGAGAACTCGCCGACGCCATTCTCGATCTTCGACTTGCCGAAACTGAGGCCGCCGCCGCGGGTCTCGATCTTGACGGCCATGCTCTGGCCGTTGTCGCAGGTGATCGTGCCGCTGCCGGAAGCGGTCTTGTAGAACACCGACCAGCCGGACAGGTTGAAGCGCAGCTTGCAGTCCACTTCGCCGGCCTGGGCCGGGAGGGTGGCGAACGCGCCCGCGGCGGCGAGGCTGCCGATCAGTACGAGGCGATGCAGGGTCATGGGCTTCTCCGGGACGGCGTTGGACGGATCGGCGTGCGCCAGGCGGCGCCAGGCGCACGTCGACAAGGGGGCTAGGCTAGCACCGGCCGGGGTCGATCCGGCGTGAGGGGATGGCCCGAAGGTTCAGCGGCCGCGATGGTGGCGATGGCCGCGGTCGTCGTCGCGGTAGCGGTAGCCGACGTCATAGCGACGGTCGTAACGGCGATCGTGGCGATCGCGGTAGCGGCGGTCGTCGTGGCGCGGGTCGTAGTAATGGACCTTGCACTTGCCGTGCGGGTTGCACTTGCGGTCGTAGCGCACCGCCGGATAGCGGTACACCACGCGCTGCGGCGGGCCCGGTCGATACATGTAGCGCGGGACGTCGCGGTAGTAGCGGCGATAGCCACGCGGATCGCGCACGACGATGACGCGGTCGTAGCGGCCGTAGTTGCCATGGCGGTAATACGGCTGTCCGCTGTGGTAGACCACGTCGGCGATATCGACCAGCACGCGGACCAGGTCGTCGCTGGCGCGTGCCGGTGCCGGGAGCAGCGAGGCGATGCCCAGGCCTGCGGCCAGGGCGGAGGGAATGAGCCAGCGGGGCAGAATCGTCATGTGTCGCGCTCCATGGTCAGGGTGGAGGCCAGGCCGGACCCCGGGGGGGGGACGGGTCAGGCTGGCGCGACTCCACCCTGCGACGCGCTGGGTGAACCTTTTTTTAACCGCTGCGTGATGCGCCCTTCATGCATACCCGAGCCGTTCAGGTTCACCCGAGGGCTTCGGCCTCGCGCGCTGCGGATGCCACCGCGGCGGGGATGCCGCGGGCATCGTCCACCACGCGCAGGCGCGGGGCATCGGCGGCGACCTCGGCCTCGGTCTCGTGCGCCCAGGTCAGGTGATAGGGCACGTGGACGCCCCACCCGCCCAGCGCCAGGACCGGCGCGATGTCCGAACGCAAGGAATTGCCGATCATCAGGAACTCCGGGGCCTGGCAGTCGAACTCCTCGAGCAGGCGACCGTAGGTGCCGGTGTCCTTCTCGCTGACGATCTCGATGCGGCGGAACAGGCCGGCCAGGCCGCAGTCGCGGACTTTCTTCTCCTGGTGGAACAGATCGCCCTTGGTGATCAGCACGATGTCGAAGTCGCGCGCGACCGCCTCCACTGCCTCGCGCACGCCCGGCAGCAGTTCGACGGGGTGCTGGAGCAGTTCCTTGGCCAGCCCGACGATGCGGTGCAGGTCGCGGGCGTGGATGCGCGCATCGGTGATCTGCACCGCCGCCTCGACCATCGACAGCGCCATGCCCTTCACGCCATAGCCGAACAGTTCGATGTTGGCCTTCTCGATCGCGTACAAGCGCGCACCGACGTCATCGAGGTCGACATAGGCGCCGACGATGCGTTCGAACTCGGCCTGCGCGGCGTGGAAGTAGTCCTCGCTTCGCCAAAGCGTGTCGTCGGCGTCGAAGCCGACCATGCGGATGCGTGTCATGCGTGCAGTATGCCGGGCGCTCGCGGCTCCGGACAGGAGGAAGGGCGGCACGGGGCCGCCCTTCCGGTCGCGTCCTGTCAGGGGAGAACAGGGGAATGGACGCGACTACAGGCAATGGAGTGCCTGCATGCTGCCGGCCTGCTCGTCCCAGGCCGTCGTTGCGGGTTTACTGGCCCGAGGAGGCCTCGCCGCCCTGGGCCTTGGCCACGTAGGCCTTGTACTCGTCGGCGGTCAGGTTGCCGTCGGCATCGGCGTCGGCCTGGTCGAACACCTGGCTCAGGGCCGGCACGGAGGCGGCTTCGTCCTTGCTCACCGAGCCGTCCTGGTTGACGTCGATGTCGGCCCAGCTCTTACGCGGCGCCTCGGCGTCGTTCATGGTCGCGGTCTCGGCCTGCTGGGCACCCTCGGTGGCGGTCGCGTCCTGTTCCTGTGCGAAGGCCATCGAGCTGGACATGGCGGCCGTCAGGGCCAGGGCGACGATCAGCGGCTTGCGGTTGGACTTGTTCATGGTGTTCCTCCTGGGGGATATGAAATGAACCGCACGGTCCTTGTTGTTTTCGTCAGTCGACCGTACGGGGCACACACTGCCAATCCCCGCATGAACGCAAAGACCGTCGCGAAACACTGCAAAACAAGTGTTTAACCCCTTCCCCGCACGACCGCGCTAGCGACGCGGCACAACGTGACCCCCGACCTGCGCGACGTGTGATTGCGCGCCAGCTTCGCGCGCCGCGCGCGGATGAACGGAACACAACATTAACGCGCCGCGCGTCAGGCCTCGTCCTCCGCCGCGACGTCGACGTGCACTGCGCCGTCCTCGTCGACGCTGGCGGTGACGTTGATCGGGCGGCAGCAGACCTGGCAGTCCTCGATGTAGCGCTGCGTGCCCGAAGACACGTCGAGCAGCAGTTCCAGCGGTTCCCCGCAGTAGGGGCAGTGGACCTCGGCGGTGGGCAGCATGGCGGGGACTCCATCGGGATGCGCCGACTGTGGCACGGGCAGACCCCGGGCGCGAACGCGTTGCATCCGCCGGCACGGATGCGAGAATCGGGACATGCCATCGCGATGGCACCCGTCCGCTACCGGAGCCCCGCCATGACCTTACGCCCCCTTCCCGCCGCCTGCCTCGCCGTGCTGCTCGTCGCATGCGGCCCGCGCAATGGCGATGTCACGGCCGCGACCACCTCGGCGGCGCCGGCAGCGGCCGCCACCGGCCCGTTCGCCAGCCACGAAGTCGCGCGCTTCGATGAGCCCTGGGCGATGAGCTTCCTGCCCGACGGTCGCCTGCTGGTGACCGAGAAGGAGGGCCGCCTGAAGCTGCTGGCGCTGGAAGCCCGGCCTGACGGGACCCATGCAGCGGGCGCGCTCGGCGAGATCACCGGCCTGCCCGAGGTGGCCTACGGCGGCCAGGGCGGCCTGGGCGACGTGGTCGTGCACCCGGGATTCAGGAACAACGGCCTCGTCTACCTCAGCTACGCCGAGCCCGGCGACGGCGACACCCGGGGCGCCGCCGTCGCACGCGCGCGCCTGGTGCTGGACAACCAGGGCGGCGGGCGCCTGGAGGGGCTGAAGGTGATCTGGCGCCAGGTGCCGAAGGTGACTGGCCAGGGCCACTACAGCCATCGCCTGGCCTTCGGTCCCGATGGCCACCTGTGGATCAGCTCCGGCGAACGGCAGAAGTTCGATCCCGCCCAGGACATGGCCAGCAACCTGGGCAAGATCCTGCGCCTGAACGACGACGGCAGCGTGCCGGCGGACAACCCCTTCCCCGACCAGGGCGAGGTCGCCGCGCAGGTCTGGTCGCTGGGCCATCGCAACGTCCTGGGCATCGCCTTCGACGCCGACGGCCAGCTGTGGAACCACGAGATGGGCCCCAAGGGCGGCGACGAGCTCAACCGCGTCGAGCGGGGCGCCAACTACGGCTACCCGATCGTCTCCAACGGCGACCATTACGACGGCCGTCCCATCCCGGACCACGACACCCAGCCGCAGTACAACGCGCCCGTGATCACCTGGACCCCGGTGATCTCGCCGTCGAGCCTGGTGATCTACAGCGGCGACGCCTTCCCCGACTGGACGGGCAATGCCCTCATCACCGGGTTGTCTTCGGAATCGCTGGTCCGGGTGGCGTTCGACGGCGAGGGCGGCGCGCGCGAGGCCGAGCGCTTCGACATGGGCCACCGGATGCGCGAGATCGAGCAGGGCCCGCAGGGCCACCTGTGGCTGCTCGAGGACGGCGACGGCGCCCGCCTGCTTGAGCTGGTCCCGCCGCCGGCGCCGACGGCGCCCGCCGAGCCCTGAGGCCCGCCGCACCGGGCTTCTTCACCTTCACATCACGCTGCCGTCGCCTCCGGCAGGCTGGATCCGGGCCTCGGAGAGGCCGGCCGGAGCAGGGCTCCGGCCGCGCGATTTGATCCATGTCAAACGCGGCAATCGACCCGGGGACTAAGCTGCGCGGCGACCACGGGCCCGAATTGCAGGCGCCGACCCGCGCGGGTCGGTCCGGCGCACCCGGCCGATCGGTCTGAGTTGCCTGAACTCGCCTGGACTGGGGAACGTGCGGATGCAAACGTCGGTGGAAACCTATAACGACAGGGTGGTGCGCCAGTTCGTGGCCGCGACCGTCATCTGGGGCATCGTCGGCATGGCGGTCGGCGTGTTCATCGCCGCCCAGCTGTACTGGCCGGCGCTGAACTTCGACCTCCCCTGGCTGAGCTACGGCCGCCTGCGACCGCTGCACACCAACGCGGTGATCTTCGCCTTCGGCGGCAGCGCGCTGATGGCCACCAGCTTCCACGTGGTCCAGCGGACCTGCCACGTCCGCCTGTTCTCCGACAGGCTGGCCGCCTTCGTCATGTGGGGCTGGCAGGCGGTGATCGTGCTGGCCGCGATCACCCTGCCCATGGGCCTGACCCAAGGCAAGGAATACGCCGAACTGGAGTGGCCGATCGACCTGCTGATCACCGCGGTCTGGGTGGCCTACGCGGTGGTCTTCTTCGGCACCATCGCCAAGCGCCGGGTCAAGCACATCTACGTCGCCAACTGGTTCTACGGCGCCTTCATCCTGACCATCGCGCTGCTGCACATCGTCAACAACATGGCCATCCCGGTGACCATGGGCAAGTCGTATTCGCTCTACACCGGCGCGGTCGACGCGATGGCGCAGTGGTGGTACGGCCACAATGCGGTGGGCTTCTTCCTGACCGCCGGCTTCCTGGGGATGATGTACTACTTCGTGCCCAAGCAGGCGCAGCGGCCGGTGTATTCCTACCGCCTGTCGATCGTCCACTTCTGGGCGCTGATCGCGATCTACATGTGGGCCGGCCCGCACCACCTGCAGTACACCGCGCTGCCGGACTGGGTGCAGTCGGTCGGCATGGTGTTCTCGCTGGTCCTGCTGGCGCCGAGCTGGGGCGGCGCGATCAACGGCCTGATGACCCTGTCGGGCGCCTGGCACAAGCTGCGCACCGACCCGATCCTGAAGTTCCTCATCGTCGCGATCTCGTTCTACATGATCGCCACCTTCGAGGGACCGATGATGTCGATCAAGACCGTCAACTCGCTCTCGCACTACACCGACTGGACCATCGGCCACGTCCACGCCGGCGCGCTGGGCTGGGTGGCGATGATCACCCTGGGCTCGATCTACTCGATGCTGCCGCGCCTGCTCGGGCAGAAGGAAATGTATTCGGTCAAGGCGATCGACGTGCACTTCTGGATCCACACCATCGGCGTGGTGTTCTACATCGCATCGATGTGGATCGCCGGCGTCATGCAGGGCCTGATGTGGCGGGCGACCAACGACGACGGCACCCTCACCTACAGCTTCGTCGAAGCGCTCAACGCGACCTACCCGTACTACCTCGGCCGCCTGGCCGGCGGCCTGCTGATCGTGGCGGGGATGCTGCTGATGGGCTGGAACGTCGCCAGGACCTGGCAGCGCGCCCCCGCGCTCGATCCCACGCCGGTGCTGCCGCCGGACCGTGCCGAAGCGACCGCCTGAGGACCGACGGATGAGCCATTCCCACGAGAAAGTCGAGACCAACGTCGGCCTGATGGCGGTGCTGATCGCTGTGGCGGTGTCCTTCGGCGGCCTGGCCGAGATCGTGCCGCTGATGTACCAGGCCGAGACGATCAAGCCACTGCCGGGCGTGAAACCCTACCCGCCGCTGGAACTGGCCGGCCGCGACGTCTACATCCGCGAGGGCTGCTACAACTGCCATTCCCAGATGGTGCGCACCCTGCGCTTCGAAACCGAGCGCTATGGCCACTACTCGCTCGCCGGCGAGTCGGTCTACGACCGCCCGTTCCAGTGGGGCAGCAAGCGCACCGGCCCCGACCTGGCCCGCGTCGGCGGCCGCTACTCGGACGACTGGCATCGCGTGCACCTGGTCAACCCGCGCGACCTGGTGCCGGAGTCGAACATGCCCGGCTTCCCGTGGCTGGCCGGCGCCCGGGTCGACGGCGCCCTGGTCGAGAAGAAGATGAAGGCCCTGCAGTCGATCGGCGACCCCTACACGGACGAGGAGATCGCCGGCGCGCGCGAGGCGGTGTCGGGCAAGAGCGAACTGGACGCCGTGGTCGCGTACCTGCAGGGTCTGGGGCGGCACGCACCGCGGGGAGGCGAGTGACATGGTCTCCGGCATCGTCACCCTGGTCCTGCTGCTGCTGTTCGTCGGTGGCTGGGTCCACCTGTGGAACCCGCGCCTGAAACCCGAGCTCGACGCGGCCGCGCGGCTGCCGCTCGAAGAAGACGCCCCCCTCGAGACGCCTGAGGAGACGCAGCGATGAGCGCTGGCTGGTCGTGGTATGTGATCGCACTGATCGCGCTGAACATCTTCGGCTGCGTCTGGCTGCTGTGGTGGACGGGCAAGCGCCGTCCGGGCGACCCGGCGCCGACCGACACCAGCCACTACTGGGACGGCGACCTGACCGAGTACAACAAGCCGATGCCGAGGTGGTGGATCAACCTCTTCTACATCACCATCGTGTTCGCGATCGGCTACCTGGCCTACTATCCCGGCCTGGGCAACCTGCCCGGCATCGGCAACTGGACCTCGGCGGGCAAGCACCAACGTGACAAGGAGCGCTTCGACGCCACCCTCGAGGAGACTTTCCGCCCCTACGTGGGCCAGCGCATCGACGTCATCGCGCGCGACCCCACCGCGGTCGCGCTGGGCCGCTCCATCTTCAGCAACACCTGCGCGACCTGCCACGGCTCGTCCGCGCAAGGCGCGATCGGCTACCCGAACCTGACCGACGACATCTGGCACTGGGGCGGCAGCCCCGAGCGGATCCTGGAGACGGTGATGCAGGGGCGCGAGGGCGTGATGCCCGAGTGGGGCAAGGTCCTCACCGGCATGAAGGGCGACAATGCGGTCGACTACGTGATCGCCTACGTGCGCACCCTGTCCGAGCCGGCCTCGATGCAGAACAACTTCATGGCCGCCCAGGGCAAGCCGCTCTACGACGGCGTCTGCGTGGCCTGCCATGGCCCCGACGGCAAGGGCAACCAGGCACTGGGCGCGCCCGACCTGACCGACGGCTACTGGATGTACGGCACCAGCAAGGCCAGCCTGTACCAGACCATCGCCCACGGCCGCCATGGCGTGATGCCGGCTCACGGCGAGCTGCTCGGCGAGACCCGCTCGCGCCTGGTCGCCGCCTACGTGTGGTCGCTGTCCCATGGCGATGGCGACGACGCCGACAGCGGCGCCGATGCCGCCGCCCCAGGAGCCCGCTAGCGCCATGCCCGACTTCACCGCCCCGCGCTTCGACCATCCCCCGCGCCCGCTCGCCCAGCGGATCGGGGCAATCGTCTGGCCGAGCTTCTTTACCGCATGCGTGTGCACGATGGTCTTCTTCGCCCATGTCGATCCGCTCGAGCTGCGCGACCTGACCTTTCCCGGGCTCCCGCTGACACGGGCGGTGGGCTACAGCATCGGCTTCTTCATGTTCTGGCTGGCGACCGCTTCGTCGAGCCTGTTCACGTGGATCCTGCTGCGTCCATCGAGCCGCTACAACAAGCCCCTGCCGCCGGAATGACGGCATCGGGATGAGCGCCGTCCATGACTGACAAGATCCCCATCGACCTGCTGGACGACGGCGGAAGCGCGCTCTACGTCAGCGAGCGCAAGGTCTATCCGCGCGACGTCGACGGGCGCCTGCAGCGCCTGCGCAAGATCGCTGTGTTCGTGCTGCTGGGCATGTTCTACGTGTTCCCCTGGCTGTCCTGGGACGGCCGACAGGCGGTGCTGTTCGACCTGCCCGCGCGCAAGTTCTACGTCTTCGGGCTCAACTTCTGGCCGCAGGACTTCATCTTCCTGGCCATGCTGCTGGTCATCGCCGGCATGGCGCTGTTCTTCTTCACCACCCTCGCCGGGCGCCTGTGGTGCGGCTATGCCTGCCCGCAGACGGTGTGGACGGAGGTATTCCTCTGGATCGAGCAGTGGACCGAGGGCGACCGCGCCCGTCGCATGAAGCTCGACGCCGGTCCCTGGAACCGCGACAAGTGGCTGCGCAAGGGCGGCAAGCACGTGCTCTGGCTGCTGTTCGCGCTTTGGACGGGCTTCACGTTCACCGGCTTCTTCACGCCCATCCACGACCTGGCCGCGCGCGCGCCGCTGGGATGGGGCGCCTGGGAGGTGTTCTGGGTACTGTTCTACGCACTGGCGACCTGGGGCAACGCCGGCTTCCTGCGCGAACAGGTCTGCAAGTACATGTGTCCGTACGCGCGCTTCCAGAGCGCGATGTTCGATCGCAACACCCTGCTGATCGCCTACGACCCGATGCGCGGCGAGCCGCGCGGGCCACGCCGGCGCGGCCTGGCCAGCGTGCTCGAGCGCGGTCGCGGCCTGCTCGGACTCGACGCCGCGACCGACTACGTGTTCCGCTTCGCGCACGCCACGCAGAAGGTGGCCAGCGCCGGCACGACGTCCTTCGTCGACGCGGGCCTCAAGGCCGAGCCCCTGCCGAAGTTCGAGCCCGAGGCGCTGGGCGACTGCATCGACTGCACCCTGTGCGTGCAGGTCTGCCCGACCGGGATCGACATCCGCAACGGCCTGCAGATCGAGTGCATCGCCTGCGGCGCCTGCATCGACGCCTGCGACCAGGTGATGGACAAGATGAACTACCCGCGGGGGCTGATCCGTTATTCCACCCAGAATGCGATCGACGGCAAGCCCTCGCGCGTGCTGCGGCCGCGCGTTCTCGTCTACGGGCTGCTGCTCGCCGGGCTCTGCGCGGCCTGGGCCTGGGGCGTCACCCACCGCAGCCCGCTGATCGCCGAGGTCCTGCGCGACCGCAACGCGCTCTACCGCGAGGTCGCCGGCGGACGCATCGAGAATGGCTATACGCTCAAGCTGGTCAACAAGAACGTCGATCCGCAAACCTACACCCTGGCCTTGCAGGCACCGGCCGGGATCGAACTGGTCGGCGGCGAGCGTCGCATCGAAGCGGCTGCCGAGCAGGTGATGGAGATCCCGCTGGCGCTTTCGGCCGACGCTTCGGTGCGCGGCCGCCAGCCGGTCACCTTCAGCATCGAATCCATCGACGGCCAGGCCCGCGAGGACGTCGAATCCAGTTTCTTCGGACCCGTCGAATGAGCCCGCGCACGCCGCTTCGCGAACCCATGGTCTGGCTGGTCGTCGGCCTGCCCGTCGTCGCCGTCGTCGCCGGCATCGGCCTGCTGGTGGTCGCCACCCGCAGCGGCAGCAGCGACGCGGTCATCGACACGGTCGCACGCACCGCGCAGATCCAGACCACCGAGCTTGGGCCCGATGCCCGCGCGCAGGCGCTGAAGCTCTCGGCGGTGCTTCAGGTCGACGGCAACCGCCTGAGGCTGCTGCCGGCCAGTGGCGGATGGGTACGCGACACCACCGGCTCCTCGCCCGGGGAGCAGGCGACCGACGACGCCGGCGGCGACGCGGCACGACGCAGGCAGGACGCGACCGCGCACGAGCAGTCGCTGCTGCTGGTGCTCTCGCACCCCACCGACGCGGACCGAGACCTGCGCCTGCGGATGCAACCCGAGTCCCTGGGCTGGCGCGTCGAGCTGCCCACGCCACTCGACGGCGACCACGACTGGCTGGTCCAGCTGACACCGCCCGATACGCAGTGGCGCCTGCACGGTCGCCTGGTCGCTGGCCAGCAGGCCACCCGCCTGGGACCGTCGCTGGTGACGGAATAGACCGGCGTGTCCGCCGTCCCAGCCGCTCCCGATACCTGCCATCACTGCGGCGAAGCGCTGTCGGCGACGGCGCTGCGCGGGGTCGAGGCCGACGTCGCCGGATCCCTGCGGCGCTTCTGCTGCGAAGGCTGCGCGGCCGCCGCGCAGTGGATCGACAGTGCCGACCTCGACGACTACTATCGCCTGCGCGAGGCGCCGGCGGGGTGCGTGGGCAGCGAATTGCCCGACTACGCCGCCTTCGATCGCGACGCGGTGCTCGCCGAGCACAGCCGGGCCGTCGCCGGCGGCCGCGAGATCACCGTACTCACCGACGCCATGCGCTGCGCGGCCTGCGCCTGGCTGGTCGATCGCGCCCTGCGCCGGGTGCCGGGCGTGCTCGACATCACCGCCAATGCCGTGACTGGACGCATCCGCCTGGCCTGGGATCCGGACGTGACCCGGCTGTCGCCGCTGATGACGCGCCTGGCCGCGCTCGGCTACCGCCCCTGGCTGGCCACCGGCGAGGCCCGCGAGGAAGCCCGCCGCCGCGAACGCCGCCGCTGGTTGCTGCGCCTGGGCGTGGCCGGACTGGGGGCGATGCAGGCGATGATGCTGGCCGAGGCGCTGTACCTGGATACCGAACAGACCATGTCGCTGGCCACGCGCGACTTCTTCCGCTGGCTGACCTTCCTGGTGTCCACGCCCGTCGTCTTCTATTCCGGCTGGCCCTTCCTGGAAGGGATGTGGCGCGAGCTGCGCGAGCGACAGCCCGGCATGGACACCCTGATCGCGGGCTCGACCCTGCTGGCCTACTTCGCCAGCCTGCTGGAGACGGTGCGCGGCGGCGTGCACGTCTGGTACGACGCGGCGGTGATGTTCGTCCTCCTGCTGCTGGTC
Source organism: Marilutibacter aestuarii (assembly GCF_006546775.1). GTDB lineage: Bacteria > Pseudomonadota > Gammaproteobacteria > Xanthomonadales > Xanthomonadaceae > Marilutibacter > Marilutibacter aestuarii. The sequence goes on from NZ_VICE01000023.1 coordinate 47,956, forward strand.
GCGCGGATGCTCGAGCAGCGCGCGCGCGGCATCGCCAGCGCCCAGGTCGATGCGCTCGCCCGGGCACGACCGGCGCTGGCCGCGCGCGAGCGCCTGGACGCATGCGATGGCGCGCTTCACGTTGAGCAGGTCGCGCTCGGCGACCTGCGGCCGGGCGACATCGTCCGCATCGCGCCGGGCGAGGCGGTACCCGCCGACGGCATCCTCCTCGACGCCCCCTCGGCCTTCGACGAGGCCCTGCTGACCGGCGAGTCGGAGCCGGTGCCGCGCCAGCCGGGCGAGGTCGTGCTCGCCGGCAGCCATTGCCGCGAGCTGCCGGCGCGCGTGCGCCTGGTCCGTACCGGTGGCGACACACGGCTCTCGCAGCTCACCCGGCTGGTCGATCGCGCCCAGGCCGACCGCCCCCGCCTCGCGCGTGCCACGGAGCGTATCGCCCGCCATTTCGTGAGCGGCCTGTTGCTGGTGGCGGTCGCCGTCTACCTGGGCTGGCAGCTGTACGATCCCTCGCGCGCGCTCGAGGTCACCCTCGCCGTGCTCGTGGTCAGCTGTCCCTGCGCGCTGTCGCTGGCCGTACCGACCGCGTTGACCACCGCCCATGGCGCACTCGCGCGAATGGGCGTGCTGGCGCTGCGCAGCGACGCGCTCGAAGCGCTGGCGCGGGCCGACTGCATCGTGTTCGACAAGACCGGCACGCTCGGCGATGGCCGGCCGGTGCTCGATGGCGTGGCGATCTTCGGCACGGCGGGCATCGATGCCGACGCTGCGCTGCGCATCGCGGCGGCGCTGGAGCGCGACAGCCGCCACCCGCTCGCACGTGCCTTCGCCCATGCCGGTGCGGTGCCGCCCGCCGAGGCGGTCCGGCTGCATCCGGGCGACGGCCTGCAGGGGCGCGTCGACGGACGCGCCTGGTACCTGGGTCGCGCCGGCTTCGCCTGCCAGGACCGGGTCGACGACGGCGGCCTGTGGCTGGGCGACGGCGAGGTCGCCGCGGCGCGCTTCGAGGTGCGCGAGACCCCGCGCGCCGATGCGGCCACGGCGCTCGCCTCGTTGCGCCGGCTGGGCCTCAGGGTCGGGATCTGCAGCGGTGACGCCGACGCGCCGGTGGCGCACTTCGCCGCGGCGCTCGGCGTCGACGCCCCGCTGGCGCGGCAGTCGCCCGAACGGAAGCTCGCGCACGTGCGTGGCCTGCAGGCCGACGGCCACGTCATGGCGATGGTCGGCGACGGGCTCAACGACGCCCCCGTGCTCGCAGGTGCCGACGTCTCGCTGGCGATGGCCGATGGCGCCGCGCTGGCCCAGCGCGCCGCCGACTTCGTGGTCACCAGCCCATCGCTGTCGCGCATCCCCGAAGCGATCGCACTGGCCCGCCGCACCCGCGCCATCGTCCGCCAGAACCTGGCCTGGGCACTGGCGTACAACGTCCTCGCGCTGCCGCTGGCCGCGGGCGGCCATGTCACGCCCTGGATGGCGGCGCTCGGGATGGCAGTATCCTCCCTGCTGGTGACCCTCAATGCGCTGCGACTCGCCCGCGGGCCACGCGCGGCCGCGGATGCGTCGGCGCGCCCCGCCACCGCCCTTCCCTGAGCCGCCGGAACCGCCCCGCCCATGACCGTCCTGCTGCTGCTCATCCCCCTCAGCCTGGGCCTGCTCGTCGCCGCGATCTGGGCCTTCGTCTGGGCCGTGCGTAAAGGCCAGTTCGACGATCTGGACACGCCGGCGCTCGACATCCTGCGCGAGGACCCGCTACCCCGGCCGCGGAACACGCCCGAGGCGAACGCGACGCCCGACGGCGACCGGAACGACGGAGCCGCCTGACCATGCCGTTCGACTGGCTGACCCTGGGCGCGGCCCTGCTCAGCGGCCTGCTGGGGGGCCTGCACTGCGCGGCGATGTGCGGCGGCATCGCCACCGGCTTCCCGGCGCTGCAGGGCGCGTCGGCGGTGCCGGCGCGGGCACGATGGGCGCCCGCCCTGGACGCCAACCTCGGCCGCGTGGGGGGCTACGTGCTGGCCGGCGCCGTCGCCGGCGGGTTCGGCCAGGGCATCCTGCGCGTCGCCCAGGTCGAAGGCCTGGCGATCGGCTTGCGGATGCTGGTGGGCGCTGTGCTCGTGCTGGTCGCGCTGCGCCTGCTCAACCGCGGGGGCCGCCTCGCTTTCATCGGTCGGCTGGGACAAGGCTTCTGGCAATGGATCCGCCCGCTGCAGGTGCGCCTGCTGCCGGCCAACACGCGTCCACGCCGGCTGGCGCTGGGCATGCTGTGGGGCTGGTTGCCCTGCGGCCTGAGCACGACCTTGCTGCTGGCGGCCTGGCTGCAGGCCGATGCGCTGAACGGCGCGCTGACGATGGCCGCGTTCGGCCTGGGCACGTTGCCGGTGATGCTGCCGCTGACCTGGTCGGGCGCCCATGTGGGCCGCCACCTGAAGGATCCACGCTGGCGCGTCCCGGCGGCCCTGCTGGTGCTGGTGGCGGGCCTGTTGACGCTGGCGGCCCCCTGGCTGATGCAGGTGCCGGCCCTGCACGGGCTGCTGGCGGCGCTGGGCTGCGGCAGCCTGCCCGCGCCCTAGCCGGCACGGGCAACGGCGTACGGAATCAAGCCTGCCGGCGCTTGCCCGGATCGGCCTCGGCGCAGCCCTCGCGCCCATGCGCGAGGGCGCTGAGTGCCTCCCTGTCGAGCACCTCCACGCGCCGCCCGTGCACCGCCAGCACGCCGTCTTCCTGCATGCGGGTGAGGCCGCGGCTGACGGTCTCCAGGGCCAGGCCGAGGTAGCGCGCGACTTCTTCGCGGCTCATCGGCAGGCGGAACTCGCGCGCCGACTGGCCGATCTGGGCATAGCGCTCCGACAGCCCCAGCAGGAACAGCGCCAGGCGTTCATGGGCCTGGCGTCGCACCAGCAGGTCGGTGTGCAGGTGGTCGCGGTCCATGCTGCGGCCGATGACGCGCAGCAGTTGCTCGTGCAGGCCGGGCAGTTGCAGGGCCACCGCGGTCAAGCGCTCCAGCGGCACCTCGCAGACATGGGAGTCGACCAGGGCGACCGCTTCGCAGCGATGCGCGCCCTCGCCCAGTCCGTCCAGGCCGATCAGTTCGCCAGGCAGGTGGAAGCCGGTGACCTGCTCCTCGCCCGACTCGCTGAGGCTGGCGGTCTTGAAGGCACCGCTGCTGGCAACGTACACCGCGCCCAGGGGATCGCCGATGCGGTACAGGCGTTCGCCCCGGCGAAGCGTGCGTGGGCGGCGGACGATCGCCTCCAGGCGCGCCAGGGCATCGACGCCGATGCCCGCGGGCAGGCACAACTGCTGCAGGGAGCAATTCGCACAGCTGCGACGCAGGCGCGCCAGGTCGACGGAGACGGCTTCGTTCATCGGTGGCTATTGTCGCACGGCCACCGCTCGGGCCGCGCTTGCCCATGCGGCTGTCTCGCGCGGGGTCGCCGGGGATGGCGGGGGCGGGCGCCTATCCGCCGCCCTCCAGGCGCTGGCGTTCGAGGTCATGGAGGATGTCGAGGTCGCCGGGCAGCCACTCGCCCCACGACGCGTTGCCGTCTTCGTCGAGGCGGCACTCGTGGGCGCGGAAACGACGCTGGAACGCGCAGCGCGCCGCCTCCGGGTCGGCAAGGTCGTAACCGACCAGGCGCAGGGCGCGCCAGGGGTCGAAGTCGTCCGGCGCCGGCGCGGGTGCGGGGCGCGGCCACAGGCCGAAGCCGGCTTCGGCCAATCGTGCCCACGGGAACAGCGCGCTGGGGTCACGCTTGCGCGACGGCGCCAGGTCGGCATGGCCGATGACCTGCGCGCGCGGGATGCCGGTGCGCGCGACGATGTCCTCCAGCAAGCGCAACAGGGCCTGGACCTGTGCGTCGGGGAAGGGTGACTGGCCGTCGTTGTCGATCTCGATGCCGATCGAGGCGGAGTTCAGGTCGCCCTGGCCCTGCCAGCGCCCGGCACCCGCGTGCCAGGCCCGCAGTTCTTCGGGCACCAGCTGGTACAGGCGACCGTCGCGGCCGACCAGGTAGTGCGCGCTCACCGGACCGCCGGAATTCCCGGTCTGCAGGGTATGCAGCGCGGCCTCCGCGCTTTCCATGTCGGTGTGGTGCAACACGACCAGGCGTGCGCGACGGACATCATGGTTGGGCGAGCCGCGCCATTCGGCCAGCGGATTGCGCGGGGGCGTGCTCGCGCAGGCCGCCAGCACCACGCTGGCCACGACGGCGGCGAGCAGGCCTCGACGGGGGACGGGACGGAACATGCGCATGGCGGGATCGATGCGGGTGGGCCGGATGCCCACCCTACTTCATCCCGCGACGCAGGACGGCCCGTGCCGCGAGCGGGCTCAGCGCTCGATGTCGGCGCCCATGTAATCCAGTTTGCCCAGCCTGACGCCCGACTTGCGCAGCACGGCGTAGGCGATGCTGGCGTGGAAATAGAAGTTGGGATGGACGAAGCCCATCAGATAGTCCCACCCTTTGAACTCGAGGGTACGCGGGCCGAACTTGAGCTGGATGTCGCGCGCCTCGCTGCCGTCCAGCTGCTCCGGCGACAGGCTGCGCAGGAAGGCGATGGCGCGGTCCAGGCGCGCGTACAACTGCGCGAAGTCGGTCTCGTCGTCGGCGAACGGAGGCGGCTCGAGCCCGGCCAGGCGGGCGGCGCCGTTCTTGACCATGTCGGTGGCGATCTGCACCTGCCGCACCAGCGGCAGCATGTCCGGGGCCAGCCGGGCCTGCAGCAGTGCCTCGGGTGCGTACTCGTGCGCCTGTGCGTGCGCCTCGCCCTTGCGCAGCACGTGCGCCAGGTTCTGCAGGCCCTGGATGAAGCCGGGCACCGACGCGGTGTACATGGAGATCGTCGTGGTCATGCGCCTTCCTGTTCGCCGTGGAGAGCGGCAAGGCTACGCCCCACCCACGCGCGCGAACAGGCGGCAGGCCGGGAATCAGCGTCCCGCGGCGCGGACAATCCGCCACCCGGGGTTCACTCGGGCGGCGAGCCGTACTTGGCCTGCATGAAGTTGTGGTAGATCCAGCCGTAACGCTGGTACCAGTCCTCCTCGCCATAATGCCGGGCCTCGCACTGGCCGAGCTCCTTCAGTGCGCCCTGCAGGCCGTCGAGGTACTGGCCGGCCTTGCGGGTGTAGGTCTGCTTGAGCTTGCCGACGGCCTGCTCGATCTGCGGCTTGCCCTGCAGCTGCCACGACAGGCCGGAGACGGCGTGGATGCCCGAGGCGCTGTCGCCGAAGGCCATCGCCGAGTTGGCCATCTTCACGTTGGCCGCGGTGATGCAGCGCGCGCGCTCGATGTAGAAGCGGTTGAAGTCGATCTTGCGCACCGCCTCCTCGTAGCACTGCCGGCAGGCATCGCCCTCGGCGCAATGCGAGGGCACGGTGGGGCCCGAGCTGTCGGTGTACGCCGAGCCGCAACCGGCCTCGGTCGCGTCGAGCGCCTCGAGGTCGTTCAACAAGGTGTTGGCATCGCGCGCCACGCCGATCGCGTCGCTGTCGACCAGCACGTCGATGATGTCGAGCGCGCGATCGCCATCCATGCCGTCGAAGAAGCTCTCCCAGTCGCCTTCCGTCGCAGGCGGCCCTTCGCCCGACTGCGCGGATGCGCCCAGCGCGGCCAGCGCGACCAGCGCCGCCATCGCCAGCACGACGGGGCGAAGCCCCGCCAGAATCCGTCCCCGTGCACGCGTCATGCCCGCTTCCTCCGCATCATCAGGACCGCCATCACCGCGACCGCCAGCACCAGCAAGCCGATCACCGCCCAGGTCCAGGGGAACCCGCCACCGCCGCCATCGAAGGTACTGGCATCCACCACCACGGGGGCGAAATCGGGCTGGGTCTCCTCGCCCACCCAGACCAGCAGCCGGTACGGCGTGTCGGCCGCGTCGGCACTGACCGATACCTGGAACTCGCCCTCGGTGCGGAACAGGAAGCGCAGCGGCGCTTCGTCCGTGCTGCCCTCGCGCAAGGGCTGGTTCCAGGCGTACTTGGTGATCGACAAGGCGACCTCGTCGCCTGCCTCCACCGGCCGCAGGACCACCCCGACCGGGTTCATGTAGGAAATGCCCTCGAGCAGGAAGCGTTGCGGGGTGCGTCCAGCCCGCCCCTTCACGACCACCGCCTTGCCCGTGTCCACGCCCGCAAGCGCCTTGGGTTCGAGCCGGATGGTCATCGGCTTGCCCGCCTCCTGCGCCATCGCCAGCCCGGCCGGCATCGCCAGCAGCGATGCCACCACGCAGCTCCCGAGATACCGCCGGATCCGTTCCTTCGTCATGTCGCCTCCACGGCGCAACCGCCCTGCATGCAATCACGAACGCGATCGGCGCGGAAATTCCGCCATCCGGCGATTGCGCGCCCCGCCCCGGCATCGCCACATCCGCGCGCGGAAGGCCTTGGGAATGCCCTGCGAACGGGCGCGCGGCTGCCGGACGGCCGCGCGGGACGCGCGGCACCCGGTCCCTCAGTCGACCTCGGCCATCATCACCAGTTCGTCGACGGGATACCCTCGCCGGGCGGCGCGCTCGCGCAGGGCATCGAAGCGTTCACGGTCCATCGTCGGCGTGCGCGAGAGGATCCAAAGGTAATCCTTGCCCGGCGACCCGACCACCGCCCACTCGTAGTCCGGCCCGGTCTCAAGCACCCAGTAGTCGCCCCAGACCATCGGCAGCCAGGACAGCCACTCGGGCGCGAAGCGCACCTCGAGCTGGCCCTGTGCGTCACCGGCGGGCCGTGCGGTCCCTTCGGCGACATCCATGCTGCCATCGTCCGTGCGGCAGGCGTTGCGCACGCCGATGCGCCCGTCCTCGCGCGGGGTGTAGGTCGCGGTGACGTCACCGACGCACTGCTTCTGGAAGAACATCGGCAGGTGGGCGATCTCGTGCCACTGGCCGCTGTAGCGCTGCAGGTCGAGTGTCTCGACCGGCACGTTGGGGAGCGGTTCGGCGGCGCGCAGGGGCGCCACGAGCAGGGCCGGGACCAGACCAAGGGCAAGCAGGGATGTCCGCATGGAAACCTCCGGGAAACGGAAACCCCGGACCTTCGTCGGTGTCGCGTCGTCGTCGCGTGATGCAGCCCGTCGCGGTTCAGCCAAGCCAGCCGCGCGCGGTGCAGCGGCGGGCGTACAGCCACAGGGCGACGCACACGACGATGATCACCACGGGCATCACCACGCTGCTCGGACCCAGCACGCTATAGGCATCGGTGAGCGCGAACACGCCGCCGAACTGCAGGACCGCGCCGATCGCGGACAGCAGGAACAGCGCCATCGCGATGCGCTTGCGCAGCAACAACGCCAGTGCGCCGAGCGCCCCACCGAAGACCGCGGCGGCATAGCAGGCCTCGACCCAGGCTGGCATCTGCGCATACAGCGCCTGCTGGTCGGGTGGCAAGGCCGCCAGCGTGGCCGGCGACATCGTCACCTGGCCGATGAAGGTCGCCACGCCCACCAGGTTCCAGGCGAGCGCGAGGGCGCCCACGACCCAGAACACCCTGGATGGCTTGCTCGATATCGTCATGTCCCGCTCCCGCTCCGATCCTGCCGACAGCATACGCCGCCGCGTGCATGACTCAATGCGCGAGCGGGGCCGCGCCTTCGGCGCCGCCGCCCGGCGCCGACTCCGACAGGCGCTCCACGCGCTCGGCCTCGAGCATGTCCAGGTATTGCGGCAGCGACTGCCCTGCCGCGGTGGCCTCGTGCGTGGCCGCGGTGTCCAGCGCCGCCGACACGTGCAGCTCCAGGCTGCGGCCCGCGCGTTCCTGCACCGCGACGGCGTGCTTGAGCATGGCCAGCATCATCGCCGGGCTTTCGGTGGCGGTCACGGACTTCCCGCCCAGGACCAGGACCCATTCCCCGTCGCGGAAGCCGGCCCCGCCGACCACGCCGCCGTCGTCGCCGACCAGTTGCGCATGCGGTTGCAGGGTGCCGCCCAGGCGGCGGATGGGACGCGCGGGAGCCTGCTTGCGGCGGATGTCGCGGCGCGCCTTGGACTGTCTGGACATGGGGCCCCCTGCCGGCTCTGGATGGTGTGGGCGGTCGCTCGCGCCGCCCCGACCAGCTTACCCGAGCCATGGTGGATGGCGGAGTCCACGCGCTGCGTGCGTTCAGCCGCCGCGCGCCGCGGCAGGGCGCCTAATCGGCGTCCGCCGCGTCCGACGGCGCGTCGGTACCGCTGTCGCCGGCTGCGGTCCCGGCCGGTGCGGCTGGCTCGTCCGCTGCATAGGCATAGTGCCAAGGTTCCCGCGGGCTGCGCAGCGGGCCTTCGAACGCGGGAGACTCGGCCATGACCTCCGCCAGCCTGCGCGCCCAGCCGCCGTGGATCCAGTCGGCGTCGATGCGCCGCGAGTCGGTGCCCGCGACCAGGACGTCACCCTGCATGACCTGGAAATCGAAGGCACGCCCCTGGCCATGCGCGGACAGACCGGGTGCGGCCAGGTTGGCCGGCGGATCGGGCCGCCAGCCCCGCGCCCAGTCCGCGAACTTCGCAGGCGACGACGCGCAGGCCCCTGGCGCGGCCTGCGCCATGGCCTCGGCCGCGACGCCGACCGAGGCATTCGTGTTCCAGCGCTCGACCTGGGTGTCCAGGCTGCGCACGCGGGTGTTCACGTACAGGCTGAAACCCGGATTGCGCTCGGCGAAACGCGCCTGCGCCCAGGCCAGGGCCGCGAGTGCTTCTTCGTGCGCCGGGGACTGTTCGTACGCCGCGATCTCGGCCTCCGTCCAACTCCAGCGCGCGTCGAGGTCACCGGCCCGCAGGTAGGAGCGCAGGGCCAGCAGCTGCCGCGGCAGGCCATCGATGTCACGCAGGGTGGAAGCGGGCTTTTGCGGCAAGTCCCGGGTGGCACGTTCGACGCAGGCCTGCAGGTCGCCAGCGGACGGTTGCGCAAGCACCAGGGTTGGCAGCGCGCAGCATGCGGCAAGCACGCCACGCATGGACTTGAACGGCATCGTGACCTCCATCACCCGGCAACGCTCACACGCTACCGGCTCGGGCTTGCCAGCGCACCCCCGCCGCGGGTGCGCACGCGGCTGGCGGGCGAACACCATCACCTGCCGTCAATGCCGCGCGTGCTACCCCATGGACACGACGCGGCATGGCCCGCATACGACGGAGGCACCCATGGCAACACCCACCCGCAAGGCGGCGGCCACGAAGAAGGCCATCAAGAAGACCGCAAGCAAGGCCGTGAGCACGGCACGCGCATCGCTGCGCAACGCCAGTGCAAGCGCCAAGAAGGAGGCCAAGGCCCTGAAGGCGAGCAAGCGCGCGCGTAGCGCCAAGGCCGGCACGCCCACCCCCGCGGCGAAGAAGACGGCAAAGAAGACCGTGAAAAAGACCACCGCCCCGGCACGCGCCGCCGGCACGAAGGCCACGAAGAAGAGCACGACGCGGAAGGCCGCTACGAAGAAAGCCACGGCGAAGAAGTCCACCGCGACCAAGGCCCCCGCGAAGAAGGCGACGACGAAGAAGCCGGCAACCAGCAAGGCGGTCGCCAAAAAGGCGGCGAGCAAGAAGGTCGCGGCGAAGAAGCCGGCAGCCCGGAAATCCGTGGCGAACAAAGTCGTTGCCAGCAATACGGCCGCGAAGAAGACCGCGGGCAAGGCCGTGGCAAAGAAGGCCGCCACCGCGAAATCCACCGCACGCAAGTCCGCCAGCGCGAAACCGGTTGCCAAGAAGTCCGTGAAGAAGGCGGCAACGAAGAAGGTCGCCAACGCCAAACCGGCTACCGCCCGCAAGGCCCCCGCGAAAAAGGCGGCGAAGAAGACCCCCAAGCGCCGGATCACGCCACGCCAGGCCCTGGCCAACACCCGCAAGCTGCTGGCCGCCAAGCAGGAGCACGACCGGCAACCGGCGCCGTGGCAGGAGATCGGCGAGCACCATGGCCACGTCGACCACGCCGGCTACCAGTCCGACGCTGCGCGCAGCAAGGCCGTCGACCTGCATGCCGCGGAGAGCCGCGTCCAGGCGATCCAGGGCAGCATCAGCACCCATGACCGCCACAACCAGGGCAAGCGCGACAGCCGTTGAGGGGAAGTGCCGCCGCCCCGGTTTCCGGGGCGGCGGTGCGTCGACGCTGGCTCGATGCCGAAGGGGGACTGTAAACGCCCCCTCGCCAAGGGCGATCCAGGGGGCATGTGCCTGACCGCGGACGGCGCGCGCGAACTGCAGTCGGGCAGATCGCATCGCCATTCCACCTGCGGCAAGAGCGCCAACCTGTACGGGATCACTTGAACAGCGCGCGCCACGTGTGCCTGTCCGTCCGGTAAACGGCGACATGGCCTCCGTGGTAGACGCACGGCCGCGGGCTTGCGGCCAGCACGCCATGACGGGCGACGACAAGCAGGGCAACGCCGCGGCGATCGCGTTGGGTGCCGCCGCCCTGCCCGGGATCGCCGCGCTGGCGCGCGAGCACCCCCACGACTACGAACGCCACACCCGGCCTCCACGCGGTCGCGGGTGCCGGTCAGGAGGCCATGGCAGCGCCGGCTACACGGCGCCCTTGCCGCCACTGCTAGACTCCCCGGCAGCACCGGGACACGGCGCGCGCGACCCACTCGCGTCGCGGCACCGGCGCCTCCGGCCATGCCAGCCCCGGGAGTCCAGATGACGCGTCGTTTCGCCTTCCTTGCCTGCCTGCTCCTGTCCTGGGCACTTGCATCGGCGCCGGCCACCGCCGCCCAGGACATCGCCAGCGTCCTGACCGGCGAGGAGAAGGCGGCGCCCAAGGCGATCGAATTCGCCGATATTCCGGAGCAGGCCAACGCCGACGAGCGCTTCGCGCAGTCGGTCATGCTGCAGGCCAGGCGGCGCGACGCTGTTGCGCCGTTGCAGGAGCGCCTGGCCGCGATCGAGGGCTCGACACGGCAGAAGGTGCGGCTGGCCTCGGGTGAAGACCTGAAGACCCTGCCCGTGCTTCGGCTGGAGAGCCTGGACCGGCACTGGGGGTTCGATGCCCGCCTGTTCGAGCGCTGGCGCGCCGACCTCAAGCAGGCGAGCGCGCCCTACGTGGAGTCGGCCGCGGAGATCGCGACCCGGCGCGCGGCATGGGAGGCCACGCGCACGGCCAACGCCGACGGCAGCATGCCCAAGGCGCTGTCGGACCGCATCGACGAGGTCCTGGTCTACCTGGGCCGGGCCGAAAGTGCGCTGTCCGCGCCGCTCCAGCAGTACATCGAGCTGGGGCGCCAGGCCAACACGCTGGAGGCCCAGATCGATGCGGGACGCCAGGAGGTGGCGGCGGCCATCGCCGACATCGACCGCCGGCTGGTGCACATGGACGCCCCACCCATCTGGGCACTGGGCGACGACGCGGGCGAATCCGACGCTTCGCTGGCGGCACTGAAGACCGGCCTCACGATCGAGGTCGACTTCCTCAAGCAGTACAGCGCCTCGAACGTCGACCACCAGCGCGTGCTCAACGTCGTGCAATTGCTCCTGCTGCCGCTCCTGGTCTGGCTGAGCGTGTACTACCGCCGCCACCAGGCCCGCCTCCCGGTCGAGCCCGCGGATGCCGGAACCCCAGCGCGGGCGTCGTTGCTGGAGGCCTCCGAGAAGGTCCTGCACCGGCCGTTCTCGGCCTGGCTGCTGCTGTCGATGATGGCGGTGCTGGCGCTGGAACCGGATGCGCCCCTGCTGCTGCACCAGGTGATCATGCTGATCGCCCTGGTGCCCACCTTGCGCCTGCTGCCGGCCCGGGTGTTCGAGCTGTTCGGCCCCTGGCCCTACGTGGCGACCGGCCTGTACCTGCTGCAGCGCTTGGGCTTCCTGTTCATGGCCAACGCCCTGACCTACCGGGCGTACTCGCTGTCGATCACCCTGCTGGCCCTGGTGCTGACCCTGTGGCTGCTGTGGCGCTCGCGCCGCAAGGCGCCGACGAAAGGCCTGCAGGGTGGGGCCCGCACGGCGATCCATGTCGTCGGCTGGACCGCCGTCGGGATGCTGGCGGTGTCGGCGCTGTCCAACGTGCTGGGCAATGTCTCGCTGGCGGAGATGCTCACCGGCGGCCTGCTCGACAGCGGTTACATGGCCTTGATGCTCTACGCCGCGGTGGCGGTGTTCCTGGCGCTGCTGCGCCTGACCTTCGCCCAACCGGGCCTGTCGAAGCTGCGCATGGCGCGGCTGCGCGACGGTTCGATGATGCGCGGCTTCAGCCGCCTGCTCGGCATCGCGGCGGTCATCGCCTGGCTCGGCTTCACCGCCAACCGCTTCCGCCTGTTCCGGCCGATCTATTCGACGATCAGCGGCATCCTGTCGCATGAGTTCACCATCGGCGCGCTCAGCATCAGCCTGGGGCACGTGCTGGTGTTCATCGTGTCGGTCGTGATCGCGTTCTGGGCGGCCAAGCTGGTGCGCTTCGTGCTGCATGAGGAAGTGCTGCCGAAGATGTCGCTGCCGCGTGGCGTCGACAACAGCGTCGCCTCGCTGTCCTACTACGCGGTGCTGCTGCTGGGCTTCGTGCTCGCCCTCACCGCGACCGGATTCGAGGTCAGCCAGCTGGCCTTCGTCTTCGGCGCGCTCGGCGTCGGCATCGGCTTCGGCCTGCAGAACGTGGTCAACAACTTCGTCTCCGGCCTGATCCTGATGTTCGAGCGCCCCATCCAGCCGGGCGACGTGGTCGACATCACCGGGACGTCGGGCAGCGTGCGCGAGATCGGGATGCGCGCGACCGTCATCAAGACCTTCGACGGCGCCGACGTGGTGGTGCCCAACGGCACCTTGCTGTCGGAGAACCTGGTCAACTGGACCCTGCGCGACATGTTCCGGCGCATCGAGATCAACCTGGGCGTGGCGTACGGCGCCGATCCCAACCAGGTCATCGAGCTGATGACCGGCGTGATCACCTCCGACGAGTCGGTGTCCCGCCACCCCGAGCCCACCGTCTTCTTCATGGCCTTCGGGGCCAGTTCGCTCGATTTCTCGATCCGCGCCTGGACGCGGGACTACGACAACTGGGTCGGCATCCGCAGCCGCCTGCTGACCCGGATCTACGCCGTGCTCAACGAGAACGGCATCGAGATCCCCTTCCCGCAACAGGACCTGCACCTGCGCAGCGTGTCCGAGGCTGCGCGGGCGGCGCTGAGCCCGCCGTCCGCTTCGAAGTCGGACGCCGGTCCGGGACCGGCAACCTGAACCGTTGTAGCGTATTCAGCCAATTCTGGCCGAACATTCACGCCGCCCCGCCTAGGGTGGGCCCATGTCCACCGACGCCTCTGCAAGGAGGATTGCCATGAACAACCGACGCACCCACATCGCCACCGCCATCGCCGTGCTGGCACTCGCCGCCACGCCGGCCCTGGCCGGTAATGGCAACGGCCAGGGCAAGAACAAGGGTCACGGCGGTCCGCCCGCCCATGTCGAGCACGGCCCGCCGGGCAATGCCCCGCACGACAGCGGCCGACACGACAACGGCAAGCACCTGGGCTGGTACAAGCAGCAGTGGAAGCGCGGCGATCGCGTCCCGCTGGCGTACATCGAGCCGCGCTACTACCTCGATGACTACCGCGACTACCACCTGCATGCGCCGCCGCGCGGCTACCGCTGGGTCCGCCCGATGGACGACCGCTACCTGCTGGTCGAGATCGCCACCGGCGTGATCAGCGAGGTGCTGGGCTACTGACCCCGGCCACGTCGCGCATCGTGCAACACAAGGCCCCGCCAACGCGGGGCCTTTTTTTGTGGTTCTTGGCCCAAGCGAGGGGAGAAACGCTCATGCCGTCATCCCAGCGAACGCTGGGATCCAGCCTTTTCAGACAGGAACCGCCAGCCGACACGACACGCGATGTCGAGGCGCATCGAAACCCGCATAAGGATCATTGCAAGCGCACGAGCCCAAGAGCTGGATCCCAGCGTGCGCTGGGATGACGGTGGGTGGTGTCGTAGCAACGCAGGATGGGTAGCGCAAAGCAAGACCCATCTCACGTCGTGCGTGCAGCTTCGCGAAGGTGGGTTTCGCCTTCGGCTCCACCCACCCTGCGGCCCTACGGTCCTACGCGGCGTGTTGCCGTTGCCGTTGCCGTTGCCGTTGCCGTTGCCGTTGCCGTTGATCTTGACCTTGCCCTTAGCGACTTTGAGGCTGCCGAGCACCGCAGGCCATGGCGGCCGTAGAGGCGCCCTTGTCCGAGCGAAGCGAGTTTGGGCGCCGTGCCGCCAGGGCCGAGGCGCGCAGGGGACCGGTGCGGCGAAGCCGTGCCGGCGGCCGATGGAGCCCGCGGTATTGGTTCCTTTTGGCAAGACAAAAGGGACCCGCCCAACAGGGCGGAAGCCTTTGACTTTGCCCTCCACATTTCGAAGCAAAACCCATCTCACGTCGTGCGTGCAGCTTC
>NZ_VICE01000024.1 GCF_006546775.1 Marilutibacter aestuarii
AGGCGCCAGCGCCTGCCCGCCGACCCGAGGTTGCCTTGCCACGCGCGCGCCGGTTCCGCGGCATCGATGCCAGGGGTGCTTCCACTTCTTGATTCCCGTCGGCCTGGGTGCCGGCGGGGGATGCGACGACCGATCCGGCGCATTCCTTGAACCAGGATCGGACCACCAGGACACCCAAGGAGAATGACAATGTTCTGGAACAAGAGGATCGTGGTCGGCGACGGCGAGCGCGGCCTGCTGTATCGCAACCGTCGCTTCGAGCGCGTGCTGGCACCGGGCGTGTATCGGATGTTCGACCCGCTCGGTCGCGTCGAGGTGGTGCTGCATGGCATCGCCCAGGCGGAATACACCGGTCGCGATGCCGACACGCTGGCGGCCGCGCTGGGCGACCGGGTGCACGAGGTGTTCAGCGTCGCCGACGTCGGTACCGACGAGGTCGGCCTGCTGTCGCGTGACGGCAAGCTGGTCGACGTGCTCGCTCCGGGTACGCGCAAGCTGTACTGGAAGGGCGTCGTACGGATGGAGGTGGAGACGGTCGCGCTGGCGCAGGGCCTCGAGCTCGACGCCGGCGTGGCACGCCGCCTGCGCCAGCTCGGCCACCTGGATCGCGTCGCGGTCGCCGTGGTGGTGCCGGAGGAGAGCGCGGGCCTGCTGTTCGTGGATGGCAGGCTCGAGCGCACCCTGGCACCGGGTGCCTACGCCTTCTGGAATTTCCGCAAGGACGTGGGCGTGGAGACGGTCGAGCTGCGCGTGCAGTCGATGGAGGTATCCGGCCAGGAGCTGTTGACCCGCGACAAGGTCAGCCTGCGCGTGAACCTCGCCGGCAGCATCCGCGTCGTCGATCCGGTCGCGGCCCGCACCCGCGTCGCCAGGTATGGCGACTACGTGTACCGCGAGCTGCAGTACGGCCTGCGCAAGGCGATCGCCGCCAAGACGCTGGACGAGCTGCTCGGCGACAAGGCTTCGCTCGACGCCGACATCTTCGGCCACGTGCGCGGCCAGGTCGCCGAGTTGGGCATCGAGGTGCTGGGCGTCGGCGTCAAGGACGTGATCCTGCCGGGTGAGATGAAGGACATCCTCAACAGCGTCGTGCAGGCGGAGAAGGCGGCCCAGGCCAACGTGATCCGCCGTCGCGAGGAGGCGAACGCCACGCGTTCCCTGCTCAATACCGCGAAGCTGATCGAGGAGAACCCGGTACTCCAGCGCCTCATGGAACTGGAGGCGCTGGAGAAGGTCACCGCGAAGATCGGTTCGATGACGGTCTTCGGCGGCCTGGACGGCGTCATGAACCAGCTGGTCAGCCTGAAGGCGCCGGCGATTTCAAGGTAACAATGCTCCGTGCGTGCCATGGACGGCCGCACGGGGTCATCAACGGAAAGGATCCCAACATGGACATCCCAAGCAACTACGACCTCCTGCATGCCGAAGGCAGCACCACGCCGATCAAGGGCTGGGTGCGCGGCGTGCCGCTGGAGGACCAGGCCCACCGGCAGCTGCAGAACATCGCGGCACTGCCCTTCGTCGGCCCCTGGGTCGCGGTGATGCCCGACGTGCACCTGGGCAAGGGCGCGACCGTCGGTTCGGTGGTGCCCACCCGCGGCGCGATCATTCCGGCCGCGGTAGGCGTCGACATCGGCTGCGGCATGGCGGCGGTGCGCACGACCCTGCGCGCCAGCGACCTGCCCGACAACCTGGCCCAGCTGCGCGGCTCGATCGAACGCAGCGTCCCGGTCGGCAACGGCCCCGGCGGCAACCACCGTCGCGTCCCGGACAGCATCGGCACGCGACTGGCACAGTCGGGGCTGGCCGAGCGGCTGGAGGCGATCCGGTGCAAGCACCCGCGGATCCGCCCGGACAAGGTGGACGCGCAGGCGGGCACGCTCGGCGGCGGCAACCACTTCATCGAGATCTGCCTCGACGAGTCGGACGCGGTGTGGGTGATGCTGCACTCGGGTTCGCGCGGTACCGGCAACCTGGTGGGCACCTACTTCATCGAACAGGCGCGTCGCCAGCTCGAGAAGCGCGTGCTGGGCTTCCACCTGCCCGACAAGGACCTGGCCTTCTTCATCGAGGGCGAGCCGATGTTCGCTGACTACGTCGAGGCAGTGTCGTGGGCGCAGGACTACGCCCGCACCAACCGCGAAGCCATGATGGCCCGGGTGCTGCACGAGATGCACCACCGCCTGCCGAAGTTCAGGCTCGACCGGCTGGCGGTGAACTGCCACCACAACTACGTGCAGCGCGAGCAGCACGGTGGGGAGTCGCTGCTGGTCACCCGCAAGGGCGCGGTGAGCGCCCGGGACGGCGAACTGGGCATCATTCCCGGCAGCATGGGCACGTGCAGCTACATCGTGCGTGGCAAGGGCAACGCGGACAGCTTCCACAGCTGCAGCCACGGCGCCGGCCGGGTCATGAGCCGCACCGCGGCGAGGCAGGCGATCACGCTCAAGCAGCACCGCGAGGCCACCGCGCACGTGGAATGCCGCAAGGACGCGGGCGTGATCGACGAGTCGCCGGCGGCCTACAAGTCGATCGACGCGGTCATGGCCGCCCAGACCGACCTGGTCGAGGTCCTGCACACCCTGCGCCAGGTCGTGTGCATCAAGGGCTGATCGCGATCGCGGCAGTCCCCGGAAGGCCGCATCCCTGGATGCGGCCTTCTTTTTTGGTTCTGCTCCCAGCGAAGGGGAGAACGGCGCACGGCGTCATGCCAGCGAACGCCGGGGTGAGGCGGACCGCTTGCGCGGCACCGCCGCGCGGTCTGGCCGAACGCCCAGCGTGCTGCGCTGGGCCGGGGGGACATGTGCCCAGCCCTGCGAAAAGCTGGATCCCAGCGTTCGCTGGGATGACGAGGGGTGGTGGCGCAGCAAGGTAGGATGGCTTGCGCGAAGCAAAAACCATCGTGCGTCGTGGCCGGTAGCGGCGAGGTTGGGTATCGCCTTCGGCTCGACCCACCCTACGACCCGTGGCGCCTCTGCCATGGGCCCTTCACCGGCATCTCGCGTCGCGCGCGCTAGGGTCGACCCGAGTGAAAGACCCCGCAGGAGTGCCGTACATGGGCAGGTTCGCCGAACGCATCCATACCGACCGCGCCGACATCGATCGCCTCGAGGCCCACCTCCTCGAGCTGCCCAACGACGCCCGCGTCGCGCTCAGGCTGGATGACGGCAGCGAGCTGGTCGGCACGGTCGCCGCGCGCGCGAGCCTGCAACTGTTCGAGGACCGGGACGGAAACGAAGGCATGAACGCGATCCTCCGCCTGGAGGACGTCACCCTCGACGGCAGCAGCCACGCCGATGTCCACGACCTGTGGCTCGACCGGATCGTGGACGTCCGGCGGATGCCCGGCCAGAGCGCGCGCTGACGCGGGTTCGCGCGCTCAGGCCGTGCGCGCGTGCCGCGCCAGTTGCCGGAGCGCCCGTTCGAACACCTCGACCGGCTGTCCGCCCTGGACCAGGTGCTGTCCGTCGAGGATCACCGAGGGCACCGCGCGAATGCCGCGCCCGGCGAAGAAGGCTTCCTGGCGTCGTACGGCGTCGGCATGCGCCCCCGAGGCCAGGATGTCGCGCGCCGCTTCCGCATCCAGGCCGGCTTCGGCCGCGACCTCGGCCAGCACCTCGTGCGATGAGATGTCGCGCCCTTCGCCCTGGTAGGCGCGAAGCAGGGCATGCTTGAGTGCGCGCTGCTGCTCGGCACCGGACTCGCCGGCCCAGTGCAGCAGGCGATGGGCGTCGAAGGTGTTGTGGATGCGGGTGCGCCTGCCGAACTGGAAGCCGACCTCGGCCCCGCGTTCGCGCAGCGTGTGCCGGTTGGCCTCGAGCTGATCGGCCGACAACCCGTACTTGGCGGCGAGGTGCGCGTCGGCATCCTCGCCTTCCGGCGGCATCCCGGGGTTGAGCTCGAAGGGCTGGAAGTGCCACTCGACCTGGATCTCGTCGCCGACGCGTGCGATCGCCTGCTCGAGCGCGTTGAGGCCAACCGCGCACCACGGACAGGCGACGTCGGAGACGAAGTCGATGCGGATCGGGACGGCGGTGCTCATATGAAGACTCCGTGAAGGCGGCGGGACGTCGTGCGTGGCAACGTATGGCGGTGATATGGGGATGGCGCGGCGACCCCGCAACCGCAACATGCGCCCGCCATCCAGGCCTCCAGGCACGGGAGGGATGGACACGATGCGCTTCGTCCGCAAGCCCTGGTTCTTCATCCCGGCGCTGCTCCTGCTGGCCGTCGGTCTCTACGCCATGGCCGGGTACTGGCTGGCGCCGCGGCTGCTGCGCGCACAGGCCATCGACTTCGTCGACACGCGCCTGGGCATGTCGCTCGCGCTGGGCGAGGTCCGGGTCGACCCGTTCAGGCTGACCTTGGACGTGCGCGACATCGCGATCACCGATCCCGGCGGTGCACGGCCCGCGGACAAACCCCTCGTCGCGCTGGAGCACCTGTTCGTCGACCTGGAAGGCGCGTCGCTTTGGGAGCGACGCTGGAACCTGTCGCAGGTGCGGCTGGAGGGGCCCTACCTCGATGCGCAGATCCGGCCGGACGGTTCGCTCAACCTGGCCGACCTGGTGCCTCCTCCGGAAAAACCCGACGCGCCCCTGCCGGCGCTCTGGCTGCAGGCCCTCACCGTGTCCGGCGGTCGGATCGACTTCGCCGACCACAGCCGCAGCCTGGCGCCGACCAAGGCCTTTTCACCGATCGACTTCAGCCTCAAGGACTTCAGCACCGCGCCCGAGGGCGGCGGTTTCAGCCTGGCCACTTCGAGCGCCGAGAACGAGCGCCTGCAATGGTCGGGACAGGTGTCGCTGCGGCCGCTGCGCTCGCAGGGCCGCTTCCGGGTGGGCGAGCTGCGGGCCGACAGCGTCTACGGCTTCTTCAGCGACATGCTGCCGATGCGACTGACCGCCGGGCGCTTCGACCTGGCCGGCGACTACCGCTTCGAGGTGGTGCCCGGCCAGGGCATGCAACTGGAGGCCCGGCTGCCGGCGATCGATGCACGCGACCTGCGCCTGCGTGCGCTCGACGTGGACGAGGACTGGATCCAGGTCCCCGAGGCCCGGCTTGGCGATACCCGCGTGTCGCTGCACGAGCGACACGTCGGGATCGCGTCCCTGCACTTGCAGGGCATGGCGGCGACCCTGTGGCGCGATGCCGACGGCCGCCTCAACCTGGAGCGCCTGCTCGCTCCGCCAGCGGTCGATGCGGTGCCGGCGCCGGACCCGGGCGATGCCGCGGCGGACTGGACGCTGGCACTCGGCGAGGCGACGCTGCAGGAGGGCGACATCCGCATCGAGGACCGCATGGTGGCGCCCGCGGCGCGCTTCCACCTGGCGCCGACGCGGCTGGTGGCCAGGTCGCTCAGCCTGGACTTCGAGCAGGCCATCGAAGTCGAACTGTCCAGCACCGTCAATGACGTGGCCCCACTGGCCGTGAGCGGCAGCGTGGTGCCGGCCACCGTCGTCGCCGACCTGCAGGTAGAGGTGTCGAAGATGCCGATCGAGCAGGTGCGGGCCTACCTGCCGGCGCTGCCGACCATCCGCCTGGAATGCGGGGTCGTGGCAGCAAAGGGTCGGCTGGCGCTGCAGGCCAGCGAAGGGCCTCCGCCGGGCTTGCGCTTCACCGGCGACGCCGGGATTACCGGCTTCGAACTGGTCGAGGCAACCAATGGACGGCCGTTCCTGGCATGGCGCCAACTGGACGTGGGCGGCCTGGAATACACCGCGGGGCCGGACGCATTGAAGGTCGCGCGCGCCACGCTGACGGCGCCGTTCGCCCGCGTCACCATCGCCGAGGACCGCACCATCAACCTGGTCGAGCTGTTCGGCGCGGGCGACCCCGCGCCCCGCAGCGTCGCCAATGCCAGTGCCGCGCCGATGCCGGTCGACATCGCACGCCTCGTGCTGCGGGACGGGGCGATGGCGTTCGCGGACCTGTCGATCGATCCCGATTTCCGTGCCGGCATCGAAGCCCTGCGCGGCACCGTGACGGGGCTGTCGACCACGCCGCGGCGCCCGGCCAGGATCGACCTGCAGGGCCACGTGATCAATCGCTTCTCCCCCGTCCGCATCGAGGGCGAAACCCACCTGGCGGCCTACGACCAGCACACCGACGTACGCATGGCGTTCGAGAACATCGAACTGCCGATCTTCAATCCCTACTCCGGCCGCTGGGCGGGCTATGCGATCTCAAAGGGCAAGCTGAGCACCGAGCTGCACTACCGCATCGACGACCGCAGGCTGGTCGCCGACCACCACGTGGTCATCAACCAGCTCGAATGGGGCGACGCCACCGGCAGCAAGGACAAGGTGTCGCTGCCGATCCGCCTGGGCACGTCGCTGCTCAAGGACCGCAATGGCGTGATCGACCTCGATCTGCCGGTCACCGGCACGCTGGACGACCCGAGTTTCCGGATCGGACCGGTGGTGTGGAAGATCATCCGCAACCTCATCGTCAAGGTCGTCACCGCGCCCTTCGCCTTCCTGGGCTCGCTGTTCGAGGGCGCCGAGCAGGCGCGCTATGTCGACTTCGAACCGGGCTCGGCCGCACTACCTGCCAATGCCGGCGGCGCGCTCTCGGCGCTGGCCAAGGGCCTGGGCGACCGGCCGGCGCTGAACCTGGACATTCCCGCCGGGGCCGGCGACGCGCTCGATGCCCAGGCGCTCCAGGAGCAGCGCTTCCTTGCGGCGCTGGCGGAGGTCAATGGCAATGCCGCGGAGGGGAGCACGCTCGATTACGCGGCGATGGACGCCCAGGACCGGCGCAACCTGCTCGAAGCGCTCTACCGGCGCGAGACCGGCAGCCGCCCGGAACCGCCGCAAGTGGACAAGGCGGCACTTGCGGGCCAGTCGTGGTCGGAGCGGCGCGAGTCGCGGCGCGACGCCGACGTGGCCTGGCTGGAGGACGCGCTGCGCCCGCGATTCGCCGTGGGCGAGGACGAACTGGTGCAACTGGGCCAGGCGCGCGCGGTGGCCGTGCAGGAGGCCCTGTTGGCGGACGGCGGGCTCGATCCGACGCGCGTGTTCCTGGCCTCCTCGCTCAGGGGTGAGCCTCACGAGGGCCGCATGCGCGTGGAACTGGCGCTGAAGTGAGCGGGCCGGGACACGAAGGTTCCGGAACGAAAAAACCCGGCTTGCGCCGGGTTTTTTGCTGCATCGCGTTCCCGGGCGCGAGCCCGGGAGCGTGTTGCGGTCGGTTCGCCTTACAGCGCTTCGACGGCGTCGGCCTGCAGGCCCTTCTGGCCCTGGACGACGGTGAAGCTGACCTTCTGGCCTTCCTGGAGGCTCTTGAAGCCCGAGCCCTGGATCGAACGGAAGTGGACGAAGACGTCTTCGCCGTTCTCACGGCTGATGAAGCCGAAGCCCTTGGCATCGTTGAACCACTTGACGGTTCCGGTTTCGCGATCAGACATTGTGTAGCTCCTGTACAAACAGATTTATAGGCCGCCGGAGCGGCAGTGAGGCTGGTTGCAAGGAGCAAGCGAGGCGCACGATGGGTGGATCGATCGATCAACGGCATCGGGTCACGGTTCACGGTGACCCTTGACGAACACAGCGTTTGCACAGTAGCCCCTATCGAGGACAATCACAATCAAAATCTTTCCCCTATTCATGATCCAGCCTGCCCACCCCCGTCCCGACGCCGCCCGGGACCGTGCCAGGGGCCAGGCGTGAGCGTCTACGTGGACGACGCCGTCACCCTGTGGCGGGGCCGGCGCTGGGCCCACCTGATGGCCGACCGCCTGGACGAGCTCCATGCCATGGCAGCGGCCCTGGGCATTCCCCGGCACGCCTTCCAGGACAAGACCAGCGGCGCGCATTACGACGTCACCGCGGAACTGCGCGAACAGGCCATCGCCCGGGGGGCGATCCCGATATCCCGGCACCGCGACCGCGAACGGGTACGGGCGGTGATCCGCGTCGCCCGCGCCCAGGGACGCGGCGAGCACCCCTGAGCCGCCCTTCCATGCACTGCACGTTCCGCGACAAAGGCGCATAGTGGGCGTTCGCCGCGCCGTCCGGAAGGGTTCCGGGGGTCGCGTGTCCACCCTCCACGAGGGAGTCAGCATGACCCGTGCCAAGAAAGGCCGCTCGACCGCCGTGAAGCCCAAGGCGGGCCTCCCCGCCGGCAGCGACCACAACCTGCAGAAGCGCATCGAGAGCGAACGCATCTCGGACGACATCGCCAGTTTCGAGAAATCCGGCGGTCGCATCGAGAAGCTCGGCACCACCCGCGTCCTGCAGAAGGTGGCTCCGGCCACGCCCGACGAGCACGCCGCGGCGCCCAAGCGCGTGCCGCCGACCGCGCGCAGGAAGTAGGCACCGGTCCGTCCGGCGCCCGCACTTGACCCGATGCGTCCGGCCAAGCGTCGCGCCTTGGCCGGAACACTGCGTTGAGGCCCCGGCGCTGGCTCCCGCCCGCGCGGGGCCCCAGACTGCGGCGATGCGCGCAACCGCACCCTCGCCCCTGCAAGCCTCCACCGCGAAGCCCCGGCCCCTGTGGCGGGGGCGTGCCCTCGTCCTGCTCGGCATCGCGCTGTCCGCGTTCAACCTGCGCACCGCGGTCACCTCGCTCACCCCACTGCTGGACCGGATCGGCGACGCGCTGGGCTTCGGCACCGCGATGATGGGCGTGTTCGGCATGGTGCCGACCGCGGCCTTCGCCGCCTTCGGCGTCGCCACGCCCGCGATCGCGCACCGCATCGGCCTGGAGCGCACCGCGCTTGCCGCCATGGGCCTGGCCGCTGCCGGCCTGCTTGCGCGTGGCTTCGCGCCCGGCACCGGGATGCTGCTGTCGGCGTCGGCCCTGGCCCTGGCGGGCATGGGCATCGGCAACGTGGTGTTGCCGCCGCTGGTCAAGCGCTACTTCCCCGATCGCGTCGGCACCGTCAGTTCCACCTACATCACCCTGCTGCAACTGGGGACCATCCTGCCGGCCCTGGCCGCGGTGCCGCTGGCCAACGCAGTGGGCTGGCGCAGCTCGCTGTCGGCGTGGGCCATCGTCGCGGTCGCGGCCGCGCTGCCCTGGCTGGGCGTGTTGTGGATGGAGCGCCA
>NZ_VICE01000025.1 GCF_006546775.1 Marilutibacter aestuarii
GGGTCGGGGTACGGGCTCAGGCGCCGCCCGCCGGTGCCGAGGGCCGCGCGGCGCGATCGGCGGCCAGCTTGTCGAGGGTCTGCCGCAGGGCTTCCGGCGGGACGTAGCCACCGACCTGCACGCCGTCCTCGGTGAGGATCATCGGCGTGCCGGTGAGTCCGGCGCGCTGGCCGACGTTGTACTGCATGTTCACGGTGTTCTTGCAGTCCTGGCTGGGGACGGGCTTGTCGCTCTTGGCCGCGGTCAGTGCCTGCTTGCGATCACTCGCGCACCAGATCGAGACCATCTTCTTGTAGTCCTCGCTGCCCAGGCCCATGCGCGGGAACGCCAAGTACTCGATCGCGATGCCCTGCCGGTTGTACTCGGCGATCTCGCTGTGCAGCTTCCGGCAGTACCCGCACTCCACGTCGGTGAACACGGTGACGGTGTACTTGGGGTCCTGGGGCGCGAACACGATGCGCTCGCCGGCCGGGATCGTCTTGAGCAGGTCGCGGCGCAGGTGGGCGAAGGTCTCTTCGCTCAGGTTGGTCTGCGTGGTGGTGTCGTACAGCGCGCCCCCCTGCCCCGGCAGGAACATGTAACGCCCGTCGTCGCTCACGTAGACGATCTGGCCGCTGACGATGACTTCGCGGAAGCCGGGCATCGGCGCGGCGCCGACGTGCTCGGGCTTGAGGTTCTCGCTCAGGGTGCGCACGGCGGCCACCGCTCGCGCCTCGGGGGTACCTGCGTCGGGCTCGGGCGCGGCGGGCACGGTATTGGCGACCATCGGGGCCTTGCCGTTGGCGGCGGCATCGGGATCGGGGGCCTGTGCGCAGGCGGAGAGACTGATGGCGCCGAGCACGGCGAGGAGGGTGCGCTTCATGTGACGTCCTGACTGGCGGTGGGCCCCTCATGCATCGAGGGCAAGGCCTCGATTGTGGCATGGCGCGGCACGCCCGGCCGTGCGGTGTGTTCAGGTTGCCGGACGCGCGGGCAGGTGGCGTGGCACTTTCGCCATCAGCAGCGCCACCAGCGCGGGGGCCATGAAATCGAAGCGGTCGGGAATGTCGAGGCAGGCCACCCGTGCCCGCCCCGGCCAGGGCCGGAAACGCGCCGAGAGCCGGCTCCGGTGCCGGCGCTCCATCACCAGCACGATGTCGGCCCAGGCCAGCAGGTCCGGCGTCACCGGCGTGTCGGCGTCGGCACCGATCCCCGCCGACGCGGTCTCCACGCCCGGCCAGTCCGCGAACACCTGCTCCGCGGTGGGACTGCGCAGGCGGTTCTTGCCGCAGACGAACAGGACCTTGAACGTCATGTCAGTTCCGCGAGGCCCGCTCGCGGGGCGGGTCGCGGACCACACGGGTGCCACTGGCGCGGTCGTGCCAGGTCAGGCGGTCGCGATCGAACCAGGCCCACCAGAATCCCAGGCCGCCCGCCAGCAATGACAGGCTGCCGACCGCGTAGCGTCGCCACAGCGCGCGTGGGTCGGTCGGCCCGCCCCCGGCCGAGACCAGACGCAGCCGCCAGGGGCGCATGCCCAGGGTCTGCCCGCCACGGCGCCAGCTGACCACTGCGTACAGGCCCGACAAGCCCCAGCACACGCCCCACAGCAGCCACTGCAGCGCACTGAAAGGGGCGATGTTCTCGCGGGCGCCATGCCCGGCCAGGTAGTAGCCCACCGTGAACACCGCCGAGGCCAGCATCCACAACGCCAACACCGGCCAGACGTCGTAGAACAGGGCCAGCAGGCGCCAGCCGATCATCGGGCGCGGCGGCGTGACGCCGGGATCTTCGGGTACGGGGGCGGATGCCATCGCGAAATCATAATCGTTAAGCTGCCCGCATGACGCCCGACGCCCCCGATCACGATCCGTCCACGCGTGCATCGCGGCGAGCGCGGTCGCCGGCCGACCGCCGCGCCACGATGATGGCCTTGCCGTCGCTACCGGATGCCGACGCCCTGCGGATCGATGCCTTCATCGATGCCATCTGGGCCGAGAGCGGCCTGGCCCGCCCCACCCTGGACAGCTACCGCCGTGACCTCGCCGGCTTCGCGCGGTGGCGCGATGGCCGCGCGGGCGGACTGCCCGGGGCGGACCGCGCCGCCCTCTTCGACTACCTGGCCTGGCGCATGCGCGAGGGGTATTCGCCGCGCAGCAACGCGCGCCTGCTGTCGGCCTGGCGCGCCTTCTTCGGCTGGAGCGTGCGCCGGGGCGACCGGCACGACGACCCGACCGCGCTGCTCGAACCGCCGCGGCTGCCGCGCTCGCTGCCCAAGGCGATCACCGAGAGCCAGGTCGATGCCCTGCTCAAGGCGCCCGACACCGCCTCGCCCGAGGGTCTGCGCGACCGGGCCATGCTGGAACTGATGTACGCCTGCGGCCTGCGCGTGAGTGAACTGGTGAACCTGCCGGCCACCGGCGTCAACCTCCGCCAGGGGGTGCTCCGGGTGACCGGCAAGGGCAGCAAGGAGCGCCTCGTGCCGCTGGGCGAAGAAGCCCGGCACTGGCTTGAACGCTACCTGGCCAGTGCCCGGCCCGCGCTGGCGGGTCGCCATGCGTCGCCGGCCCTCTTCGTCGGCCACGGCGGCCAGCCCCCGTCTCGCCAGCAGTTCTGGCAACTGGTCAAGCGCTACGCGGCGGTCGCGGGCATCGACCCCGCGCGGATCAGCCCGCACGGGCTGCGGCACAGCTTCGCGACCCACCTGCTCAACCACGGCGCCGACCTGCGCTCGCTGCAGATGCTGCTGGGCCACAGCTCACTGTCCACGACGCAGATCTACACGCTGGTCGCGCGCGAACAGCTCAAACAACTCCACGCCAGGCACCACCCACGAGGTTGAAGCGAGACGGAGGGCGCGTCGAGAACGCCTCCCGGAGCGTGGAGCCATGCGCTTGCCTTGTTGGATCCTTCGATGCGCACCGCGCATGCCGGGCCCCCGGGTGCGCTTCGCTTACCCGGGCTACATGGGCGACGGCGCAGCCGCACCCCGCCCGGCGGCCCTACAAGCCGTCATCCCAGCGAACGCTGGGATCCAGCTTTTGTTTTCGACCGTGCCGCCTGTCATTGCCCCGGGACAGTTGGCCGGCACAGGACGTGGCGCAATGCGCTGCGCTTATTGCGCCCTACGAACTACATGGGCGACGTCGCAGCCGCACCCCGTCCGGCGGCCCTACAAGCCGTCATCCCAGCGGACGCTGGGATCCAGCTTTTGTTCTCGACCGTGCCGCCTCTCATTGCCCCGCGGCAGGTGGCCGGCACAGGGCGTGGCGCAATGCGCTGCGCTTATTGCGCCCTACGAACCGCGTCATACCGACCCCGGGTGCACTTCGCTTGCCCGGGCTGCGTGGGGTGATGCCGTTGCCGTTGTTCTTGATCTTGATCTTCGCGACATTGAGGCCGCCGAGCACCGCAGGCCATCGCGGCCGGAGAGGCGCCCTTGTCCGGGCGAAGCGAGTTTGGGCGCCGTGCCGCCATGGACGAGGCGCACAGGGGACCGGTGCGGCGAAGCCGGAC
>NZ_VICE01000026.1 GCF_006546775.1 Marilutibacter aestuarii
GGAAGCCCTTGATCTTGCCTTGGCCTCAAGTCTCCCCTCGCACGATGGATTGCGCGAAGCAAAACCCATCGTGCCTCATGCGTACGGCTGCACGACGGTCGGTTTCGCCTTCGGCTCTACCCACCCTACGAACAGTATCGCCTCTCCCATGGGCCGTCATGCTGGAAGTCCCGGCTGCGTGGCACGAGGGATATCCCCGATCCTGAGTGCGATGCCTTGGCCAGATCAATTGTCCGCTGGCAAACACGGCGCCAGGGGATTTCGCGACCTGACGTGTGCGCCCCGGACCTGGATGAAGAACCAAGAAAAAGCCCCGCCAGAGCGGGGCTTTCCGGTACCACGGACGGCGCGGGGCGCTCACTCCTTGGTGGCAGCCTTCTTCGCCACGACCTTCTTGGCCGGCGCCTTGGTCGCCTTGGTGGCCTTCTTGGCGACAGGCGCGGAAGCCGCGCCGGTGGCCTTGGTCACCGCCGTGTGCGAACGGGCGTTGCCGTAGCTGGAGTTGTAGCGCTTGCCCTTGGCGGTCTTGCGGTCGCCCTTACCCATGTTCTTGCTCCTGGAACTGTAGAAAAGAATCTATCGAAACCCATGCCGCGCGGGCGGACGGGTGGACACTCGGTCACGTCGCGAGGTCGCGAATTCTACCATGCGCGAGGCCCGCGCCCGCCTAGACTATCCACTGGGCCGCTCAATGCGAGCAGGTGGCGTCGTGGACGTGGCCGTGGTTCAGCCGCAGGTTGGACAGGTGCGCGAGTCCGACCAGGGTCCCGCCGAAGGTCATCGCGACCGCATGCGGCAGCACGCTTTCGTGCAGGGGGCCATAAAGGACCCCGATCCACAGCACCAGCAGGCCCGGGACAAGCAGCGACAGCGCCCGCACCGCCCGGTGCCGGCGGTAGCCCCAGACCAGGGTGAACAGGCCCAGGCAGGTGGCGAAGACCACGAAAGCGAACTCGAAGCCGTCGTCGAACCAGCCCGACACGCCCAGGCTCGGCAGGACCGCGATCAGCAGCGGCAACAGCGCGCAATGGGCGGCGCAGACCAGGGAGCCGAAGGCACCCAGGCGGTCGAGCAGGCGGTGGCGGGGGGATGGGGGCGACATGGCCATGACGAATGGGAGGGGCTGGACATCGGATTGTTATAATATAACATTCCGTAACTTCCTGCTGCCACTTTAGCCGATCCCCACCCCGATGCCCATGTCCGATACCACTCCATTCAGCCGCCGGCACCGCCGCCTCCCGCTCGTCGTGGCCCTCGCCCTGGCCATCCCGCTGGTCCACGCCCAGGAGCCGGCCGAGCACGAGCACGATCCGGTCGACCTCGACTCGGTCCAGGTCCGGGCCAGCCCGCTGCCGTCCACCGCCGAGGAACTCACCCGGCCGGTGGAAGTGCTGGCCGGCGAACGCCTGGACGAAGCCAAGGCCAACTCGCTGGGCGAAACCGTGTCGCGCCTGCCCGGCGTGCAGTCCTCCTATTTCGGGCCGGGTGTCGGCCGCCCCATCGTGCGCGGCTTCGACGGTGCGCGCGTGCAGGTCCTCAACGACGGCCTCGGCGCCGGCGACGTGTCGACCGTCAGCGTCGACCATGCCGTCAGCATCGAGCCCTTCCTCGCCAACCAGGTCGAAGTACTGAAGGGCCCGGCCACCCTGCTCTACGGCAGTGGCGCGATCGGCGGCGCGGTGAACGTCGTCGACGGCCGCATCCCCGAGCAGGCCACCTACGCGCCGCTGGAAGGCCGCGCCGAGCTGCGTGGCGGCACCGTCAACGACGAGCGCACCGGCATGGCCCGCCTGGACGGCACGTCGTCGGACGGCCACCTGGTCTTCCATTTCGACGCCCTGCATCGCGAGACCGGGGACTACGACATTCCCGGCCACGCCGAAAGCGAAGGCGCCCACGAGGCCGACCCCGACCACGACGAGGAAGGCGCCAGCGGCACCCTGCCCAACAGCGCCCTGCGCACCGACGCCGCGGCGCTGGGCGTGTCCTGGGTAGGCGAGCGCGGCTTCGTCGGCGTCGGCTACAGCCTGTTCAACAGCCGCTACGGCGTTCCCGGCCACTCGCACGGCGAGGAGGAAGACCACGATCATGGCCACGACGACCACGACGACCACGACGACCACGACGACGATACGCACGAGGAAGAGGGCGCGGTCAGCATCGTGATGGACCAGCGCCGCGGGGAACTGCGCGGCGGCGTCGAGGACGTCGGTCCGTTCGCGTCGATGCGCGTCAAGCTGGCACGCACCGAATACACGCACACCGAATACGAGGGTGACGAAGTTGGCACGGTGTTCGACAACGACAGCACCGAGGCCCGCCTTGAGCTGACCCACCGGCCGCTGCTGGGCTGGGACGGCGCGCTCGGCCTGCAGTGGGCGGACCGCGACTTCCGCGCGATCGGCGACGAGGCCTTCGTGCCGGCGTCGGCGACGCGCGACACGGGCATCTTCTGGATCGGCCAGCGCGAGGCCGGTCCGCTCAAGTTCGAGGTCGGCGCGCGCCACGACCGCAACCGCATCGACGTCGACGAGGCCCGCGCGATCGGGCCGGACCGCAGCTTCGATGCCACCAGCCTGTCCGCCTCGATGCGCTGGAACATCAACCCCGACCTGCACCTGTCGGTCGGCCTCGACCGCGCGCAGCGCACGCCGGTGGCCGAGGAGCTGTACTCCAGCGGACTGCACGTGGCGACCGGCAGCGTCGAACTGGGCGATCCGGGCCTGAGCGAGGAAACCGCGAACCGTGCCGAGCTGGGCCTGCACTGGCACCACGGTCCGTTCAAGCTGGGCGCCTCGATCTACCATGTGCGCTACGACGACTTCATCTACCTCGCCGAGACCGGTATCGACGACGGCGGCCCCGTCCGCGCCTGGACCCAGGACGACGCACGCTTCAACGGCGCCGAGGCCGAGGCCAGCTGGGCGTTCGCCGAGAACGCCAGCGGTCGCTGGGACCTGCGCGTGTTCGGCGACATCGTCGACGCCGAGCTCACCGGCAGCGGCACCCGCGAAATCGACATCGCGGTGCCGCATGGCGACCACGACCACGACTACACCGTCTCGCTGGCCCGCGGCGGCAACCTGCCGCGCATCGCCCCGGCCCGCCTGGGCGGCGAGCTGCGCTGGGAGCGCAATGCCTGGCGCGCGTCGCTGGGCGCGATCCGCTACGCCGAACAGGACGACGTCGCCCAGGGCGAATCGCCGACCCCGGGATACACCCTGGTCGACGCGCACCTGGCCTGGCACCTCGACACCGCCTCCGGTGGTGCATGGGAGGTCTTCCTGGACGGCAGCAACCTGCTCGACGAGGAGGCCCGCGTGCACAGCTCCTTCCTGAAGGACCTCGCGCCGCTACCCGGTCGCGGCGTCGCCTTCGGCGTGCGTGCGTTCTTCTGAGGCCGCCGGCCCATGGACGACACCGCCCACCTGCTGCTCCAGGCCGTCGTCGCGGGGACCGTGGCGACGGCCCTCCTGGACCTGTGGACGCTGGCCCTGCGACGCCTGGCCAGCGTCCCATCGCTCGACTGGGCGATGGCCGGACGCTGGGTCGGGCACATGCGCCATGGACGCTTCGTGCATGACGCCATCGCACGCGCGACGCCGGTCCGCGGCGAGCGCATGCTGGGCTGGGGCCTGCACTACGCCACCGGTATCGCGTTCGCAGGCGTGCTGCTGGCCATCATGGGCCCCGCATGGCGCCAGGCACCGACCCTGCTGCCCTGCATGGTGATGGGCCTGGCGACCGTCGCCCTGCCCTTCCTGCTGATGCAGCCGGCGATGGGCCTGGGCATCGCGGCATCCCGCGCACCGTCGCCGGCCCACGCCCGCATGCGCAGCGTGGTGACGCACGGCATGTTCGGCCTGGGCCTGCATGCCGGTGCATGGACCGCGAGCGCGATCGTCGGCGGGGGCTGACGCACGCCCGCCCAGCGAGAGCAACGGATCGCTAACACCTCGCGACGCCCGCCGCGGCAGAATCCCGCGCAGACCCCCGCCATGGTGCATGGATGCCCGCGAGCCCACGTTTCCGCCACGCCCCGGACGAACGCGCATGGATCGCGCTGGGCGTACTGCTGCTGCATGCCTGGGCGGTGTCGTGGCTGCTGTCGGCCAGGCAACCGTTGCCCATCCCCGGGGCGCTCGGCGAAGACGTCACCCAGGTGCATTTCATCCGCCCGGCGCCGGCACCCGTGGCGCCCGCCCCCGCCACGCCCGTGCCGGCCCCCGACGACGCGCCGCGACCTTCGGGGTCGGAACCCCTCTTCGCGCCCACGCCTTCGACGCCGGCGCCGGGCGAAAGCGGCCTGAAGGTCGTCGAGCTGCCCCGAACGCCGCCTTCCACCCTGCGCCTGCCTGACGACTACGTACCGATCGATTTCCGCGCCAACCATGGCGTGAACCGGCAGGGCCCGATCCTGGACGCACGGACCACGCGATTCGCCGACGACTGGGCCACCGACGGCGATCTCGTCGAGAAGCTCAAGGAAGACCATGTCGCGGTGCGGATCGCCCTGGGCCTGTTCGGCGGGCGCGATACCTGCACGCGCGAGGCGATCCGCCAGCGCCGCGCCGATTGCGTCGGCGCGGACTTCCAGCCGGAGCTGCACGAGGCCGTGCAGGGCTACTGAGAGGACATCTCCCGTCGCGGCATTCAGCGCCGAGCGGCGTCCGCCGCGCAATCGGCGCAGACCCCATGGACCTCGAGCGTCTGCGCCTGCGGCACGAAGCCCAGCGCGCGGGCACGACGGTCGAGCGAAGCGACGATGTCCTCGTCCTCCAGTTCCGTCGCCGACTGGCACTGGTCGCAGATCAGGAACGGCACTGCGTGCGCCTCGGCGCCGGGATGGTGGCAACCGACGAAGGCGTTGATCGACGCGAGCTTGTGGATGAAGCCGTGCTCGAGCAGGAAATCCAGCGCGCGATAGATCGTCGGCGGCGCCGCGGCGTCGTGCGTGGCCTTCATCTGGTCCAGCAGGTCGTAGGCCTTCATGGGCCGTCCTGCGTCGGCGATCAACTGCAGCGCGTGCGCCCGGATCGGCGTCAGCCGCAGGCCGCGCCGCTCGCACTGGAGCTCCACCTCGCGTACGAAGCCGGCGGCGTCGTGGACATGGTGCTTGGGATCGGTGCAGGCATGCGGGGACGTGGCCATGTCCCCATGATGGTGCCGGGGGCATGCTGATTCAACCATCACGCGTCGGGGATACAGTAGTGCGATCCGTACCCCGCTTGCCTGACATCCCCGCTCCGTCCCGACCGAGGAAACCCGCATGTCGCACCAACTGCGCCTGCCGTCGCTCGCACTGGCCGTCGTGCTGGCCCTGGGTGCCCTTCTCTCGCCCGCCTCTTCGAACGCCTGTACGCGCCTGGTCTACCTCGGCGTCGATGGGCACGTGATCACGGCGCGCTCGATGGACTGGAGCAGCGACATCACCACCCACCTGTGGATGTTCCCCCGCGGCATGGCGCGTTCCGGCCAGGCCGGCCCGGGTTCGCTGGCCTGGACGTCGAAATACGGCAGCGTCATCGCGTCGGGTTACGACATCTCCACCACCGACGGCCTCAACGAAGCCGGTCTGCACGCCGCGGTGCTGTGGCTGGTGGAGTCCGAGTATCCGCGACCCGATGGCCGCAAGCCCGGGCTGGCGATCTCCCTGTGGGCCCAGTGGGTGCTGGACAACTTCGCGACCGTGGCCGAAGCGGTCGACGCGATGTCGCGCGAGCCGTTCATCCCGGTCACCGACAACGTGCCGGGGCAGTCGCGCCTGGCCACGCTGCACCTGGCCATCTCCGATGCCAGCGGCGACAGCGCGATCGTCGAGTACATTGGCGGCCGCCAGGTCATCCACCACGGGCGCCAGTACCAGGTCATGACGAATTCGCCGACCTTCGACGAGCAGCTCGCGCTCAATGCCTACTGGAAGCAGATCGGGGGGACAGTGATGTTGCCGGGCACCAATCGCGCGTCCGACCGCTTCGCGCGCGCTGCGTTCTACGTCGAGGCGATCCCGAAATCAGAAGACGTCGTGGAAGCGGTCGCCAGCGTGTTCAGCGTGATCCGGAACGTCTCGGTGCCGTACGGCATCAGCACCCCGGGCCAGCCCAACATCTCCTCCACCCGCTGGCGGACCGTCGCCGACCACAAGCATCGGCGCTACTTCTTCGAGTCGGCATTGACGCCGAACACGTTCTGGGTCGACCTGGACGCGATCGACTTCTCGGAAGGCGGCGGCACCGTGCGCAAGCTCGACCTGGGCCCCAACCAGACGCGCACCTATTCGGGGCGAGCCAACGACGACTTCGTGGAAACGCCGCCGTTCGAATTCCTGGGAATTTGACCCGCTGCGGAACGCTGCTGTTCAGGCGATCCGGGCGAGCGCCGCGTCGATCCGCGCCAGGGCCTCGTCGCGCCCGGCCAGGTAGACCGTGTGCGAGATGTCCGGGCTCACCTGGGTGCCGGTGATCGCCACGCGCATTGGCTGGGCGACCTTGCCCATGCCGATATCGAGCGCCGTCGCGGTCGCCTGCAGGGCTTCGCCGACCGCCTCGACGTTCCAGTCCTCGATCGCCGCCAGCCGGTTGCGCGCCTCGGCCAGCGGCGCACGCGCCTTGTCGGTGAGGTGCTTGGCGACGGCGGCCTCGTCGTAGGCCTCCAGCGGCTCGAACCACACGCGCGCACGCTCGGCCATGTCCTTCAGCGTCTGCACGCGGTCGCGCAGGGCCACCACGATGTCGGCCGGCGCGGGGCCGCGCGCCAGGTCGCAGCCCTGGTCGAGCAGGTGCCACTCCAGGTGCCGGCCCACCGCCACCGGATCGTCGGTCTTGAGGTACTGCTGGTTGAGCCAGCCGAGCTTGGCCGGGTCCAGGCGCGAGGCCTTGGCGTTGACGTCCTTGAGGTCGAACAGGCGCGTCATCTCCTCGATCGAGAAGATCTCCTGGTCGCCGTGCGACCAGCCCAGCCGCACGAGGTAATTGAGCAGCGCGTGCGGCAGGTAGCCCGCGTCGCGGTACTGCATGACGTCGGCCGCACCGGTGCGCTTGGAGAGCTTGGCGCCGTCCGGGTCGAGGATCATTGGCAGGTGGGCAAAGTGCGGCACCTCCGCGCCCAGGGCCCGGTAGATGTTGATCTGGCGCGGGGTGTTGTTGACATGGTCGTCGCCACGGACGACGTCGGTGATGCCCATGTCGAGGTCGTCGACCACCACCGCGAAGTTGTAGGTGGGGAAGCCGTCGGAGCGGAAGATCACCAGGTCGTCGAGCTCCTCGTTGCTGATCTCGATGCGGCCCTTGACCTTGTCGTCCCAGGCAACGGTCCCATCGAGCGGGTTCCTGAACCGGATCACGCGGTTCGGATCCTCGCGCAGGGCTTCGCCGCGGTCGCGGTAGGCGCCGTTGTAGCGCGGCTTGCCGCCGGCGGCCATGGCCGCCTCGCGCATGGCTTCCAGCTCTTCCTTGGTCTCGTAGGCGTAATAGGCGGTGCCATCGGCGACCATCTTCTCGGCGACCTCGCGATACCGCGCCAGGCGCTGGGTCTGGTAGAACGGACCCTCGTCGTAGTCCAGGCCCAGCCAGGCCATCGAGGCGAGGATCGCGTCCATCGCGGCCTGCGTGCTGCGCTCCTGGTCCGTGTCCTCCACCCGCAGGATGAACGCGCCTCCGCGTCGACGCGCCTCAAGCCAGCAGTACAGCGCGGTGCGCGCGCCACCGATGTGCAGGTAGCCGGTGGGACTGGGGGCGAAACGGGTGCGGCAGCTCATGCGGGACTCGGTCATGCGGGCGGATCGCGCATTTTACCGGAAGGGGACGCGGGCATGCGCCGGTCCACGGCGTCCGCCCACGCTCGCCACGAGCGCCCGACTGGCGGCGACGACGCGGTCGCCTACAATTCCCCCATGGCCACCCTCTTCATCTCCGACCTGCACCTGGACCCCGAGCGCCCGCGCATCACCGAACTGTTCGTGCAGTTCCTGCGCGGCGAGGCGCGCGGCGCGGATGCGCTGTACATCCTCGGCGACCTGTTCGAGGCCTGGGTCGGCGACGACGACCCTTCCGAGGTCGGCACCACCGTCGCGCGCGAGATCCGCGCCCTGGTCGAATCGGGCGTGCCGGTGTTCTTCATGCACGGCAACCGCGATTTCCTGCTCGGCACCGACTACGCGAGGCAGGCCGGCATGACCTTGCTGCCCGATCCGGCCGTCGTCATGCTCCACGGCCGACCGGTGCTGTTGTCGCACGGCGACCAGCTGTGCACCGACGACCTCGCCTACCAGCAGTTCCGCCGCCAGGTGCGCGACCCCCGCTGGCAGGCGCAGTTCCTGTCGCAACCGCTGCCCGCGCGCCTGGCCTTCGCCCGCCAGGCACGCGAAGCCAGCGCGCGCCACCAGTCGGGCCTGAAGGATGAAGGGACGATGGAATCGATCACCGACGTCGCCCCGGCCACCGTCGCCGACACCCTGCACCGCTATGGCATCGGGACCCTGGTGCACGGGCACACGCACCGCCCGGCCGTGCACGCGATCGAACTCGACGGCCTGCCGGGCGAACGCATCGTGCTGGGGGACTGGTACGAACAGGGCTCGGTCCTGCGCGTCTGCGAACAGGGACACGCGCTGCAGGCGTTGCCACTGGCCTGACGTCCTGGGTGGCGCATACCCGCACCGCGCTCACTCCACGGCCTGGGACAGGGCCTGGAGCTCCTCCTCGCTGAAACCCGCGGCGCTGCGCGCCGGCAGGTTGAACGGCCCGTGCAGCACCGCGCGCGCGTACTCGACCAGCAGCTCGCGGAACCGCGGCGCGGGCTCGACGCCGGCGCGCTCGCAGTACCAGTTGAACCAGCGCGAGCCCGCCGCCACGTGCGCCACCTCCTCGCGGAGGATCACCTCCAGGATGTCGGCGGTCGCGTCGTCGTGCAGGGCGCGCAGCTTGGTGATCATCCCGGGCGTGACGTCGAGGCCACGCGCCTCCAGCACGCGCGGCACCAGCGCCATGCGCGAGAGCCCGTCGTGGGCGGTCTTCTCGGCCATTTCCCACAGGCCGTTGTGGGCGTCGAAGTCGCCGTAGTCGTGGCCGAGCTCACGCAGCCGCCCCTGCAGCATCGAGAAATGCCGCGCCTCGTCGGCGGCGACGGCCACCCAGTCGGCGTAGAAGGCATCGGGCAGTCCGCGGAAGCGGTAGACCGCGTCCCAGGCCAGGTCGATGGCGTTGAACTCGATGTGCGCGATCGCGTGGATGAAGGCCGCGCGCCCTTCGTCGGAGCC
>NZ_VICE01000027.1 GCF_006546775.1 Marilutibacter aestuarii
CGCAGGCACTGTTCGAAGGCCCACAGGGCGTCGCGGGGGGCGGCCTCGACGATCTCCAGCCGCGCCAGCGCCACGCCCCCGGCCTGCCAGGCCGGGGCGTAGGGCAGGTAGGGCGGCGCGATCACCGCCACGGTGGCGCCGGCCGTGGTGAGTCGCGCGAGGGTCGGCAGCAACAGCGCGAGCTCGCCCACGCCATCGGCCGGCAGCAGCAGTTCGGTCAAGGCCCGTCGTGGCCACCCGCCCTGCGGCAGCAGGGCATCGAGGGCGGCATGCCCGGTGGGTTCGCCATCCGCGCGCGGCGCGGCATGGCGGCCGGCATGCCAGAGCGTGCGCGCCGCAAGCATGGCGTCCAGGTCGGGAACGGCGGACAGCGCGGCCATCTCAGCCCTGCCGCACCAGGCCGCAATACACGCCCTCGATGGCGAAGTCCTGCCCGGGATGCACCTCGATCGGGGCATGCGCGGGATTGCGCGGCAGCAGGCGCACGCGCCGCCGCTCGCGCTGCAGGCGCTTGATCGTCAGCTCGCCGTCCACCCGCGCCACCACCGTCTGCCCATCGCGGGCATCGGCGCTGCGGCGGACGGCCACCAGGTCGCCGTCGAGGATGCCGTCGTCGATCATCGAGTCGCCCTCCACCTGCAGCAGGTAGTCGGGCCGCGGCGAGAACACCCGCGGGTCCAGCCAGAGCTGCCGGTCGAGGCCGATGTCGGCGCCGACCGGCACGCCCGCCGCGACCCGGCCGAGCACCTGCAGCGGCAGCAGCTCGACCCCGCCCCCCGGCAGCCGCAGGCCGCGCTTGCGGCCCGGCAATTGCTCGAGCAGGCCGTCGGCGACCAGCGCCTGCACG
Source organism: Marilutibacter aestuarii (assembly GCF_006546775.1). Lineage (GTDB taxonomy): Bacteria > Pseudomonadota > Gammaproteobacteria > Xanthomonadales > Xanthomonadaceae > Marilutibacter > Marilutibacter aestuarii. The sequence continues at coordinate 848 of NZ_VICE01000027.1, forward strand.
TGCTTGTGGGCGGCATTGCGCGAGGCGAAGCCGAAGGCCGCGGCCACCTCGGCCAGGCTCGGCGCCCGTCCGGCGGCCAGCTCCCGGCGCAGGAAGGCCAGCACGGCGGCGCGCTGGGGCGGCAGGGTGTCGTCGGTATCCATGGTGTACATTTGTACACCTTACAGTCGCACAAGGCGAGACCGGCGGCCGCCCCAATGCACCGACCCGGACAAGCCCGCGCCCCGGGCCCTGCCTAGACTGGAGGCCCGCCCGCCCCGCCTGCCTGCATGTCCCTGCGTCCCGCCCTGTGCCTGATGACCGCGCTGCTGCTCGCCTGGGCGGCACCGTCGCCGGGCGCGCCGCCGGCGCGGCCGCTCCGCATCCTGTTCGTCGGCAACAGCCACGTCGCCACCCACGACGTGCCCGGCCTGGTGGCCACGCTGGCCGGGCGCCAGGGCGTGGTGCTGGACATCGACCGCCTGGCCACGCCCGGGTATTCGCTCACCGACCATCTTGCCGGCCCTCGCCTCGAAGCGGCGCTCGCCCGTCCCTGGGACTGGGTCGTGCTGCAGCAAGGGCCATCGGCGCGGCCCGCAAGCCGCGCCGAGCTCATCGCCAGCACCCGGGCGATCGCCGCCCGGTTGCGCGGGCGCCCCGTCCGCATCGCCCTCATGTCGACCTGGCCCGACCAGCGGCATCGCCGCGACACACTGGCCGCCGAAGCCAGCTACCGCGAAGCGGCCAGGGCCATCGGCGCCTGCGTGCTGCCCGTGGCCACCGCATGGCGCCATGCCCTCGCTTCCGACGATCCGCCCCGCCTCTACCAGGGCGACCGCCTCCATGCGACGGCGCCGGGCGCGGTGCTGGCCGCACTCGCCATCGTCCCGGCCTTCACCGGCGGCGAGGGCGTGGAACGCTCGATCGACGCCGCGGCGAGCGGCGACGAAGCCCGGGTGCTGCAAGGATTGGCGGCAGCGGCCGCGCGGGCCTACCGCGATGAGCCCCTGCGCTGCCACTGAGGCCGCCGCGCGCAACCGCGACGCCCGCCCGGGAGCCGGGACCCGCTTTGGCTTACCATGCGCCCACGGGCCGTGGCCGGTCGCGCGCCGTGGAAACGCGCGTCGCGATGGCCCGGGCATCCCTCGCCCGGCGGCCGTCCCACCCTTCAAGCCAAGGAAGCCACCATGAAGACGAAGACGCTGTTCGCCACCCTGCTCCTCGCCGCCGCGGGCCTGTGCGCATCGCTCCAGGCCAGCGCCCAGGAGGTGGGCATCCGCAAGGGCGAAGTCACCGCGATCGCCCCGGTCGAGGTCGAGGCGCCGCCGGCGCAG
>NZ_VICE01000028.1 GCF_006546775.1 Marilutibacter aestuarii
GCTGGTGCGGCGCCGACCGGACGTGCGCGCGGCCGAGCAGCGCCTGCACGCGGCCACGGCGCGCATCGGGGTGGCCACCGCCGACCTGTTCCCGCGCTTCACCCTCGGCGGCCTGATCGGCAGCCAGGCGATCGACAGCAGCGCCCTGTTCGAGCGCGCGAGCGAGACCCGCCTGGTCGCGCTGGGCATCGACTGGTCCTTCCTCGACGTCGGCCGCGTGCGGGCCCGCATCGCCGCCGCCGATGCCGATGCCGAAGGCGAGCTGGCGCGCTACCAGCAGACCGTGCTGCGTGCGCTGGAAGATACCGAGAACGCACTGGTGCGCTATGCCCGCGCGCGCGACGAAGACGCCCACCTCACGCAGGCGGCCGCCGACAGCGCCCGCGCCGCGGAACTGGCGCGCGTGCGCTTCGACGCCGGTGCCGCCGACCTGTTCGAGGTGCTCGACGCCGAACGCAGCCGGCTGCAGGCCGAGGACGCGCTGGCCGACGTGCGCACCCGCAGCGTCGGCGGGGCGGTGGGCGTCTACCGCGCCCTGGCCGGAGGCTGGCCCTCGCGCCTGCCGGCACGGGAGGCCGTGGCCGGCCGCTGAGGTCCGGGAGGGGCGGGCCGCCCTATCGTCGCGGCCCGCCAGCGCCTAGACTCTGGGCCTTCGGAAGGAGGCTTTCTGGATGCGGATCGCGCTGGCCCTGCTGCTGGCCCTGGTCGGATGCGCGTGGCCGGCGATGGCCCCCGCGCAGGCGCTCAAGGTCGAGCTGCTGCATACCGAGCAGGAGCTGCGAACGCCGCCCGCGGTGGCGCCGGTGCAACGGCGCCTGGTCGCCCCCGCCCCGGGCGAGGCGGTCCGCTTGCCGCTGCAGCGTCGCCAGACCGGCTACTGGCTGCGCCTGACGACCGACATCCCGATCCCCGCCGACCGGCCGCTGGCCCTGGTACTGGACGGCCCGCGCAGCCTGGGGCCGGTGACGTTCTATCCGCCGGCCGCCGAGCCGGTGCTGGTCGAGCAGGGCGAGGGTGCCGAGAGCCACCTCCTGCGCCGCGGCTGGCACCTGCCCCTGCCCGAGGGCTGGCCGCCGGCGAGCGTGGCCTACCTGCGCGTCAACGGCACCTCCAGCCAACCGCTTACCCTGGCGCTGATGGACGTGGACCGGGTGATCCTCGCCGAGCGCCAGCAGGCACGGGTCTCCAGCGCGGTGTTCACCACCCTGATGCTGATGGCGATCTTCATGGTCGGGCTGTGGGTGGCCTTCCGCGACCTGCTCTACATGAGCTACGCCGCCTATCTGGTGGCCATCGCGGCCTACGCGATGCTGTTGTCGGGCGACGCGAGCGAGATCCGCGTGCTCGCCCTGCTCGACGCCAGCGGCGCGCTGGGGCGCTATGCGCTGGCGACCCTGGCCGTGGCCCTGCAACTCATCTTCACGATCCGTTTCCTGGAGCTGGATCGCCTGATGCCGCGCCGGGCGAAGGTCCTGCACGTGGGCGTGTGGCTGCATTTCGCCCTGCTCGCGGTCCTGCTGGTCGGCCGCGAGCACGTCTACGGCTGGTTCTACCTGGCCTCCAACGGCCTGTTGCTGCTGGTGCTGCCCTTCGCGGTGGTGATCGCGGTCCAGGCCTGGCAGAAGGGCGCGGCGCTGGCCGGCTATTTCCTGATCGGCTGGACGCCGCTGCTGAGCGTGGTGCTGATGCTGGTCTGCCACCAGTTCGGCCTGGTCGACCTGCCCTGGGCCCAGCGCCTGCTGCCGCTGGCGGCGGTGCTGCAGTCGGCGGTCCTCGCGCTGGCGCTCAGCCAGCATGCCGCCAACCGCCACCGCGTCGCCCTGCTCGCACGCCAATCGATCGAACGCGACCCGTTGACCGGGGCGTTGAACCGCAACGCGATCACCGAGATGCTGGCCGCCTGGGGCCAGATCGGCCACCTCGGCGCCAGCGACTACGGCGTGCTGCTCATCGACCTGGACGACTTCTCGGAGGTCAACCAGAAGCACGGCTACCTGGTCGGCGATACCGTCATGCAGCAGGTACTGGCGCGCATCCGCGGACTGGTCCGGCCCGACGACACGGTCGCTCGCATGGAGTCGGACATGTTCGCCGTGGTGAGCGAATGCCACCGCGACGACTGCGAACAGTTGGCCCACCGGCTGGTCGAGGGGTTCCAGCGGCGCGCCTTTTCGGTCGATGGCGTCGACGTTCCCGTCAGCATCAGCATCGGCCTGGCGATGTCGATCCGGGGCGAGAGCGTGGACGCATTCATCGCACGCGCCGAGGCGGCGATGCAGAGCGCGCGCATCGCCGGCCACAGCAGCGTGGGACTGGCCGCCGACACCAACGCAGTGCGCGCGCGCCGCCGCCGCGGGGCCTCGGCGACGCCTGGCTGAGTCGCGCATGCCGTCGCGAGCGCCGGAACCCCCGCTGAACGAAGAGGGGCGAAGGTGTCGACCGTCATTGCGACGTCGCGCCGGGGGGCGTAGGTTCGCCGCAGCACACCGCCGAACGTGTGCGATGACAACGAATGAAACCCCATTGCCGGGGCCGCCTTGCGGCTCCGCTTTTCTTCGTGCCGGCGCTTGCCGCGCGACCTCCGCCCTGGCCCGGGTGACGCCGGATTTCTGCCGCCCGCGCGGTCTGGAGTAGGATGCCTGTCCCCCACCGTTGACCCACGTCATGGCCGACTCCCGCAAACCCACCCGTGAACAGGCCGAGGCGGCCGTGCGCACCCTGCTCAGCTGGGCGGGCGACGACCCGGGCCGCGAAGGCCTGGCCGACACCCCCAAGCGCGTGGTCAAGGCGTACAGCGACTGGTTCAGCGGCTACGAGACCGACCCGGCGGAGTACCTCAAGCGCACGTTCGAGGAGGTCGAGGGCTACGACGAGATGATCGTGCTGCGCGACATCGAGTTCGAGAGTCATTGCGAGCACCACATGGCACCGATCATCGGAAAGGCGCACGTGGGCTACCTGCCCGACGGCAAGGTGGTCGGCATCAGCAAGCTCGCGCGGGTGGTGGAGAGCTTCGCCCGGCGCCTTCAGGTGCAGGAAAAGATGACCGCGCAGATCGCCCAGGTCATCCAGGACGTCCTGCAGCCGCGCGGCGTGGGCGTGGTGATCGTCGGCGCGCACGAGTGCATGACCACGCGCGGCGTGCACAAGCGCGGCGTCAGCATGATCACCTCCAAGATGCTCGGCAGCTTCCGCGACGACGCGCGCACCCGCGCCGAATTCCTGCAGTTCATCGACGTCGGTCCCGGCCGCTGAGGCCGGAGGCGGGCCGTCAGCCGACGGCGCGCGCCAGCAGGGCCGCCACCGCGGCCAGCGCTGCCTCGTCCACGTCCAGGTGCGGTGCCAGGCGCAACACGCCGCCGCGTGCGGTGTGGA
>NZ_VICE01000029.1 GCF_006546775.1 Marilutibacter aestuarii
ATCAAGATCAAGATCAAGATCAAGATCAAGATCAAGATCAACGGCAACGGCAACGGCAACGGCAACGGCAACGGCAACGGCAACGGCAACGGCAAGACGCCGCGTAGCGTAGCCGTAGGATGGGTAGAGCCGAAGGCGAAACCCACCGTCGCCGCTGCCGGCCCGACGCACGATGGGTTTTGCTTCGCGCGACCCATCCTACGGTGATCGATCGGAACCCACGGAAAGGTCAACGGCTTCCGCCCTTTGGGCGGGTTCCTTTTGTCTTGGCAAAAGGAACCAAAACCGCGGGCTCCATCGGCCGCCGGTCCCGCTTCGCCGCACCGGTCCCCTGTGCGCCTCGGCCGTGGCGGCACGGCGCCCAAACTCGCTTCGCTCAAACAAGGGCGCCTCTCCGGCCGCCACGCCCTGCGGTGCTCGGCAGCCTCAACGTCGCGAAGGTCAAGATCAACGGCCACGGCCACGGCCACGGCCAGGCGGCGGGTCAGGGCGCGGCGGCGCGCTTGCGGTACACGATGAAGATCACCAGGTCTTCGTCGCCGCGCTGGTACAGGGCATGCGTGCTGCCGTCACGGGTCAGCACCGCGTCGCCCGGGCCCACCTCGTGGGTCGCGCCGTCGAGCATCAGTTCGCCGCGGCCGGACAGGACGTAGTAGATCTCGTCCTTGTCGTTGCGGTGCTCGCCGATGCTCGCACCGGGATGCAGGGCGCGCTTGCGGAAGATCGTCTCGAAGCCTTCGGCGTCGTCGAAGAACGGGTAGGCCGTGGTGGTGCCGGTGCCCGCGTGGGGCCCCGGTTGCTCGACGGCGATGTCGCGCTCGGACTCGACGTAGGAATCGCGACGCGGTTCGCCCGCGTGCGCGCCACCGGCCGCCATGAGGGCGGCCAGGGCGATGCCGGCGGGCGTGCCCATGCGCATGCCCCCCGCGCCGGTCTCAGCGCGCCAGCCAGCCGCCATCGACGGGGATCACCGCGCCGTTGACGTAGTCCGAGGCCGACGAGGCCAGGAACACCGCGGTGCCGCCCAGGTCGGCCGGCACGCCCCAGCGACCGGCGGGGATGCGGCCCAGGATCTCGGCGCTGCGGGCCTCGTCGGCGCGCAACTGGGCGGTGTTGTCGGTGGCCATGTAGCCGGGCGCGATCGCGTTGGTGGTCACGCCCTTGGACGCCCACTCGTTGGCGAGCAGCCGGGTGATGCCGGCGATGCCGCTCTTGCTGGCGGTGTAGGAGGGGACGCGGATGCCCCCCTGGAACGACAGCATGGACGCGATGTTGATGATCTTGCCGCGGCCCTGGGCGATGAAGTGGCGACCGGCGGCCTGCGACATGAAGAAGGCGGACTTGATGTTGACGTTCATGACGTCGTCCCAGTCCTTTTCGCTGAAGTCGACCGCGTCGGCGCGGCGGATCAGCCCGGCGTTGTTGACCAGGATGTCCAGGCCGCCCAAGCCCTCGAGCGTTTCGGCGATCACGCGGTCGATCGGCTCGACGCTCATCAGGTTGGCTTCGATCGAGACGAAGCGCCGGCCCAGGGCCTTGACCTTGGCCTCGGTCTCGGTTGGCGGCGCGATGCCGGCGGCGGCGATGTCCGCGCCGGCCTCGGCGAGCGCCAGCGCGATGCCCTGGCCCAGGCCGGTGTTGGCGCCGGTGACCAGCGCGACCTTGCCTTCCAGGCTGAACGGGTTGTGTGCCATCGATATCCCCTTGCGTGTGGGTGCTGGACCTGCGCGCTTACTTCAGCTGGCAGATGTCGAGCTGGTTCATGTCGGTGTAGTCGAGGTTCTCGCCGCCCATCGCCCAGATGAAGCAGTAGTTCTGCGTGCCCGAGCCCATGTGGATGGACCACGGCGGCGAGATCACCGCCTCGTTGTTGGCGATGACCAGGTGGCGCATGTCGGCCGGGTCGCCCATGAAGTGCATGACCCGCTCCTCGCCGAGGTCGAAGTAGAAGTAGATCTCCGAACGGCGGTCGTGCAGGTGCGGCGGCATGGTGTTCCAGACGCTGCCCGGCTTGAGGATGGTCAGCCCCAGCAGCAGCTGGCACGAGGTGCAGGTCGCCGGGACGATGTACTGGTAGATCGTGCGCTCGTTGCTGGTTTCCAGCGCGCCGCGCTCGAGCGGCACGGCGTTGGCGATCGAGATGTGCTTGACCTCGTGGCGGGTGTGCGCCGGCGTCGAGGCCAGGTAGAACAGCGCCGGACTGGCCGCGTCGGCCGAAGCGAAGCTGACCTCGCTGCCCATCGGCACGTACAGGCCATCCTTGGGCTCGAGCGCGTGGTCGGTGCCGTCGACGGTCACCGTGCCGGCGCCGCCGCCGACATTGACCACGCCCAGCTCGCGTCGCTCCAGGAAGGGCTTGCCGGCCGCGGAGGCGGGCTCGGTCTGCGCGGGCAGGGCGATGGGCGCATCGGTCGGGGCGGCACCGCCGATGACGAAGCGCTCGTTGTGCGAGTAGTTCAGCGTGACCTGCCCGGGCTTGAACAGGTCCGTGACCAGGTAGCGATCGCGGAGCTGCTGGTTGCTGGCGCCCTCCATCATGTCCGGGTGGGTGGCGTGGTAGGTCTTCTGGAACATCGTGTCGAGCCTCCGTGGTTGCGGTCGCGCAGGCCTTGGGCCGGGCGGTGAATCTGTCGTCGGCTGCCGATTCTACGGATTTCGGTAACCGGTGTCATTTTGCGCTGCGCCATGGCGCCCCCGGGCGCGTGGCGGAGCGGTCCGGGACTTGGGCCCGGCGCGGGAGGACGGGGCTCAGGTCTCGGGCGGCTGGCAGGAGTCGCGCACGATCAGGTGCGGGCGCACGCTCGCGAGGGGGCGGCCGCGGACGTCGTCGTCGGCCTGGATGAGCATGGCCGCGGCGACCCGGCCGGTGTCGCGGGTGTTGCGTCGCACCGAGCTGAGCGGCGGCCACAGGCGCGAGGCCAGCGGGCTGTCGTCGTAACCGATCACCGACAGCTGCCGGGGAATGTCGATGCCCATGCGCAGGGCGACGCGGTACACGCCGGCGGCCATTTCGTCGTTCGCGCAGAAGATCGCCGTCGGCCGGCGCTTGCCGGCGAGGAGCTTCTCCGCGGCGGCCACGCCGGACTCGAATGTGTAGCCGGCTTCCAGGATGCGTGACTTCGGCAGCTCGATCCCGCGCCGGGCCAGCGCGTCGACGAAACCGCCGGTACGCTCGATCGCCGAGCGGTAGCTCGACGGGCCGGTGATCACCGCCATGTCGCGGTGGCCCAGGGTCTGCAGGTAGTCGGCAGCCTCCGCGGCGCCATCGCGGTCGTGGGTGATCACCATGCGCGAATGGTCGTCGAGCGCCAGTGCGGCGATGCGGGTGTAGCGGCAGCCGATGCCGTCGAGCATGTCGGCCAGGGCCTGGTCCTCGGACACGCGCGGCACGAGCATCACCCCGTGCAGCTTCTGCTGCTGGACGAAGCGCCGCACCCCGTCGATGTAGCCCGGGCTGCGGCTGTCGCAGGGGTGGACGACCAGTTCGAAACCGGAATCGCGCAACGCGTCGAGCGCGCCGTACTGCATGTTGACGATGAACTGCGCGGTCGGGTTGTCGTAGACCATTCCAATCAGGAACGAGCGCCGGAACGCGAGCCCGCGGGCGAGCGGGTCGGGCACGTAGCCGACGTCGCGCATGAGCTTCTCGACCCGCTCCCGGGTTTCCTCGCGCACCAGCGGCGAGCGGTTGATGATCCGCGAGACGGTCTTCTTCGACACGCCCGCCAGGCGGGCGATGTCATTGATGGTCGCGCTCTTGCCCGGGGGCAGGGGCGCGTCGCTGGCGGTCTTCCGGGGTTTTCGGGGTGCGGGCATCCGATCGGGTCCGGCTCGGGGAGTCGTGCTGGGATGATAGCCGTTCGACTCAGTCGAGGGCCCGGTAGCGGTAATCGAGGAAGCGCACCTTGCCGTCGCCGGCGGCATACAGGCCCGGGCGCAGGGACAGGAAGCGGCCGGCCACGTTGTGGTGGTAACCCGAGAGCTCCATCTGCACGCCGTACTTGGTCCAGTCGCGGCCGTCCGTGCTGTGGTGGATGGTGAGGATCTGGTCGCGGTAGGTCATCCGCAGCCACAGCTCGCCGCCCGGACCGGGGGCCAAGCGCGCCGGGCGCTCCCGGCCATAGCGATGCATGATGAAGTCCTCGCCGTTGCTGCCGATGCCGGCGTACAGCCGATCGCTGTAGAACATCAGCGCGCCGCCCACGGCGCCGGGTTCGATCTGCATGTGGACTTCGAAGCTGTAGTCGCGGTCGCCGGCGATCTGGGTCAGCGGCGACGCATCGGCCGGCACCTTGCCCTTGGCCGCCAGCACCAGTGCGCCGTCCTCGAAACCGATGCGCGACATCTCGCCGGGCGCCGGATCGTAGAAGGCCCATTGCGGCCCCAGCGCCGGCCCGTCGAAGCGGTCCGACAGCGCCATGCCATGCGCGACCGCGGTGCCGGCCGGCTTGGGCAGCGGGGCGCCCAGGTCGCCGCCCTTCGCGACGAACCAGCCATCGTCGGTCCATTCGATGGGGTCCAGCAGGGCTTGTCGGCCCAATGTCCACAAGCCGTGCTCGTAGCCGTGGTAGACCATCCACCATTGCCCAGCGGTGTCCTCCACCAGGGTGGCATGGCCGCGCGACCACCAGTCCTCGCTGCGCGAACGGGTGCGCACGACCGGATTGTTGGGCGCGTTCTCCCACGGCCCGTGGATCGACTTCGAGCGCGCGACGATCACCATGTGCCCGGTGGGCGGGCCGGCGGTGCCGCCGACGGCGGTGACCATGTAGAACCAGTCGCCGCGACGGGTGATCTTGGGGCCCTCCTGGGCATAGCCCTCGACCACCCACTCCTCCGGATATTTCCAGCCGTCGTAGACGTGCTTGACCTCGCCGACGGTCGAAAGGCCGTCGTCGGCGAGGCCGACGTAGTCGCCGCCGCTGAGGAACAGATAGCGCTTGCCGTCCTCGCCGACCGCGTGGCCGGGGTCGATGTGGCCGGGCAGGCCGATGTTGACCGGTTCGCTCCACGGCCCTTCGATGTCGTCGGCCCAGACCACGTAGTTGCTGCGGCGGGTGCCTTCGGTGCCGCCGACGCGCGCCGGGAAATAGATGTAGTAGCGCCCCTCGTGGCGGACCAGGTCGGGCGCCCAGATCGAGCCGACGTTCTCGGTGATCGCGTGCCCCACCGGCGCCCAGTTGACCAGGTCGCGCGAATGCCAGATCGGCAGGCCGGGATAGGCATCGAAGGACGACAGCGTCATGTAGTAGTCGTCGCCCACCCGCAGGACCGACGGATCCGGGTGGTCACCGCCAAGGATCGGATTGAGGAAGGTCCCGTCGCCGAGGTCCGCCATGCGCTGGTTCTCGATGCCGCGGGCCCAGCGTGCATCCTGTGACTCGGCTGCCGCCGTCCTGCCTGCCGTGGTCCCGGCCGGTGTCGGCGGGTCCTGGGCGGCGCTGGTGCAGGCCGCGAGGGCGAGGCTGGCGCAGGTCGTGAGCAACAGGGCAAGGGCGCGCGGGGACGTTCCGGTCATCAGGGATCTCGCTTCGGAGGAGGCGGCGTCGATCGATGACACCGATGGTCAATCCGAAGCTATCAAAGGCACCGTGCCGAGGCATCGTGCGCTGCAGCAAGGATCGCGCAGACATTGCGGTTACAGTGCGGGCACCCGCGAGGGACCTGCCGAAGCGGAAATATGACACCGCTGGCCAAACTTCCAGCGCCCCGAAGGATCGCGGCCGACATCCAGTACGCCGGAAGATGCGGGTGAGCCAGTACGTCGGCCACCAGGGGGTGAAGCGGCGGATGCACGGCGGACCGGGGCCGTGTTACGTGAACCGGGTCCACCAGTACGAAGTGCGCTGAGCGCATCATCATCTCGCGGGCGGCATGCGCCCGCGCTCTCGACCAACCACGGGGATTGCACATGACGCCCAACCAGACCGCGACCGGCACGCCGGCCCGGGATACCGGGAACACCCGATTCATCCTGCTCATCAGCCTGGTCGCGACGATCGGCGGCTTCCTGTTCGGCTTCGACAGCGGCGTCATCAACGGCACCGTCGACGGCCTGCAGGCGGCGTTCCGCTCGGACTCGGTGGGCACGGGCTTCAACGTCGCCTCGATGCTGCTGGGCTGTGCGTTCGGCGCGTTCTTCGCCGGCCGCCTCGCCGATCTGTACGGGCGACGCGCGCTGCTGATCGTCGCCGCCGCCTTCTTCATCGTTTCGGCCTGGGGTTCGGGCGTGGCGACCTCGTCGCTGGAGTTCGTGGTCTACCGCGTGCTGGGCGGCCTCGCCGTCGGCGCGGCGAGCGTGATGTCGCCGGCCTACATCAGCGAGGTCTCGGCCGCGCACTACCGTGGCCGCCTGGCGACGGTGCAGCAGATCGCCATCATCGGCGGCCTGTTCGCCGCCTTCCTGAGCAACTACCTGCTGGCGAAGTTCGCCGGTGCCTCCACCCAGCCGCTCTGGGGCGGGCACGAGGCCTGGCGCTGGATGTTCTGGATGGAGGTCGCCCCGGCCGCCCTGTTCCTGGTCGCGTTGATGTTCATCCCGGAGAGCCCGCGCTTCCTGGTGGTCAAGAAGCGCAACCAGCAGGCCCTGCAGGTGCTGGTCCGCCTGTATGGCCCGACCGCCGGGGCGGCCAAACTCGGCGAAATCGAGGCATCGCTGGCCCGCGACCACCACCGCCCGCAGCTGTCGGACCTGGTGTCGCGCGCCACGGGCCGGCTGCGGCCGATCGTCTGGGTCGGCATCGGCCTGGCGACGTTCCAGCAACTGGTGGGCATCAACGTGGTGTTCTACTACGGCGCGGTGCTCTGGCAGGCGGTGGGCTTCTCGGAAAGCGATGCGCTGCTGATCAACGTACTGTCGGGCGCGCTCAGCATCGGCGCCTGCCTGCTGACGGTCGTGCTGATCGACCGGATCGGGCGCAAGCCCCTGCTCTGGGTCGGTTCGCTGGGCATGGCGGTCACGCTGGGCCTGGTCACGGTGGCCTTCGCCACCGGCTCGCTGGATGCGGCCGGCACGCTGCAACTGTCGGACTCGATGGGCGTGCTGGCGCTCGTGGCGGCCAACATCTACGTGGTCTTCTTCAACCTGTCCTGGGGCCCGGTGATGTGGGTGATGCTGGGGGAGATGTTCCCGAACCAGATCCGCGGCTCAGGCCTGGCGGTCGCCGGCCTGTTCCAGTGGGGCGCGAACTTCGCCATCACCATCACCTTCCCGGTAATGCTCGCCGGCATCGGCCTGGCGGCCACGTACGGCTTCTACGCCGCGTCCGCGTTCGTGTCGATCTTCTTCGTCCTGCGCTACGTGCACGAGACCAAGGGGCGTGAGCTGGAGCAGATGGAAGGATAGGGAGTTGGACGTGCTTGGGGATTGGTGATTGGGCGTGCGCGCGGAGCTGGCGACTAGCCGGCGCGTCCGCCGGCCCGGTTGGGTACGGCGCCATCACCCGCGGTGACGCCCGTGCGCCGTGGCGCACGGGCGGAGATGCATCGGGCCTCAGGCCTTGAGCAGCGCCGGGAGCCAGAGCGACAGTTGCGGGAACACCGCCACCACGATCAGCACGGCGATCGCCGCCAGCCAGAACGGCCAGATCGAGCGCATGCTTTCGCCGATGCCGATCTTGCCGATCGCCGTGCCGACGAACAGCACCGAGCCCACCGGTGGCGTGACCAGGCCGATGCCACCGGCTAGGACCAGGACGGTGCCGAACTGCAGCGGATCCACCCCGAAGGCCTTGGCCACCGGCAGGAAGATCGGCGTGCAGATCAGGATCATCGGCGCCAGGTCCATGAAGGTGCCCAGCAGCAACAGGATCACCACGATCACCAGCAGCACCGTGTAGCGGTCGTCGGCGATGCGGCCCAGCAGTTCCACCGCTGCCGCGGGCACCTGCAGGTAGGCGAGCAGCCAGCCGAACAACGCCGCGGTGGCGATCACGAACAGGATCACGCCGGTCGTCCTGGAAGCATGCGCGACTGCGCCGCGGAACGCCTTCCAGTCGAGCATGCGATAGATCGCCAGGGTCACCAGCAGCGCGTACACCACCGCCACCGCGGCGCTCTCGACCGCGGTGAAGATGCCGGCGCGGATGCCGACGAAGATCAACGCGACCAGGCCCAGCCCGGGCAACGCCGCGATCAGTCGCAGCATCACCGCGCGCATGCCGGGGAACGGCTCGACCCCGTAGCCGCGGCGGCGCGCGATCATGTAGCCGGTGAACATCAGGGTCACCGTCATCAGCAGCGCGGGCAGGATGCCGGCGGCGAACAGGTCGGCGATCGAGATGCCACCGCCGACTGCGGCCGAGTACAGGATCAGGTTGTGCGACGGCGGCACGAGCAGCGCCACCAGCGCCGCGGTGATGCTCACGTTGACGGCGAAGTCGCGGTCGTAGCCGCGGTTGACCATCTGCGGGATCATCGTGCCGCCCACTGCGGAGACATCGGCGATCGCCGAGCCGGAAACGCCACCGAAGAACAGCGAGGAAAGCACGCTGACCTGGCCGAGGCCGCCGCGGATGCGGCCGACCAACGCGGCCGCCAGGCTGATCAGGCGTTCGGAGATGCCGCCGCGCATCATGATCTCGCCGGCGAAGATGAAGAGCGGGATCGCGATCAGCGAGGCGGTGCCGATGCCGGCGCCGACCTGCTGCACGAGTACGATCGAAGGCAGGCCGAGGCTGAGCAGGACCACGAGCGAGGCCGCGGCCAGCGAGTAGGCCACCGGCACCCCGAGCAGGAGCAGCACCAGGAAGGTGCCGAACAACAATGCGATGTCCATGGTCAGGCCTCCCCGTTCTCGATCGTGGCCGCGGCACCCCGCCACAAGCGGGGCAGGGCGAACAGCACCATCAGCGCGCCGCCGAGCGACAGCGGCAGGAAGGCGATGCTTTGCGGGAGCGGCGCACCGGCCATCCGGATGTCGATGCCATCGAGCAGCAGGCGCGTGCCCCAGGCCGCCAGCACGCCGCCGATCGCGATGGTCACCACGGCGGTCAGGCGTTCGGAGCCACGACGGGCGGGCTCGGGCAACGCCTGCGCGAGCAGGTGGAAACGGAAGTGGCGGTCTTCATGCACCGCCGCCGCCGCGCCCAGGCTCATCGCCGTGGCGAGCAGCAGCAAGGTGACGGGTTCGGTCCAACTGGGCGAGTCGTTGAGCACGTAGCGTGCGAACACCTGCCACCCCTGGACCACGACGAGGCCGAGGAGTGCGATGCCGGCGACGCCGATGGACAGCGACGCGAGGCGGTCGAGCAGGCGCAGGCCCGCGGCGCGTGGCGCGGCGGGAGGGGCGGTGTGGGTAGTGGCGGGCGTCATCGCGCTCCTCATGCGAGATCGCGGATGGCGCGGTAGAGCGGCGCGATCCGTTCACGGTTCAGGTAATCGTCGAGCAGCGGCCTGGCCGCCTGGCGGAAGGCGGCGACGTCGACCTCGTTGATCGCGACGCCGGCCTCGACCACGGCCTTGCGCGCGGCGGCTTCTGATTCGTCCCACAGGCGACGCATGACCTGGACGGACGCGCGGGCCACGTCGGTGACGAGCGCGCGGTCGCGCGGTGCCAGCGAATCGAGGCTGCGCCGCGACATCAGCAGCAGGTCCGGGGCGTAGGAATGCTCGCTCTGCGACCAGAAGCGCGCGGCTTCGAACTGTCGGCTGGAATGGAAGCTGCGCATGTTGTTCTCCGCGCCATCGATCAGGCGCGTCTCAAGTGCCGAGAACACGGCGCCGTAGGACAGCGGCGTCGGGTTGGCGCCGAACAGCCTCAGCAACTGGATGAAGATGTCCGAGCCGGGCACGCGGAACTTGAGGCCATTGAGGTCGGCCGGGACGTGCAGCGGGCGCTGGGTGTTGTAGAAGCAGCGCGCGCCGCTGTCGTAGATCGCCAGGCCGACCAGGTCGCGCGCCGCGAAACTCCCGAGGACCGCGGCGCCGACCTCCCCGTCCAGCGCGCGGCGCAGGTGCGGCACCGAATCGAACACGTACGGCAGGCACAGCGCCTGGGTCAACGGGAACGCATTGTTGAGCGCACCGCTGTAGACGCGGGTGATGTCGATGGCGCCGAACCGGGCCATGTCGATCGCCTCGGCTTCGCGACCCAGCTGGCCGGAGTGGTAGAGGCGGATGCGCAGGCGGCCCTCGGTCTCGCGGGCCAGGGTGTCGCCGATCCACTTCACTGCCTCGACCGTGGGGTAGCCGTCGACGTGGACATCGGTCGCGGTCAACGCACCGTCGGCGGTCTTGCCGAAGGCCGGGAGCACGGGCGCGGAGAGGGCGGCGCCTATGCCGGCGGCCAGGAAGCGTCGCCGGTCCATCATGCCGCGCGGCCCTCGCCGCCCTCACGCTTCGTGCCGGTGGCGGCGACGGCGCGTACCTCCAGGTCTTCGTGTCCCACGAAACTCACCCGCGCGTTCTGTCCCGCCACGATATCGTGGATGCCGGTGGCGTTGCCGGTCGCGATCAGCGTGCCGGCCTTGAGCGGGCGCCCGCGCCGGGCCGAGCGCGAAAGCGCGAACGCATACGCGGCCCGCAACCCACCCGGCAACGTGGTGGCGCCGCCGGTGCCGACGCACGCGCCCTCGATCCAGGTCTCCGCCCGCAGCTGGGGTTCGGGGATCGCGCGCCAGTCGGGGATCTCGCGACCGAGCACGAGACCATTGTTGTTGCCGAAGTCGGAGACCACCACGCGGGGCCCGAGCACGTTGATCGTGGCGAGGGGACTGCTGGCCACCTCGATGCCGGTGAACAGGCGCGCAGGCAGGGCTTCGGCTTCCGCGGCCGTCCAGTCGAGTTTGTCGGCGGGGGCGTCGGCCTCGAGCCGCAGGACGTACTCGGCTTCGATCGCGCCGAATCCACCGCCAAACACCGGTACGTCGGTACGGCCGTCGGCGGGCCACACCTGGTGCGCGAAGATCGGGCCCAGCAGGCGCTCGTCGCCGGAGGCATCGCGGCGGTCGGGATGGATATAGCCGACCTTCCAGCCGACGACCTCGTCGTCCCACGCGTCGATCGCCAGGTCCTGTACGGCATAGGCGGCCAACAAGTCCGCCGGGATCGTGCCGGGAAAGTCCGGTAGCGACCAGCCTTCGCGCCTGGCCCGGACGAAGGCATCGGCGATCGCGGCCGCGTCCCCGCCCTGTTGCGTCGCATCCCTCGCGTTGTCGTTGCCCTTGCTCAAGTCGCTCCCTCCCGAATCGATGTTGCGGTGCACATGGCGTGCCCTTGGTCTACTCGTATATGGTAAACCGGTGTCATTTTCAATGTGCAGTGCGGCAAAACACTTCGCGCTAACGTGGAGCGGCCGCGAATCCGGAGGAAGTCCATGCAGTCGATCTGTTCTTCGCCCGTCCGTTGGACCGGTGCCCTTGTCCTGCTGTTGTCGATGGCGATGCTGGGCGCGCCTGCGGTCGCCGCCGGGACCGATCCGCAAGCGCTGGCATTCCCGGGAGCGCAAGGCTGGGCGGCGCATACGCCCGGCGGGCGAGGGGGGCGGATCATCAAGGTGACCACCCTGGATGCCGAGGGCCCGGGCTCGTTCAGCGAGGCGGTGAAGGCCAAGGGGCCGCGCACCGTGGTGTTCGAAGTCGGTGGCGTCATCGACCTGGGCATGAAGACCGTGCGCATCGACGAGCCCTTCTTGACCATCGCTGGACAAACCGCGCCGCGACCGGGCGTGACCTTCATCAAGGGTGGCCTGGTGGTGGCCGCGCACGACGTGGTGATCCGCCATATCCGGGTGCGCCCCGGCGATGGTGGCCTGCCGAAGATGGCCGGCGTGGACTTCGATGCCATCACCACCACGCGCGGCGCGCACGACGTGATCGTCGACCACTGTTCGCTGACCTGGGCCACCGACGAAAACCTGTCGGCGTCGAGCACGCGCTTCGCCGGCGAGTCCGAGGCCGAGTGGATGCAGAACGCCTCTCGGCGGATCACCTTCAGCAACAACATCATCGCCGAGGGCCTCGCCCACGCGACCCACGGCAAGGGCGAGCACTCCAAGGGCACCCTGATCCACGACCACGTCAACGACGTGCTGATCGTCGGCAATCTCTATGCCCACAACTACGAGCGAAATCCGCTGTTCAAGGGTGGCGCCCGCGGACAGGTCATCAACAACCTGATCTACGACCCGGGCCAGCGCGCGATGCACTACAACCTGATCGCCGAGGAGTGGATCGACCATCCCTACTCGCGGGGCCAGATGGTGTCGCGCGGCAACGTGATGCGAGCGGGCATCTCGACCGAGGAACTGGCCCTGTTCACCGTCGGCGGCTCGGGCGACATCGACGTCTTCTTCGACGACAACCTGGCACTGGACCGCATCGGCCGACCGCTGCCGATGGAAGGGCGCTATACCACCGCCCCGGTCGAAGTGAAGCCGATGGCGAACGCGCCGGCCCTGCCGTTCGGCGTCGAGCTGCTGCCCTCGGCGCAGGTCCAGGATGCCGTGATCGCGACCGCCGGCGCCCGGCCCTGGGACCGCGACGACACCGACCGTCGCATCCTCGCGGACACCATCGAGGGCCGCGGCACGATCATCGACAGCCAGGACCAGGTGGGCGGCTACCCCGTCCACGCGCCCACGCGCCAGGCCTTCGTCGCCGCCGACTGGGACCTGGACACGATGGAACCGCTCAAGCCGCTGGAGCGGCGCGAGCCGCTGAAGTAATGCGGTGGCGTGGTGGATGCCCGGCCTCGCGCGCTGCGCGCGTCGCCGGCCCCGGGCGCAGGGGGCGTCGGCGCTGGTTGGGTGGACTGCTCGTGTCCATGTTGCTGGCCTCGCAGCCCGCGCTCGCGGAGACGCCGTCGTCGGAGACCGGGGCCGACCTCGATTCGCGGGTGTTCCTGTGGCCCGGCGAGACCGGACCTGGATCCGCCGCGGTCGGGATCGAGCAGCGGATCGTCGAGCGTAGCGACGATCCTGCCTTGCCGGATCGCGTCGTCACCGGCGTCACCCGGCCCTACCTCGTTGTCCATCGGCCGGTGCGTGCCAATGGCCGCGCCCTGCTGGTGATCCCGGGCGGCGCGTACCGGCGAATCGTCCTCGACAAGGAAGGCTCCGCGCTGGTGCCGGTGTTCGCTGACGCGCTGGGTTACACCCTGTTCGTGTTGCGCTACCGCTTGCCGGGCGAAGGCCACGTCGGCGCGCGCGACGTGTCGGTGGCCGACGCACAGCGCGCCATGCGCGTGATACGCGGCCAGGCCGATCGCTGGGGCATTGATCCGGGCCGGATATCGGCGATGGGCTTTTCCGCCGGCGGCCATGTCGCGGCGAGCCTGGCGATGCGCCACGACGAGACCTTCAACCCGCCCGTGGACGCGTTCGACCGGCTCGATGCGCGTCCCCAGGGCGTGCTCCTGCTGTATCCGGTGATCGACATGGGCGCGCACGCGCACGCGGTCTCGCGCGAGCACCTGCTCGGGCCCGATCCTTCGCCGACGGACGTCGCGGCCTATTCGATGCAGAACCGCGTCCGCGCCGGCATGCCCCCGGTCTTCCTCCTGCATGCCGCCGACGACACCAGCGTCGCAGTGGCCAACAGCCTGCAGCTGTATACCGCCCTGCGCGAGGCCGGCGTGCCCACCGAGATGCATCTCTATCCGCGCGGCGGACACGGCTTCGGCGTGCGCGACATCGGCGGCAGCAGCCTGTCGCTGTGGCCGCGCGTGGCCGATGCCTGGCTGCGCCACCTGGAAGCTGGTGAGACCGATGAGCATTGAGCGTCCCACCGCCCGTCCCGACGATCCAGTGCGTCGGCGCCTGCTGTCCCTCACTGCCGGGGTGGCGGGCGTGCTCGCCGCCAGCGCCTTCCTGCCCGGCGTGCACGCAGCTGCCGGCGGCACACATCCGCTGGCGACGACCCGTAGTGGCCGGGTGCGCGGCTTCCGCGACCGCGGCATGCTGGTGTTCCGCGGCATCCCCTACGGCGCCGACACCGGTCCCCGGCGGTTCCGGCCCGCGTTGCGCGAGCAGCCCTGGGATGGCGTGCGCGACGCCCTGGCGTTCGGCGCCGCGAGCCCGCAGCGCGACGAAGGCGAATCCACCAGCGAGGACTGCCTGTTCCTCAACGTCACCACGCCGGCGCTGCGCGATGGCGGTCGCCGCCCGGTGCTGGTCTACATCCACGGCGGCGGTTTCAACAACGGGTCGGGAAGCGATCCGCTCTACGACGGCGTGAACCTGTGCACCCGCGGCGACGTCGTGGTGGTCACCGTCAACCATCGGCTCAATGCCTTCGGCTACCTGTACCTGGGCAACCTCGGCGGCCCCGCCTATGCCGATTCCGGCAACGTGGGCCAGCTCGACCTGGTGCAGGCCCTGCACTGGGTGCGCGAGCACGCGGCGGAGTTCGGCGGCGATGCCGGCAACGTCACCGTTTTCGGCCAGTCCGGCGGCGGCGCCAAGATCGCCACGCTGATGGCGATGCCGGCCGCGCGCGGCCTGTTCCATCGCGCATGGACCATGAGCGGCCAGCAGGTCACCGCGGCCGGTCCGCGCGCGGCGTCCCAGCGCGCGGCGCTGCTGATCGAGGCCGCGGGCCTGCCCGCGGGCGACATCGACGGCCTGCTGCGCCTGTCGCCGGCGCGGCTGCTCGACGCCGCGCGGGTGCGCGACCCCTCCCGCGTGGAAGACAGCAGCCTGTATTTCGGGCCGGTGATGGACAGCGGCCGGTTGCCGGTGCATCCGTTCTGGCCGGAGGCGCCCGCGCAGTCCGCGGCCATCCCCATGGTGATCGGCAACACCCGCGACGAAACCCGAGCCTTCCTGGGCAACGATCTCGCCAACTTCACGCTGGACTGGGAGCGCCTGCCGGAACGGCTGGAGAAGCAGCAGTTCGTCGACATCCGGCCGCAGGCGGTGATCGACGCGTACCGCCGCCTGTATCCGGACTACACGCCCAGCGAGGTCTTCTTCGCCGCGACCACCGCCGGGCGCTCCTGGCGCGGCGCCGTCGAGGAGGCCGAAGCGCGCGCGCGCCAGGCGGCCGGTGGAGGCGCGCCCACCTGGGCCTACCAGCTCGACTGGTATCCCGACACCGACGACGGCCGCCGGTTCCGCGCCTTCCACACGCTCGACATTCCACTGGTGTTCGACAACACCGCCCAGCCCGGTTCCCGGACCGGCGATGGCGCTGCGGCGCGCGCGATGGCCGCGCGCATGAGTGCGGCGCTGCTGGCCTTCGCCCGCGGCGGCGATCCCAACCACGGCGACCTGCCGCACTGGGCGCCGTACACGTTGCCTGAGCGCCAGACCCTGGTGTTCGACGATGCCAGCCGGCTCGAAGACGACCCGCGTGGCGGCGAGCGCCGGCTTTACCAGCGGGTGCCCTTCGTCCAGCGCGGCACGATGTGAGCGATCCGACACGACCCTGCAGGAGACCTTCATGAAGATCCTCGTTCCCCTCGTGGCCGCCTGCCTGCTGGCCACGGCAGGTCCCGCCGGCGCGCAGGCCACGGCGACGCAGTCCCGGCCGGCGCCGGTGCCCATCCATGCCGACAAGATCATCCTGGTCGGAGACTCGACCACCCAGGTGCTGAGCGGCTGGGGCGGCGTGTTCTGCTCAAGGCACGTCAGCGCCTTCGTCGCCTGCGTCAACCTGGGGCGCGGCGGCCGCAGCAGCTACAGCTACCGCGCCGAAGGATCGTGGGACATCGCCTTGGCCGAGATGAAGACCGGTGCCTACGACGACACCTGGGTCCTGGTGCAGTTCGGCCACAACGACCAGCCGGGCAAGCCCGGACGCTCCACCGACCTGGCCCGTGAGTTCCCCGCGAACATGCGCCGCTACGTCGAGGAGATCCGCGCCGCCGGCGCGAAACCGGTCCTGGTGACGCCCCTTGCCCGGCGGATGTTCAAGGACGGCCGCCTGGACGACGACCTGCAGCCCTGGGCCGACACGGTGCGCCGCATCGCCCGCGAGATGGACGTACCGCTGGTCGACCTGCACGCGCGCAGCATGGCGGCCGTGCAGGGCATGGGCCCGGTCCAGGCGATGACCCTGGCCGGGAGCCCGCCACCGTCCTGGATGGCGGCCGCCGCGCAGACGGGCACCACGGTCGACCACGACGTGCCGCCACCGCCGGAGGTGCCCGCGGACCCGACCGGCCGCGCACCGCTGGGGCAGCCGAAGCGTCAGTTCGACTACACCCACCTCGGCGATACCGGCGCGGCGTTCTTCGCCGCCATCGTCGCCGACGAACTCACCCGCGTCGTGCCGGGCCTGCGCGAGCGCATGTATCCCTGACCGCCAACGGCAGACCGTGGGACTGGAGACGGTGGAGCTGCGCCGCGCGCGCGGCGGCGATTGGCGAAAGGGCCTTCGTGGACGCCTCGCCCGGAAAAAAAAGAAGAGCAGTGGGCGAACCCTGAGTCGGCGCGACTTCGGGACTCGCGCCGACGCCGGCCGGACCGCGGCGGACGGGAGAGAGTCGACCGCCCGCGCCCCCTGGATCCGGACGCCCACCACCCGCGACGCCAGCGGGCGTCGCGACACGCAGGTGCGAAACTACTTCATCGGACCCGCGCCCAGCAGCACCCGCACGGGCACCGAAACCGTCGGATCGATGCGCGGGTACAGGGTGGGGGTCCAGCCGACGTCGTCGCCCAACGATGTGCCGTTGGCCGCGTTGAACGCGTCGACCACGTCGACCTCGTGCCGGCGGGAGAACCCGTTGACCCAGGTCCCTTCGACGTATGCCGCGGTGCCCTTGTAGGTCTCCAGGAACAGGTCCGGGGTCACGCCTGGCGGCACCAGGAAATGGTTGTTCTGCGCGAACAGGGCCGACTCGATGCCGATGCCCCAGCTGTACCCGTAGCGCGCGGCGCCCGCGAGCGAGAGGCTGTACTGGTTGTTGTAGACATGCGCCTGGCCGAAGCGGAGCCGCGGGACGCGCTGGCCCAGGTCGTGGAACAGGTTGTGGTGGAGGGTGATGCGCAGCCGGTTACGGTCGGCGCTGGCACTGTCCGACGAGCCGACCAGCATGGCCTTGTCGTGATTGGCCAGGATGTTCCATGAGACCGTCACGAGGTCGGAGGCATTGGTGATGTCGATCAGGCCGTCGTGCACCTGGTAGAGCCGTCCGAAATAGCTGGGCTGCCCTTCGTCCGCCGTGGCATCGTCGAAGAAGGCGTTGTGATCGATCCACACATGGGTGGCGTTGCGGATCGAGATGGCGTCGTAGAGCGAATTCCAGTTGCCCGCCTCGCCATCGGTCGGATCCCAGGCCGGGAAGCAGTCGAAGGTATCGACGAAGCTCAGGTTGCGGACGATCACGTTGGCCGGGGCGTTGCTGCTGCCGCTGCCGGGGCGGATGTCGAGCCAGGCCCCACGCAGGCCGGCGCCGCGGGTCACGCCGACGAGGGTGGTGTTGGGCGGCACGCGGATGCGGATCCGGGCCGCCTGGGCATCGGCGGACGCATCACGCGCACGTTCCTGCGGACCGGACGGCTCTTCGTCCCGGCCCCAGGTGGCCGGATCGTAGTCGGCCAGGTACTGGGCCAGTGAGTATGTCTCGCCGGTCTCGGGGTCGGCGCGGGCATAGTCCGCGCAATCGAGAGGGGCGTTGGCGTCGTCGACGTTGGCGTCGATCATCGCGGCGATCCGCACGATCTTCGGCGTCGCATCGGGATGGCCCAGTGCGGCGACGAGTTCGTTGCGCGTGGTCACGGTGAATACGTGGGCGGCGTCGGCACTGGCACCGCCGGTGGTGCCATGGGGCATTTGAGCGGTGGCAAGCGCCGCCCAGCCGTCGTTGGGGCCGAGGATTTCGCGACTGACGTCGGGTGGCCCATGGAGGTCGCCGGCCGCGGCCGGGAGGGAGGCGGCGAGCAGCAGCGCGAGCGCGCTGGCCAGGCAGGACAGGGGTCGGGCATTCATCGAGCGGCTCCTTCTTGCGGGTCGGGAAAGGAGGCGAGCGGGGTGTGGCGTGGGGGCGTTCGCCGACAGGCACTTCGATGCCACGGGACTTGCGTCGGGCGGCGGGGGCCGCCGATGGAAAGGGCCCGGCATGGAACGCCACGCCGGGCCCTGGGGTGCTGCGTCAGAAGCGGTAGCGGAAGCCGAGCTTGTAGGTGCGCCCGGTGTGGTCGTACTCGTAGCGGCGGTAGGTGTTGATGTCGGTCCAGCGGTCCTGGTAGTCGTCGGTCAGGTTCAGTGCCTCCAGGGTCACCTCGAAGCTGTCGTTGATCTTGTAGTTGGCCGATGCATCGACGTTGAAGGTACCGTCGTAGCCCTCGAACACGTTGCCGGTGCCGCTGGTACCGGTCAGGTAGTCGCTGCGGTAGGCGGCGGAGGCGCGGGCGCTGAACTTCTCGTTCTCGTAGTACAGGGTGAAGTTGTACGAGTGGTTGGACAGGCCGAACAGGCGCTCGGTGATCGTCTGGCTGCCGAAGGTGTAGTCGCGGTCGGAGTCGACGTAGGTGTAGTTGCCGATCATGCCCATGTTGCGGATGACGGGCACGGTCTCGGTCATCACCGCGAAGGGCATCTGGAAACCGATCTCGTAGCCCTGCACCTTGCCGCCGGGGCCGTTCTCGACGCTGCGGATCTCCCACGGCCGCCCTTCCGGATCCTGGGCGGCCGGCGAGGTCGGCACGAGCAGGTCGAGCGGCAGGCCGGTCGAGGCATAGGTGCCGGTGCGCTCGGAGGAGATCGGGCTGGACTCGATGTCCTTGTAGAACAGCGCCAGCGAGAGGATCGATTCAGGCGCGAAGTACCACTCCAGCGACATGTCGTAGGCGTCGGCGCGGGTCGGATCGAGGTAGGGATTCTGGTAGGTGACGCGATAGTTGAAGCTGTCCACGCTGCCACCGGGCGAGAGGCTTCCCAGGCCGGGTCGCGTCATCACCTTGGCCGCCGACACGCGCCAGATCAGGTCGTCGGTGATCGAGTAGGCCGCGTTGAACGAGGGCAGGGTATCGGTGTACGTCGGGCGGTCGATGGTGACGTACGCACCGGAGTTGTAGCCGCTCGAGGTCTGCTCGGTCTCGACGTAGCGCACGCCCGCGTTGAAGGCCAGGGTGCGGTCGAAGACCAGCGTGTTGCCGTTGAGCTGCAGGAACACGCCGGTATCGTTCTCGCTCACCGTGCGGATGTTGCCCTGGTCCAGGCGGACCGGTCGGCCGTTGAGGTCGATGAAGTCGACCCAGGCATCGAGGTCGGGGATCAGCCAGCGCGTGGTCGAGCCGGGGCCGGTGTCGCCGTCGAAGTCATAGATCTCCGAGAGGTCGTCCGTCGCGGGGATGCCGTACTCGCCCGGTGCGCAGGTGTAGATGTCGGACGCACAGACGCCGGTGTCGCGCAGGCCGCCCCAGGTGCTGAAGGAGAACTGCCGGTAGTTGACGCCGGCCTGCAGGGAGTAGTCCGTGCTGAAAGCCCACTCGACATCGGCGGTGACCGTGTCGAAATCGTGCTGGGTGCTGGTCGGGCGGTCGCGGAATTCGGCCATCTGGAAGTTGGCCGGGTCGGTGACGTCGCCGCCGTTGAAGCCGATCACCGGGAACTCGTCGTCGCTGTAGTCGTAGTAGAAGCCGTTGTAGTCGCGGTCGTCGTAGACGAACGTGCGCTCGTAGGGGAACTCGAGCGAGGATCGCGCGCTGCCGATCAGCGCGTGGCCGGTCACCGTGTCGCCGAACGCCTGCTCGACGTTGACGGTCCACTGCTTGAACTCGCTGTCCCAGGCCTTCTCGAACGCCTCGTTGCGGACCCAGGCGTTGTTGACCTCCATCATCGTGAGGTTGTTGGTGGCCGGGTCGATGGTGTAGTCGAGCACATCCATCCCGCCTTCGTTGCCGCGGAACAGCACCTCGCCCCACTTCTCGCCGCGCGAGGCATCGAGCTTGGAGTACAGCAGGTCGAGGTTGATGCGCGTGCCCTCGGCCGGGCGCAGTTCCAGCGAGCCGGTCAGGCCCAGGCGCTCGCGCTTGACGTCGATCTCGCCGTAGCGCGGGATGCGCGGATGGAACGCATTGCCCACTTCCAGGCATCCGGCGTCGCTGGGGTTGGCCGCGCAATCGACGCCGCGCACGGAGCGGAAGTCGGCCTGCTGCCAACGCACGGTGTTCTGGCCGAGCTCGAGCGTCTGGTCGTCGGAGTAGGCGGCCGAGAACGACACCGCCCAGGTGTCGGACGGCGAGCGGAACGCGTAGAGCGCGGCGACGCGCGGATCCACGCCGTCGGTGAGGTCGTTGACCTGGCCCTGCACGTTGGTGACGAAGGTGCTGCCGACCTTGTAGCCGAACGGCCCGCCGGTGTTGAGGTCGACGATCGCGCCCAGCGAGCCTTCGTCGAGCGAGGCTTCGGCGGTCTTGTGCACGACCACCGAATTGAAGAGTTCGGACGCGAACACGTTGTAGTCGAAGTCGCGGCCGCGGTTGGGGCCGCCTTCGCCACCCGACGAGGCGATCGCCTCCATGCCGTTGATGCGCACGCGGGTGTACTCGCCCGACAGGCCGCGCACGGAGATGTTGCGGCCTTCGCCCGAGTCGCGGGTGATGGTGATGCCGGGGATGCGCTGCAGCGACTCGGCGATGTTCTGGTCGGGGAAGTCGGCGATGTCCTCGGCGACGATCGCGTCGACCGCCCCCACCGCGGCGCGCTTCATCTCCAGGCCTTCGGCGAGACTGGCACGGAAGCCGGTGACGACGACGGCATCGAGGTCGGTCGCGGTGGCGTCCTGCGATTCTTCGACGGCGGCAGCCGGGGCGGCCTCCTGCGCGTGCACGGCCTGGGGCGACATCTGCAGGGCCAGGGCAATCGCGCTGGCGAGCAGGGTAACCGGTGTCTTTCCTGAGAAACGTTGGAGCTGCATGGATCCCCTCCCAAAAGGACGAAGTTGGCTCTGAGTGCCACTTTTATGTGATTGACGGTGCCGGATATGTCGCCTGGATATGCAATGACACCGCTGGCCAAAACCCTAACAAAAGCTCGGGGGAACATCATGCTGCGCTGCGGTAAGCCGGTCATGTGCTTTCAAGTAGCGGAAAAATAACGCTTTTTCTGCGCAATGTTTTTGCCGCAAAGCACAAATTCCCGGCTCCGCGAAAACGCCTGCCGGTCTCGACCGTCATTGCGGGGGAGCAATCCGTGACCCTGGCCGGGTTCGGGGCGTGCTGCGGCGTCGGTGGGACCCGGATGGGCGGGCGCAGCACCCCCCCGCCGGCATCGAGGCGGTCGCGATCGCGCCAGAGCACCGTGGGACGGTGTTCCATGGTGCATTCGGGTCGGCTCGGCCATGCGCGGCGGGCGACGCGAGCCGTCGGCGTGCGCGACGGCGATCGAAGCTTGCGCGATCTTGACTCGCGGTGGCGGATTGATATGGTGGCCTCGCCCGCGGAATGACACCGATAGCCAACAGATCCGTCGGCCACCTGTTACGTCCCATCCCGGCCTCCGCCACGCTGGCATGCGCGCCGGGAAGCTTCAATGATGCAAACCCGACTGGAGGCGGCCATGCCGCGAAGCACACTGATCTGCTACGGCGAACTGCTCTTGCGCCTGGGCGCGCCCGGGCGCCAGACCCTGCTGCAGACGCCGGCCCTCGAGGTTCACGTCGGTGGGGCCGAAGCCAACGTCGCGGTGTCCCTGGCGCGCATGGGCCATCGCGTCGGGATGGCCGGCACGGTCGCCGACAATGCACTGGGCGCGCATGCGCTGGGCGAACTGCGCCGGCACGGCGTCGATACCCGCCACGTGCGCGTGGCGCCCGGTCGCATGGGCCTGTACTTCCTGGAGACCGGGGCCGGGCACCGCCCGAGCGACGTGCTCTACGACCGGGCGGACTCGGCGTTCACGCGCGCCGCGGCCCTCGACTGGGCAGCCTGCCTCGAGGGTGCGCGGTGGCTGCACCTGTCCGGCGTCACGCCGGCGCTGGGCGACGCGTGCGCGCAGGCGGCGATCGAGGCGGCCGAGGCCGCCGTGGCCGCGGGCGTGCAGGTCAGCTTCGACGGCAACTTCCGGGCGAAGCTGTGGGAGGCCTGGGACAGCGATCCGCCGGCGATCCTGCGGCGTTTGATGGCCACGGCGACGGTGCTGTTCGCCGACCATCGCGACATGGCGGTCGTGCTGGGCGCGGACTGCGACGCGGCGGACGTCGCCGGCAAGGTCGTCCAGGCCGCGGGCCACGCCTTCGAGGCCTTCCCGCGGTTGCGCTACTTCGCCTGTACCCAGCGCGTGCAGCACGACGTCGACCATCACGAGCTCTCCGCGATGCTGGTCGAGCGCGATGGCCGCGTGCATGCCACGCCGGTCCACGCGCTGCGCAACGTGGTCGACCGGATCGGCGGGGGGGATGCCTTCGCCGCCGGGGTGTTGCATGGCCTGCTGGAGGAAGCCCCGGCCGGTGAGGCGCTGCAGTTCGGCCTGGCGGCCGCCTGCCTCAAGCATTCCATCCCCGGCGACTTCAACCTCGTCGGACGCGGCGACGTCGAGCACTTCCTGTCGGCGGAGGGCTTCCATGTCCGGCGCTGAGCCACCGACTGCCCCGGACGCCTGGTCCCGGCTGCTGGGCGGCGACCGGGTGGTGCCGGTCTACACGCCATCCAGCGTCGCCGAGGCGCTCGAGGTGGGCGCTGCCCTGAAGCGCGGCGGGCTGCATTCGGTGGAGGTGACCTTGCGCACCCCCGTCGCGATCGAGGCGGTGCGCGCGCTGGCGGAGTCCTGCCCGGGCCTCGCGGTCGGCGCCGGCACGGTGCTCGACGCCGGCCAGCTCGAACAGGTCCAGCGCGCGGGCGCCGCGTTCGCGGTGTCGCCCGGCGGTACGGCCGCGCTCATGCGGCTCGCGGTCGACATGGGCCTGCCTTACCTGCCGGGCGTGGTGACCGCCAGCGAACTGATGGTCGGACTCGGCGAGGGCTACCGGATGTTCAAGATGTTCCCCGCCGAACCGATCAATTCCCTTGCCCTGCTCAAGGCCTGGGCCGGACCGTTCGCGGACGTCGGCTTCTGTCCCACCGGTGGTATAGACCTTGGGCGCGCACAGGCCTATCTGGCGCGATCCAATGTCGTCTGTGTCGGCGGTTCGTGGTTGACGCCCGGCGATGCACTCGCGGCATGCGACTGGGACGAGGTCGAACGCCGCGCGGCCGAGGCGGCGCGGATGTCCGCGGTGGGCGGCGTCTAGCGCTGCAGCGCCTCGCCGGGG
This sequence comes from Marilutibacter aestuarii, assembly GCF_006546775.1. GTDB lineage: Bacteria > Pseudomonadota > Gammaproteobacteria > Xanthomonadales > Xanthomonadaceae > Marilutibacter > Marilutibacter aestuarii. Next base: position 23,137 of record NZ_VICE01000029.1, read on the forward strand.
ATGTCGAGGTCCATCGACAAGGCCAGGTGGTCCGACCACGCCGCGGGCAACGCCAGTGCCTCGGCGCAGACCAGGCCATCGCTGGCGAGGATGTGGTCGATCGCGCGCGTCGGTCGCCACGCCGGAAATGTCAGCACCTCGCACGCGGGCGGTTGCAGCCGCGTCTGGCGGAACAATTGCTGCATCTCCGGCCGGTCGATCGGTGCGTTGAAGTCGCCCATCAGCACCGCGTGCGGGTGGTCGTGGAGCAACTCGGCGATGAAGGACAGTTGCGAGGCCCGCGACTGCTTGCCCAGCGACAGGTGGGCGATGGCCACCAGCAGGCCCAGGTCGCCTTCGCCGAAGCGCGCCAGCAGCACGCCGCGCCCGGCGATGCGGCCGGGCAGGGCGTGGTCGGTGACCTCGATCGGCTCCAGCTTGCTCAACAGACCGTTCGCGCTGGACGCGACCCCGCCGACGCTGCGGTTGGGCTGGTGGCTCCAGTAATCGAAGCCACCGCGCTGGGCGAGGTAGTGGGTCTGGTTGGTGAAGCCCGAGCGCAGACTGCCCGGGTCGCTCTCGTTCAGTCCGACGATGTCGTGCTCGCCCGCAACGCGCGCGATCACGTCCAGCGCGCCGCGCTTGTTGCCGGCCGGCAGCACGTGCGACCAGCTTCGGGTCGCGTAGTCACTGTAGCGCCGCGTGCTGGAGCCGGCCTGGATGTTGGCGCTGAGCAGCTTGAGGCGGCGCCGGTCGCTGGGGGCCTGGATCATGGCGACGGGCGACGCTTCTGCGCGCAATGCAAAGGACTTACTCGGCACCTTCGGCGGCAGGCGCCGCGGGCGCCGTCGCCATCGCCGCACGCTCCATCGCGACCAGGTGGTCGGTGATGCGCAGGCGGTCTTCGAAGCTGTTGCCGCCGATCACGCGGTACTTGCCGTTGACGATCAGGTCCGGGGTGGATTCCACGCCGCTGCGGGCGAGGAACTGGCCGACGCGCTTGAGCTTGGCGTTGACGGCGAAGCTGTCCATCGTCGACGCGAACTTCTTCGGATCCACGCCATGCTTGGTGTAGAACGCCGCGATCTGATCGTTGCTGGCGACGGTCGGCGGCGCGGGCATCGAGCGGTCGACGTGGATCGCGTTGAACATCGCGGCATGGCTCTGCTCAAGCACGCCCAGTGCCTCGGCGGCATAGAAGGCGCGGGCATACGGCTCCCAGTAGCCGCCGAACGGCGCGGCGAGCGCCACGACCTTGACGTCGGCGGGCTGCTTGGCGGTCCAGCTCTCGAACAGCGGCTCGAAGTGCGCGCAGTGCGGGCAGGTGTAGCCGAAGACCTCGACGACCTCGATCTTGCCCATCGCCGGGGCATAGGGCTGGCCACCGGCGATCTCGACATAGTCGGTGCCGGCGACCGGCGCGGGACCTGCAGGCGGCACGACCGGATTCGTGTTCGGGCCGGCCTCGGCCTTGGCTTCGCTGGTTGCAGCGGTCCCGGTGTCGCCCGCGGCGGTCGTGGACGTGGCGGGCGCGGTCTCGCCGCTACCCGCCGCCGGTGCGGCGGTTTCGGCGGTCGCGGTCGCGGCGTCCGGATCCGGGGCGTCGGTCTGGGACGAGCAGGCACCCAGCAGCATCGAGGCGGCCAGGAGCAGGGGAAGCAGGCGGGAAGTCATCGGGCATTCTCCGGGTAGGAAAGAGCGGTCGAGGCGCCATCCAGCGAGGGCACGGCGCGACCGGCGTGGTGCAAGGATACCGGCACTGGGCATGCGCCGCGTGGACGGCGGTCAGGTTCGGGCGGCAGGGTTCAGCGCCCGGCGGCGCGCTCGCGTTCCACCAGTGCGCTGGCGATCCGGAGGTTGTCCTCCAGGGTGCGTCCGAGCACGCGATAGCGGCCATTGACGATCAGCGTCGGCGTGCCCTCCACGCCCATCGCCAACGCGAAGTCGCGCGCCGGCTCGATCCTGGCCAGGGTCGCCGGGGCGCTGGCGGCGGCGCGGAAGCGGTTCTTGTCGACCCCAAGGCCCGCATAGAACGCAGTCAGTTCGTCCAGCGTGGGGTTGGCCGGCAGTTCGCGGCTGTCATGGATGCCCTTGAAGGTCGCCGCGTGGGTACGGGCGAGGGCATGGATCGAATCGGCGGCGAAATAGGCCACCGCGAGCATGTCGTCGGGATTGCGCGGCAGCGGCAGGTAGGACACCCGCACGTCCTTGCCTTGCTGCTGCTTCCAGCGCTCCAGCATCGGCTCGAAGTTCGCGCAGTGGTGGCACCAGTAACCGAATACCTCCACGACCTCGATCTTGCCGTCGGCCGGTCCCAGGCGCTTGCCATCGGCGATTTCGACGTAGTCGGTGCCGGCAACGGGCTCGGCCGCGCGCGACGGGGCGGGCATCACGGTCGCCAGGGCGGCCAGCAGCAGTGCGAGCCACGGTGCCGAAGTGGATCGGGACAGGAGAGTTGCAGTCATCGGGACAGCCTCGTCGTACGGGGCGCCGGGGCGCCATGGGCGGGAAGGCGGACGGAGACCGCCCCTGGAACGAAAAACGCCGGTCGCGCGATGCGGCCGGCGTTGTCGGGTCCGGCATCCCCGGCGGGGCCGGGAAGCCGCTTGAGACCGTCGGGACGCCCGCGAAGTTCCGGTGGCGTCCCCAGGCCCCTGGGTCAGGCGCCTTCGGCCGGCTCCGCCATGG
>NZ_VICE01000030.1 GCF_006546775.1 Marilutibacter aestuarii
ATCAAGATCAAGATCAAGATCAAGATCAAGATCAAGATCAACGGCAACGGCAACGGCAACGGCAACGGCAACGGCAACGGCAACGGCAACGGCAACGGCAACGGCAACGGCAACGGCAACGGCAACACAACGCGTCGCCCGGGTCAGCGAAGCGCGCCCGGGGCCCCGATACAGGGGGTGCCGTCAGAAGCGATCCCGTCGATTGACTGTCATCACGCGCTGCGGCGCGCTGGACGCCGACTTTGCTAAAAGCGCGTAGGGCGCAATAAGCGCAGCGCATTGCGCCACGCCCTGTGCCGGCCAACCACCTTGGGCGATGTTGGGCGGCACAGGCGAACGCCCAGCGCACTGCGCTGAGCAGGGGGTGGAACTGCGGGGGGGGGCGCCAGGAGCTGGATCCCAGCGTGCGCTGGGATGACGGCAGAACACGGGTTCGTACCGCGCAAAGCATCCGCCATCGCACGCTGCTCACCCATCACCCATCACCCATCACCCATCACCCATCACCCATCACCCATCACCAATCACCAATCACCACCAACCCATCACTCGCCCAGCGTCAAAAGCGAGGCGTTGCCGCCGGCGGCAGTGGTGTTGATGGTCACCGTCTTCTCGGTCACGAAGCGCGTCAGGTAGTGCGGACCGCCGGCCTTGGGGCCGGTGCCGGACAGGTTCTGCCCGCCGAAGGGCTGCACGCCGACGATCGCGCCGATCTGGTTGCGGTTGACGTAGCAGTTGCCCACCTTGATCGCCGAGGTGATCTTCTCGACGGTCTCGTCGATGCGCGAGTGGATGCCCAGGGTGAGGCCGAAACCGGTGGAGTTGATCGCATCGATCACCGCGTCCAGCTCGTTCGCCTTCCAGCGGATCACGTGCAGCACCGGGCCGAAGATTTCCTTGTGCAACTGGTCAAGCGACTTCAGCTCATAGGCGCGCGGGGCGAAGAAGGTGCCGTGTGCGGTTTCGGCGGTCGAGGCCACGGTGGCGATGTGGCGGGCTTCGTGTTCCATGCGCACCGCGTGCTGCTCGAGGTTGTCGAGCGCGTCCTTGTCGATCACCGGGCCGACGTCGGTGGACAGCAGGCCCGGATCGCCGAGGCGGAGCTCGGCCATCGCGCCGGCGAGCATCTCGATCACCTTGTCGGCGATGTCGTCCTGGACGAACAGCACGCGCGCGGCCGAGCAGCGCTGGCCGGCCGAGGTGAAGGCCGATGCCATCGCATCCTTGACCAGCTGCTCCGGCAGCGCCGAGGAGTCGGCGATGAGCGCGTTCTGGCCGCCGGTCTCGGCGATCAGCACGCCGATTGCGCCGTCGCGCGCGGCCAGGGCGCGGTTGATCGCCGCCGCGGTGTCGTTGGAGCCGGTGAAGGCGACGCCCGCCACGCGCGGGTCGCGGGTCAGCGCCGCGCCGACGATGGCGCCGTCGCCGGGCACGAACTGCAGCACGTCTTCCGGCACGCCGGCCTCGTGCAGCAGCTTCGTCGCCACGTAGCCGACCAGGTTGGTCTGTTCGGCCGGCTTGGCGATCACGGCGTTGCCGGTGGCGAGCGCCGCGGCGACCTGGCCGATGTAGATCGCCAGCGGGAAGTTCCACGGACTGATGCAGACGAACACGCCGCGCCCGTGGAGCTCGAGCACGTTGGTCTCGCCGGTCGGGCCGGGCAGCGGCTCGGGGACGAACATCGTGCGCACCTGGTTGCCGTAATAGCGCAGGAAGTCGACCGCTTCGCGCACCTCGCCGACGCCGTCGGCGATGGTCTTGCCGGCATCGCGCGTGCACATGGCGATGAACTCGGGCATGCGCTGCTCCAGCAGGTCGGCAGCGTGCTCCAGGATCGCCGCGCGGCTCGCCGCCGGCAGCGCGTTCCACTTCGGCTGCGCGGCCACGGCGTTCTCCAGCGCACGATCCACCGTGGCGCCATCGGCCGCGCGCCAGTAGCCCACGACCTCGCGCAGGTCGGCCGGGTTGGTCACCGCGATGCGCTCGCCGTCGTGGCTGGCGCCCGGCACCAGCGGCTCGGCGTACCAGTCGTCGCGGTAGGCGGCGTTGATGCGGTCGGCCAGTGCGCGGAGCTGGTCGTCGTTGGCGAGGTTGATGCCCATTGAATTGCTCCTGTCGCAATAAGGCAGGCGATCCGAATAGCTGCGGTACAGGTCGACCGGCATCGGGATGTGCGGGTGGGGGATGGTGTCGAAGGCGGCGACGGTCTCGAGCGGGTCGCGGATGAGGTCCTCGACCGGCACGTCTTCGTCGGTGATGCGGTTGACGAAGCTCGAATTGGCGCCGTTCTCAAGCAGGCGCCGGACCAGGTAGGGCAGCAGGTCCTCGTGCGACCCGACCGGTGCGTAGACGCGGCAGGGCACGTCGAGGCGATCGGCCGGGATCACCTCGTCGTAGAGGTCCTCGCCCATGCCGTGCAGCTTCTGGAACTCGAACTCGACGCGCTGGCCACCTTCGCGCGCCATCGTATGCACGGCGGCGATGGTGTGCGCGTTGTGCGTGGCGAACATCGGGTACACCGCGTCGGAGGCGGCGAGCATCCTGCGCGCGCAGGCCAGGTAGGAGACGTCGGTGTTCGGCTTGCGGGTGAACACCGGGTAGCCGGGATGGCACTCGACCTGGGCGCGCTTGATCTCGCTGTCCCAGTACGCGCCCTTGACCAGCCGCACCGGGATCCGGCGCCCGTGCCGCCTTGCCAGCGCGGCGATGAAGTCGATCACTTCCGGCGCGCGCTTCTGGTAGGCCTGGATCGCCAGGCCGTAGCCCTCCCAGCCTTCCAGCGAAGCGTCGGCGTAAGCGCCGGCGAACACGTCCAGCGAGAGCTCCAGGCGGTCGGCTTCCTCGGCGTCGACGGTGAAGCCGATGCCGTAGGACTTCGCCAGCTGCGCCAGTTCCAGCACGCGCGGGGTCAGCTGGGCGAGCACGCGCTCGCGCTTGATGTGCTCGTAACGGGGGTGCAGCGCCGAGAGCTTCACCGAGATCGAGCCGGCGCCGAACACGCCGTCGCGTCCCTGGGCGGCATGGCCGTTGTCGCGCGTGTGCTTGCCGATCGCGTGGATGGCCTGGCGATAGGCCTCCATGTAGCGCTGGGCGTCGGGCTCGGTCAGCGCGGCTTCGCCGAGCATGTCGAACGAGTAGCGGTAGTTGGCGTTGTTGCCCTTGCGCGCACGCACGAGCGCCTCGCCGATGTTGCGGCCCATCACGAACTGGTGGCCCATGATGCGCATCGCCTGGCGCACCGCGAGGCGGATCACCGGCTCGCCGACGCGGCCGACCAGGCGTTTGAACGCGCCATGCACGTTGTGCTTGGTCTCGTCGGCCAGGTCGACCAGGTGGCCGGTGAGCATCAGGCCCCAGGTGGAGGCGTTCACGAGCACCGACTCCGACTGGCCCATGTGGCGCTTCCAGTCGGCTTCGCCGAGCTTGTCGCGGATCAGCTTGTCGGTGGTTTCCTGGTCGGGGATGCGCAGCAGCGCCTCGGCCACGCACATCAGCAGCACGCCTTCCTCGCTGCCCAGGTCGTACTGGCGCATGAAGGCCTCGATGGCGCCCTGGTCGTGCACGCGGGCGCGCACCCGGGCGACCAGGTCGGCGGCCTTGGCTCGGGTGGATTCGCGGGCCGCATCGTCCATGCGGGCGGCCTCGAGTAGCGCGCGCACGTGTTCGGCCTCGTCGCGCAGCCACGCGCGGGTGATCGCCGCGCGCTCGGCGGCGGGCGTGGGCGGCAGCTCCGGGCTGATTAACAGGCGCGGCGAATGACCGCCGCTGGCAGCGGCAGTGCGGGTTTCAGGGGCCATGGTGACCACAGGCAGGACGGGGGAATCGGCGTAGTGTAGGGCCAGCATGGCACCCGACGCATCCCTTTTTCGAGGCCGCTGGAAACGGCAAAGCGGGTCGCTTTTCGACGCGTCGGCCAAATCGCCGCCTGTGGCGCCCAAACCCTTGCCAGGAAAGGCTTTCAGACCATCCGGGGGCGTCTGGCGGAGGCGGGCGCCGGAGCGGCTCTGCTTGCCCACCTGCGGCCCTGCGGCTACCATTTCACGGTTTTCCGTAGCGCCGGACCCGGCGTGATGGGCCCCCGCCTGCCGCGATGGGCTCGCCAGCCACCTGATCCGGTCGGTCCCGGGCGTGCATTCCACGCCGCGATCCCGACTCCCAGGCAGCCCGCGGAGCGACGTAACCACCATCCAATGATTTATCGGGGCTCGAATCTGATGAAAGCCGGTTGTTTCAAGCAGTGGGCAGCAGGTGTCGCCGTCATGGCGCTGCCGGTGCTTGCACAGGCGCAGGCGGCGGATCCCAAGCCGTGGCAGCTGAACATGGGCAAGGGCGTGACCCACCTGTCCCAGAACGCCTACGAGGCGCACATGCTGGCGCTGTGGATCTGCGTCGTGATCGGCGTGCTGGTCTTCGGCGCGATGGCGGTGGCGATGTTCAGGTTCCGCCACTCCAAGGGTGCCAAGCCGGACACCAGCTTCACCCACAGCACCAAGCTGGAGATCATCTGGACGGTGGTGCCGGTCGCGCTGCTGGTGCTGATGGCCTTCCCGGCCACCAGCAAGCTGATCAACATGTACGACACCCGCGACGCCGAGATGACGGTCAAGATCACCGGCTACCAGTGGATGTGGAAGTACGACTACCTGGGCGAGGACGTCGGCTTCACCAGCCGCCTGGACCGCACCAGCGACGAGATCCGCCAGAGCGGCGCGCAGCCCAACATGGCCGACAACCCGCATTACCTGCTGGACGTCGACAACATGCTGGTGCTGCCGACGGACACCAAGATCCGCTTCGTGATCACCGCCGACGACGTCATCCACGCCTGGTGGGTGCCGGCGCTGGGCTGGAAGCAGGACGCGATCCCGGGCATCGTCAACGAAGCCTGGACCGAAATCGAGGCGCCGGGCATCTACCGCGGCCAGTGCGCGGAGCTGTGCGGCAAGGACCATGGCTTCATGCCGATCGTGGTCAAGGCCGTGCCCAAGGACGAATACCGCCAGTGGCTGGCCAGCCAGCGCGGCACGCCCGACGCCGAGGCCCCCGTGGTGCCTGCAGGCGCCGAGGGCAACGCGCCGGCGCAGCTGGACCCGCAGATGCTGGAGGACATCCAGCAGGGCGACGAGCCGACCGTTCCAGTCGATGCCGCGCCCGACGCTCCGGCTGAAGAAGCCGCCGCCCCCGAAGCCGCGCCCGTCGCCGGCTGATCGATCGCCCCGTATTTTTCTGAGGTTAGGCCATGGCCGTCACCCACGCTGACCCGCTCCACGACGAACACGCCCACGATGACCACGCCCACAAGCAGGGCTTCATCGAGCGCTGGTTCTTCTCGACCAACCACAAGGACATCGGGACCCTGTACCTGGTGTTCAGCTTCATCATGTTCATCATTGGCGCCGGCATGTCGGTGGTCATCCGCACCGAGCTGATGCACCCGGGCCTGCAGCACGTGAGCCCCGAGTTCTTCAACTCCATGACCACCATGCACGCGCTGGTCATGATCTTCGGCGGCGTGATGCCGGCGTTCGTCGGCCTGGCCAACTGGATGATCCCGCTGCAGATCGGCGCGCCGGACATGGCGCTGCCGCGCATGAACAACTGGTCGTTCTGGATCCTGCCGTTCGCCTTCACTCTGCTGCTGATGACCCTGTTCCTGGAAGGCGGCGGCCCGGCCGGCGGCTGGACCCTGTACCCGCCGCTGTCGCTGCAGGGCGGCAACAACGTCGCCTTCGTGATCTTCGCCATCCACATGATGGGCATCAGCTCGATCATGGGCGCGATCAACGTCATCGCGACCGTGCTGAACATGCGCGCGCCGGGCATCGACCTGCTGAAGATGCCGATCTTCTGCTGGACCTGGCTGATCACCGCGTTCCTCCTCATCGCGGTCATGCCGGTGCTCGCCGGCGCGGTCACCATGCTGCTGACCGACAAGTTCTTCGCCACCAGCTTCTTCAACGCGGCCGGCGGCGGCGACCCGGTGATGTTCCAGCACATCTTCTGGTTCTTCGGCCATCCCGAGGTCTACATCATGATCCTGCCGGCCTTCGGCGTGGTCTCGGAGATCATCCCGACCTTCAGCCGCAAGCCGCTGTTCGGCTACCAGGCCATGGTGTACGCGACCGCGTCGATCGCCTTCCTCTCGTTCATCGTGTGGGCGCACCACATGTTCACCGTCGGCATGCCGCTGGGTGGCGAGATCTACTTCATGTTCGCGACGATGCTGATCGCGATCCCGACCGGCGTGAAGGTGTTCAACTGGGTCACGACCATGTGGCGCGGCTCGATCTCCTTCGAATCGCCCATGCTGTGGGCGATCGCCTTCGTGATCCTGTTCACCATCGGCGGTTTCTCGGGCCTGATGCTCGCCATCGTCCCGGCCGACTTCCAGTACCACGACACCTACTTCGTGGTCGCGCACTTCCACTACGTGCTGGTGACCGGCGCGCTGTTCTCCATCATCGCCGCCGTCTACTACTGGTGGCCGAAGTGGACCGGCCGCATGTACAACGAAGGCATGGCCAAGTTCCACTTCTGGTGGACGATGGTCTTCGTCAACCTGCTGTTCTTCCCGCAGCACTTCCTGGGCCTGGCCGGCATGCCGCGCCGCATCCCGGACTACAACGTGGTGTTCGCGGACTGGAACCTGGTCAGCTCGATCGGCGCGTTCGGCATGTTCGTCACGCCGTTCATGATGGCCTTCATCCTGTGGCGCTCGAAGGCCGCCGGCGTCAAGGCCGAGGCCCGCGCCTGGGACAGCGCGCGTGGCCTGGAATGGACCGTGCCCAGCCCGGCCCCGCACCACACCTTCGCCACCCCGCCGGTGATCCGCGACGGCGACCTCGCCCACGGCGACGTCACACACTGATCCCCGTCCCCCGGCGTCCGCACCCCCTCGTGCGGACGCCCCGACCCAGGCAGCGCCTTCCATCGACATGACCGGCCCCGCAGATCCGCGCAATGACCTCGACGCCCGCCGCAAGGCGGCGCGGCGTACGGCCATTTGGATCGGTCTGGTCGCCGTTGGCGTCTACGTGGCCTTCCTGCTCAGCGGGGTCATGGGCCAGTGAGCGCGAACGGCGAGGAGCGCCAGGCCAAGGCGGCCGCGGCCTCGGGCCGGATGGCGGCGATCATGGTCGGCGTCGGCGTCGGAGCGTTCGCGCTTTCGTTCGCCCTCGTCCCGCTGTACCGCATCGCCTGCGAGAAGGTCTTCGGCATCCGGCTTGAACGCAGTGCGTCCGAAGGCCGGGGCGCGGCCGAGGGCGTCCAGGCGCGATGGGTCACGGTCGAATTCGACGGCGGCGTGAACTCCAAGCTGCCCTGGGCGTTCCGCCCCAACCAGGCGACGATGAAGGTCAAGGTCGGCGAGCCCTACGACACCACCTACTACGCCCACAACAACAGCGAACGCACCATCGTCGGCAGCGCCGTGCCCTCGGTGGCGCCGGCGCGGGCCTCGGGCTATTTCAACAAGACCGAGTGCTTCTGCTTCACCGCGCAGACCCTGCAGGCGGGCGAAACCCGCGACATGCCGGTGCGCTTCATCATTGATCCGGACCTGCCGGCCGACGTCAAGACGGTCACCTTGTCCTACACTTTCTTCAAGAACGACGCGCTCACCGCGAAGCAGCAGGCCCAGTCCCCGCACGGGACCCCGGCCTCGGCTCCGCGCGCGGCGCCCTAAACACAGCTAAACGGAACCGTCGCCATGGCCCACGCCCACTCGCCAGACGCCAACATCTACTTCGTGCCGCACAGCAGCCGCTGGCCCTTCCTGGGGTCGATCGCCCTGTTCGTGGCCATGATCGGCCTCGCCAGCTGGATGAACGAAACCAGCTGGGGCAACGAGGTGTTCTTCGTCGGCATCGCGCTGCTGGTGGGCGTCCTGTTCGGCTGGTTCGGCGACGTGATCCGCGAGTCGATCGGCGGCAACTACAACAAGCAGGTGGACACCTCGTTCCGCATGGGCATGGTGTGGTTCATCTTCTCCGAAGTCATGTTCTTCGCCGCCTTCTTCGGCGCCCTGTTCTATGCCCGCCAGCTGGCCCTGCCGTGGCTGGGCGGCGCCGGCGACGGCGTGATGACCCACAGCCTGCTGTGGGACACCTTCAGCAACGCCTGGCCGAGCAACGGGCCGGCGGCCGTCGGTGGCGAGTTCCAGACCATCCCGGCCTGGGGCCTGCCGCTGCTCAACACCCTGATCCTGCTGACCTCGGGCGTGACGGTGACCATCGCCCACCACGCGCTCAAGGCCGGCCACCGCGCCCAGTTGCTGGTGTTCCTGGGTCTGACCGTGCTGCTGGGTTGCGTGTTCCTGTTCTTCCAGGCCGAGGAATACATCCACGCCTACAAGGAACTGAACCTCACCCTGGGCTCGGGCATCTACGGTTCGACCTTCTTCATGCTGACCGGCTTCCACGGCGCGCACGTCACCCTGGGCACGATCATGCTCGCGGTGATCTGGTTCCGCTGCCTGAAGGGCCACTTCAGCAAGGACGACCATTTCGGGTTCGAAGCCGTCGCCTGGTACTGGCACTTCGTCGACGTGGTCTGGCTCGGCCTGTTCCTGTTCGTCTACGTGCTTTGAGGCCGTGATTCGGGGCGGGTGGTTCGTGATTCGCTAGACGCGAAAAACCAGCCCCAATGCAAAAAGCGACGGCCAACCGTCGCTCTTTGCTTTTTGCGAATCACAAATCACCGGTCACGCGTCACCGCTCACGGGTTCCGTCCCACGCCGTGGAACTCGATCCAGCCCATGTAATTGGCCAACACCACCAGGAGGATCAACGCCACGGACAGGGCGATGCGCTTGGTCAGCGCGTTGACGGTGCGCTTGCTCTCGCCCTTGTCGACGAGCATGTAGTAGAGGCCAGCACCGAGGTTCCAGAGGATGATGATCAGGAAGGCAATGATCACCAGTGTCTTCAGCGAGTCGTTCATGGTGGCCTCCGATCGGCGCCAGGGCGAAGTTGGATGCGCATTATCGCAGTCCGGGGCGGCCACGTCGTGAGCCGGCGCGGGCAACTTGCGATGGGCTGGACGCTGGCGCTGCTGGTCATCGCCCTGTTCGTGAACCTGGGCCTGTGGCAGTCGCGGCGCGCGGTCGAGAAGCAGGCCATGCTCGATGCCGCGGAGCGCGTGCTGCTGGAGCGCAAGGCGCAACCGCTCGCGGTCGCCGGCGACCGCGAGCGCCGCCACGACTACGACTGGGCGACCGGTGCGGGTGAGTTCGACGCGCGCGGCGTCCTGCTGCTGGACAACCAGCAACACGACGGCCGCGCCGGCGTGCGTGCCTACCGCCTGTTCCGGCCCGAGCTGGGCGACGTGATGCTGGTCGACCTGGGCTGGCTGCCGTTGCCCCATCGCCAGGCGATGCCCGACGTGCCCCGTCCGGTGGGACGCCAGGTGCTCCGCGGGCTCGTGACCGCGCCGCCCTCGGCCGGCCTGGCCATGGGCCCGGCGCTGGCGAAGCAGGGCGAGGGGTGGCTGCTGACCCGCGTGGACATGGACGCGATCGTCGATGCCACCGGGCTGCAGGCGCCGCTGGCGCCGCGGGTGCTGCGCCTGGACCCCGACCTGCCGCTGGGCTACGCGCGCGACCTCGCGCTGCTGCCCAACACCCTGCCGCCAGACAAGCACCGCGGCTATGCCGTGCAATGGTTCGGCCTCGCGCTGGCCGTGCTGGCCACGGCCCTGATCCTGACCTTCAGACGACCCCGCACGCCATGAACGACACCACCCAACGCACGCGCAACCGGACCCTGCTGCTGGTCATCGTCGCGATGTTCTTCGGCAGCATGCTGGTGGCCGGCGTGCTGCGCTTCTCCGGCTGGCAGCCGCAGGGCATGAAGAACAACGGCGAATTGCTGCAGCCCCCCGTCGATGCCCGCGAGCTCAGCCCGAAGGCCGCCGACGGCGGCGTCTACGCCTGGGCGCCGGAATCGCGGGCGTGGCGGATCGTGGTGCCCGCCCCGGCGGACTGCGACGCGCCCTGCGTAGAGGTGGCGCGCCAGGTGGACCTGGTCTGGCAACTGTTCGGCAAGGACGCGGACCGGGTCCACGTGCTCTGGCTCGGCGAACTGCCCGAAGGCGCGGCCCGCCCGGCCACGCTGGTCGAGATCGCCGACGACGACGGCCTGCGCACGCGCCTGCCGCGCGCCGACGATCCGGCGGGCATCCCGGTATTCGTGCTGGATCCAAACGGCTTCGTGGTTCTGCGTTACGCTCCCGGGTTCGATCCGGCCGGGCTGCGCAAGGACCTGTCCAAACTGCTGAAACTGCGCTGACGCGCGCCATCGATTGTTGATCCGACCCATGAACACAGCTTTCAAGGCCGCCGCCTTCTCCAAGCACTTCCATCGCATCGCCTGGCTGGCGGTGGCGCTGGCGAGTTGCGTCATCGTGTTCGGCGCCTTCGTCCGCCTGTCCAACGCCGGCCTGAGCTGCCCCGACTGGCCGACCTGCTACGGGCGCGCGACCTGGCCCGGCGCCACGGCGGACGCCGTCGACCACGTCGCCAGCGCGATCCGGCCCTTCGAGTCGCACAAGGCCTGGCGCGAACAGGTCCACCGCCACCTCGCCGCGACCCTGGGACTGCTCGTGCTGGCGCTGGCCCTGCTGGCGGCCCGCAAGAGACGCTTCGGCATGACCCAGGTGCTGGTCGCCGCCGGCCTGGTCGCGATCGCCATCCCGCTGTACATGCAGGGCGACCACGTCTCGGCCTCGGCGCTGGCGGTCATCGGTGAAGCGATCCTGCTGGCCGCCGCGCTGCGCTGGAGCAACACGGACCTGTCGCGGGTGGCGGTGCTGACCCTGGCCGTGATCATCTTCCAGGCCCTGCTCGGCATGTGGACGGTCACGTGGCTGCTCAAGCCGATCGTGGTGATGGGCCACCTGCTGGGCGGCCTGCTGACCTTCTCCTTGCTGCTGTGGATGGCCTGGCGGTCCACCGACGCGCCGATCCGCCTGGCCGACACCCCGCAGCTGCGCCGCTGGGTACTGGCGGGATTGGCGCTGCTGGCCATCCAGATCGCCCTGGGCGGCTGGACCAGTGCCAACTACGCGGCCCTGGCCTGCGGCAATGACTTCCCCACCTGCGTGGGGCAGTGGTGGCCACGGCACGACTTCGGCGAGGCCTTCGTGCTCTGGCGCGGCATCGGCGTCGACTACGAGGGCGGCATCCTCGACGGCGAGGCCCGCATCGCGATCCAGCTCGCGCACCGGGTCATGGCCGGCGTGGTGTTCGCATTCCTCGTCGCCTTCGCCGTGCGCCTGCTGCGCCTGCCGGGCATGCGCGGCTGGGGCAGCTTCGTGTTGCTCATGTCGCTGGCACAGGTCGGGCTGGGCATCGCCAACGTCAAGCTCGGCCTGCCGCTGACCGTGGCGGTGATGCACAACGCCGGCGCGCTGGTGCTGCTGTTCGCGATGGTCAGCCTGCTCGCGCGCCTGAAGGCGCCGGAGCACTGATGGCCGGCCCTGCGCGCGAGGGTTTCGCCGCCACGGCGAAGCAGTACTGGGACCTGACCAAGCCGCGGGTGGTGGCATTGATCGTGTTCACCGCGCTGGTCGGCATGTTCCTCGCGGTGGAGGGCCTGCCGCCGTTGCGCGAGTCCGTGCTCGGCTTCCTCGGCATCTGGCTGGCGGCCTCCAGCGCGGCCGCGATCAACCAGCTGCTCGACTCGCGCATCGACGCCAAGATGGCGCGTACCGCCTGGCGGCCCATCGTGGTCGGCCAGATCACCCCGGCCCGCGCGCTCGTCTTCGCCCTGGCGCTGGCGGCGCTGTCGATGGGCATCCTGGTGGCCTGGGTCAATACGATCACGGCGGTGCTGACCTTCGCCTCCCTCATCGGCTACGCGGTGGTCTACACGGTGTTCCTCAAGCGCGCGACGCCGCAGAACATCGTGATCGGCGGCATCGCCGGCGCGGCGCCGCCCCTGCTGGGATGGGCGGCGGTGACCGGCATGCAGGGCGAATGGGACTGGCCGCACGCGCTGTTGCTGGTGCTCATCATCTTCGTCTGGACGCCCCCGCATTTCTGGGCATTGGCGATCTTCCGCCGCGAGGACTACGCGCGCGCGCTGGTGCCGATGCTGCCGGTGACCCACGGCGTGGCCTACACGCGCTGGCAGATCCTGTTCTACACCGTGCTGCTGGTGGTGGTCAGCGTGCTGCCGGTCGTGTTCGGCATGAGCGGGCTGTTCTACCTGGGCGGCGCGCTGGTCCTGGGCCTGGTGTTCCTGGTGTATGCGTGGAAGCTGATGGACCCGCCGGACGAGTTCTTCGCGATGAAGGTCTTCAACTACTCCATCGTCTACCTGATGGCGCTGTTCGCCTTCCTGCTGCTCGACCACTGGCTGCTGCCGTGGCTGCAGCCGTCGACGGGCCTGGAGATGGTGCCCGTCGCCTGAGCCTGGAGCGACCCGGCGGCGGGCATGCGCGCCGTCGCCGGGCACCGCATCACTCGTCCAGCAGGTGCCGCTGCCAGAACAGCACGGTCGCGGCGGTGAATTAGTCGCTGTTGGTCTTCTTGCGGAAGCCGTGGCCCTCGTCGTTGAACAGCAGGTACCAGACCGGCTGCCCGTTGCCGCGCACGGCCTGGACGATCTGTTCGGCCTCGGTCCACGGCACGCGGGGATCGTTCTTGCCCTGGGCGACGAACAGCGGCGAGGTGATCTTCGATGCGCCGTTGAGCGGCGAGATCTCCTCGAAGATCGCCGCCATCGCCGGGTCGGTCTCGTCGCCATATTCGGCACGGCGCAGGTGGCGACGGTAGTCCTCGGTGTTCTTGAGGAAGGTGCCGAAGTGGGAGATGCTGACGATGTCGACGCCGGCGCGGATGCGCTCCGGGTAGTGCATCATCGACGCGAGCACCATGTAGCCGCCGTAGCTGCCGCCGTAGACGCCGACGCGGCCGGAATCGAGCTCCGGACGCGTGCCGACCCAGTCGAGCAGGGCCCCGATGTCGCGCACCGAGTCCTCGCGCTTCGCGGCATTGTCCAGCGCAAGGTAGGTCTTGCCGTAGCCGGCCGAGCCGCGCACGTTCGGCACCAGCACGGCCATGCCCAGCTCGTTGACCAGGAACTGCGTGGTCGGGCTGAAGACCGGACGCGCCTGGCTTTCGGGTCCACCATGGATCTGCACCACGACCGGCAGCTTCTTGCCGGCCGGCACGTTGGCCGGGCGGTAGTAGAAGGCCGGGATCATGCGCGGCTGGCCGTCGACCTGGTCGAAGGTCGGGAAGTGCACCAGGCTCGGGGCGACGAAACCGTCGGCGTCGAGTCCCCCGACCTCGCTGCGGGTCCAGCGGGTGAGCGAGCGGGCCGCCAGGTCGATCACGTAGGCGTCGCTGGGCGAGGTCGCACTGTTGATGCTGAGCGCGAGCTTCGTGCCGTCCGCCGAGAACGACAGGCCGTAGGCCAGGCCCACCGGCAGCTCGGGCAGTGCCACCGGCCGGTGCGAGGGCAGGGCGAGCACGTGCAGCTTGCCGATGCCGTCCTCGTTGCTGACGAAGGCCAGGTGCCGGCCGTCCTCGGACAGGGTGAACTCGCTGACGTCCCAGGGGATGTCGGCGCTCAGTACCTCCACACGGCCGCTGCGCGGGTCGTGGTGGCGCAGGGTGAGGAACTCCTGCGCCTGGCCCTCCAGCGGCTCGTCGGACACGTAGTAGACCGATTCGCCGTCGGGCGCGTAGGCGAAGCCGCCGAATGCCGCCTGGTCGCCATCGACCGGGAACAGCGTCAGTTCGCCGCTGGCGATGTCGACCTCGCCGGGATGCGACTCGGCAATCGACACGTAGCGACTGACCAGCAGGCGCTTGCCGTCCGGCGAGAAGTCCATCGGGAACCAGCTGCCGCCCTCGGTGACCACCGCGCGGGCGGTGCCCGCCTGCATGTCGCGCACCCAGATGTCGGTGTCCTTGCCGTTGCGCGAGGTGCTGCTGTACGCGAGCTGGCGCCCGTCGTCGGAGAACACCGCGCCCCGGTTCTGCGAACGCTTGCCGTCGGTCAGCAGGCTGACCTCGCGGCTTTGCAGGTCGAACCAGTGCAGCTGCGAGAATTCGTCGCCGCCGACGTCCTTGGAGAACACGAAACCATCGCGGCCCGACGCGGCCGGGGCCGCGAGCGCACCCGGCACCGGCTCGGGGTAGAAGGTGAGCTGCTCGCGCATCCCCATCGGCTGGCAGGCGCGGTGGACCTGCGAGGTCTCCGAGAACCGCGTGCTCAACAGCAGGCAGCCGTCGCGGGTCCAGCCATTGGCGCTGGCGCCGCGCGTGTTCTGGTAGCGGTTGAGGCGCTCGAGCAGGTCGGCGGGAATCACCGGGATGTTCTCGCTGACGCGGTTGCCCACTTCTTCGCGGACGACCTGTGGCGCACCCTGGGCGAGGGCAGTGGTCGTGGCGGCGAGCATGAGCGCGGCGCCCAGGCAGGCAGTGCGGATCGGCATGGCGGTCTCCCCGTTTGGCTTCGCCGAGGATAGCTTGCCGTGCGCGCCGGCGCATCGACGGCGCGGAGCATGGAAGAACGGCCGCCGAGCGTCCCCTTCTTCGCGCGTGCCGGTCGGCGGCGTCGCATGGCGGCGATGGACCCGCCATGCACGCGCCCTTGCAGGGGTTGCCTGCCTGCTGGCCGCCGCGGGGCGGGGCGTGGAGCGCTGAAGACTCGTTCCTGCCATGCACCTCGCCCGTGTGGGGCCTGCGTCGTGCCACTCGACAGGAACGATGGATTGCCCGGCGAAGGCACGATCGAGCAGTTCCAGGCCATGCGTGCGAAGTGCGCCCAGGGCGACCCAGTCGCCGTGTTCGCGTTCGACCGCGGGTCTTGGTGGCGCGGGTGTGCGTTAGCGCCGGAGCGCCTGCATCGCCTCGCCCAGCTCCAGTTTTTCCGGCCCGGACAGCGCGGCGGACCCGCCTTCGCGCATGCGCTGCTGCAGTTCTTCGACGCGCTGGCGCAGCGTCTGGTCCTCGAGGCGGGCCACCGCTTCGTGGAACTCGGTCCGCCAGGCGGCTTCTTCGCCGGGCAGCGACTGCGAGGCCAGCTTCTGCAGCGCAGCCTGCTCGTCGCGACCGGCGAAGTGTTCGATCAGGCTGCCGGTGCTGATCTCGGGACGTTCGTACACCAGCTGCAGCAGCTCGCACAGCAGGTCCACGCCCGGTTGGCGCAGGGCGGCGAATCGGTAGGGCGGCAGCAATTCCAGCGCCAGCGAAGGGGATTGCAGCAGCAGCGCGATCACCCCGCGCACCAGGCTGCGCCGCGCGGGCGCAGAGGGCCCGCCGGCGCGCGCGCGCTGGGCCGGCACGTGGGTGTCGGGGGCGCTGGCCCGTGCGCCGACACCGGTCAGTTCGGTAAGGCGCTGGCGCATCAGGTCGGCGAAGGCGCCGTCGGGGATCTGCGCGACCAGCGGCTTGGCCCGCTCGGCCAGTCGGCCCTTGCCCTCCAGCGTGGCCAGGTTGACGTCAGCCGAGAGCGAGTCGAACAGGAACTGCGACAGCGGCGTGGCCTGCTTCAGTCGCGCGTCGAAGCCCTCCGCGCCCTCGGTGCGCACCAGCGAATCGGGGTCCTCGCCATCGGGCAGGAACAGGAAGAACGCCTGGCGCCCGTCCTTCATGCGCGGCAGCACCGATTCGACCGCCTTCCAGGCCGCACTGCGGCCGGCGCGGTCGCCATCGAAGCAGAAATACACGTCCGGCGCGTTGCGGAACAGCAGCTCGGCGTGGTCGGGCGTGGTCGCCGTGCCGAGGGTCGCCACCGCGGTGTCGACGCCGTGCTGGAACAGCGCCACCACGTCCATGTAGCCCTCGACCACGACGATGTGCGGGATGGTGTTGTGCGCTTGCCGCACCTGCCACAGGCCGTAGAGTTCGCGCCCCTTGTGGAACAGCGGGGTCTCGGGCGAGTTGAGGTACTTGGGGCCGTCGTCGGCCCCCATCACCCGCCCACCGAAGGCGATCGTCCTGCCGCGGCGATCGAGGATCGGGAACATCACCCGGTCGCGGAACTTGTCGTAGACCCGGCCGCTGTCGTTGCGCGACATCATGCCGCCGCGTTCGAGCAGGCGCAGTTTCTCGGGGCTGCCGCCCAGGGCGTCGCGCAGTGCGTTGAAGCCGCCGGGTGCATAGCCGATGCCGAAGCGCTCGCGCGTCGTGGCGTCGACGCCGCGACCGTCGAGGTAGGCCCGGGCCTGCGGGCTGCGGCCCAGCTGCTCGCGGAAGAAACGCGCGGACGCCTCGAGGATGTCGTAGGTTGCCTGGGTGTCGGGATTGACGTTGCGCTGCTGGGTGTCGCGCGGGACCTCCATGCCGGCCGCACGCGCCAGCTCCTCGACCGCATCGAGGAACTCCAGGCGGTCGTAGTTCATCAGGAAGCTGATCGCGGTGCCGTGCGCGCCGCAGCCGAAGCAGTGGTAGAACTGCTTGTTCGGCGACACCGTGAAGCTGGGGGAACGCTCGTCGTGGAACGGACAGCGCGCCGAGTACTCCTTGCCCTGGCGCTTGAGCGGCACGCGGTTCCCGATCACCTCGACGATGTCGGTGCGCGCGAGCAGGTCATCGATGAATGCGTCGGGGATGCGGGCCATGCGTCCTGTCCGGGCGGACAGCGGGGAGCGTTGCGGTGGCCGGCTAGGATGCCACGGGCGGCGCGCTCATGCCGGACTGCCGGTGCCCGCGGCGGGGTCCTGCGCGGCCGGTGCGGGTGTCGGGCCGGCTTCAGCCAGATGTCGCGCCCGGGCGGCCTCGTCCAGCATCGCGGTGATCAGCGCGCCGGCCAGGAAGACCACCGCGCAGTAGTACAGCCAGACCAGCATCACCACCAGGCCGCCAGCGGGGCCGTAGGCGCTGCCCAGGCTGGCCTGGCCCAGGTACAGGCCGATCGCCCAGCGGCCGAGCATGAACATCGCCGCGGTCAACGCACCGCCCAACAGCGAACGCTTCGGCGTCACCGGCCGGTCCGGCAGCAAGCGGTACATCAGCGCGAACACGGCCGCGTACAGCAGGAAGGAGACGCTCGCCGCGAAGGCCGGCAGCAGGTCGGGCAGCCAGGCCATCAGCAGGCTCAGGGCGGCCTGCACGGCCATCGAGACCACCAGCAGGAAGCCCACGCCCAGGGCCATGCCGAACGAGAGCAGGCGCTTGCGCAGCCAGGCCAGGACGCCGCCCAGGCGCCGGGCATCGGAGCGGAACACGCGGTTGAGGGCGGTCTGCAGCTGGCCGAACACCACCGAGGCGCCGAGCAGCAGCGCAGCGGTACCCAGCAACGCCGCCATCGAGCCGGTGCCGGGCTCGCGCTCGGCATTTGCGACGATGAGGCGGGCGGTGGATTCCACCTGCGACCCGGCCAGCATGCCCACCTGGCGGAAGAACTCGCCCTGCGCGCTGGGATACAGCGTGGTCGTGAGCCACAGCAGCATGATCACCAGCGGTGCCATCGAGAGCAGCGTGTAGAACGACAGCGCCGCCGACAGGGCCAGGATGTCGTCGTCGAAGAAGCGTTGCACGAAGCGCCCGGGGCCGCTGGCGGCGACGCGCGCCTGCAGCGCGGCGAGGCGGCGGCTGGCGGTCGCGCTGCG
>NZ_VICE01000031.1 GCF_006546775.1 Marilutibacter aestuarii
CATGTGCGATCGCAAGGCCGGCGATCGCCATGGCGACCAGGGGCAGGGCGACGACGCCGCGCAGGGTGTTGCGCTGTGGACGGACGAGTTGCTGGATGCGGGACATGAGCTGACCTCCATGCGCGGCGAGCGCGGGGTTGGGGACGGGAGCGGTGCAACGGTCGAGTTCCGACAGGGCGATCGCGAGGCGGCGCGGCTCGCCGATCAGCGTGGCGGCGAGGTCGTCGGCCACCTGCTCGCGCTCCACCCGGATGCGGCGCGACAGCCACCACGTGACCGGGTGGTAGAACAGCAGCACCTCGACCACGCCCTGCAACAGGTTCACCAGGTAGTCGTGGCGGCGCACGTGGGCCAGTTCATGCGCCACGAGCGCTTCCAGCAGGGGCGTGGGCATGCGCAGAACGAGCGCGGCCGGCACCATCACGACCGGTCGCCACCAGCCCACCGAGAGCGGCGAGTCGCCCTTCGCGAGCACGCGCCAGGCCACGTGCCTGCGGATGCCCAGTGCGCGGGCCATGGCGTCGACGCGGCGTTGCCATCCATCATCGCCACCATCGTGCGAGGTGGCCTGCAGGCGTTGGACCCAGTGCAGGCCCAGGCCCATGCGCAGCGCAAGCAGGCCGGCACCCGCCGCCCACAGCGCGACGACCCACGGCAGGACGTCGGGCGGCAGGATCGGCCCCGCGTCGAGCCGCAACACGGGAGCGAGCATGCCCGGCGTGTCGGACTGGAACCCGGAGACGCGCGCGTCCGGCGCGCTCGCCACGCCTGCTGCCATGATCGGCGCCTCGTGGACCGGCGCCGACAGGGCGCGCAGCAGGTGCGAGGCCGGCAGGACGAGGCAGGCCAGCAGGGCCAGGCAGGCCACGGCGTAACGCGCCTGCGGCCGGGCGTCGCGCAGCAGGGCCAGTGCGAGCCAGGCCAGCACGCCGACGAGGGCCCCCTGCCAGAGGAAGGCGAGCAGGGTGCCGGCGAGCGCGGGCACCAGGGTGGCGGCGAGGTCAGTCATCGCGTGTCTCCTCCAGGAAACGCTGGATCTCCGCGCGTTCCTCGTCGCTGACGCGGCCGCCCCGCAGCGCGGCCAGCACCAGATCCTTGCCGGAACCGGAGAAGGCCTTGTGGATGAGGTCGTCGAGCAGGCGGGTCTGCAACGAGCCCTGCGCCTGCGCGGCGGCATAGACGTGCGAGCGCTGGCTTTCGTCGCGCGTGAGCAGCCCCTTGCCATGCATGACCTGCATGAGCCGCAGCACGGTGGCATAGGTCAGCTCCGGGCGCTCGCGCTGCATCTGCTCGTGGACCTGCTTGACGGTGCCCGGCCCGAGGCGCCAGAGCGTTCGCAGCAGGCCCAGTTCGGCGGGCGTGGGTTTGGGCGGGCGGGGTGGTCGGGACACGTGCGGCGGCCTGGTTGCAGGGACTGGATGACACCCTACGCTTGCTAGACAAAATTGTCTAGACAAAGTAGTCTATGACTGATGGCCCATGCCTGTCCCGTGGCGACGTGATCGCGAAGGTCCATTGCACATGCGTCGACGAACGGGGGCCGCGACACGTCGGGTATGCTGCGGCAAGGTCAGGGGGCCTCGTGCGAGGCGACAGGAGGTTGCATGGGAAAGGTCGTGCTCGCGGGCTCGCGGAGGGTCGAACCCCGGCGGCCTTACTGGTTCGCGATGGTCGTGTGCGCCTGCATGGTCCTGGCCCCGTGGTCGGGGGCGCTCGCGATGCGACTGGTGAAGCCGGGTGAGTTGCCGCGCCTCGGCGCGGGCGAAGGCCTGGTGGTGCTGGCACTGGAGGTCGGTGCGCCCGTCAGTGCCATCCGCATCGCCGAGGGCGAGGGCGGCACGGTCAAGGTGCTGAGCGGACTGACCTACGGCCGCAACATCCGCGTCTATGCCGCCAAGGCCGGCGACTACCGCTGGTCGCAACTCGACCTCTTCACCTGGTCGATGCGGAGCCGGATGACGCTGCGCTCGGACGCGTTCCGCTTCCGGGTGCTGCCCGGGCAGATGAACTATCCCGGCGACCTCGTGATCGCCGACGCCGGGTGGTCCCATGCCTCGGTGCGCGTCGCCAACCACGCGCTGCCGGTCATGGACTGGCTCGAGTCAAGCCATCCCGCGCTCGCCCGGGCCATGCCGCTCCGCTACGTCGGCCTGTACCCCGACCCCTTCCCGGACTTCTACCGCCAGGCGCGCGCTCACGACGACCGTCCCGCGACCGCGTTGAACGGGGGGCGCGAGCCGCCGGCGCCGGGCGCGCTTCCCCTGCCCGTCGAGCTGCTGTGGAAACCCGAGCGGCTGGCGGCGGTGAGCCTCAACGCGGCCGGCGACCTGCTGGCCGAGTCGGTGCGCGACGAGGGCGGGCGGTGGAGCGTCGAGGTCGTCGATCTGGTGGCCGGCACGCGGCGACGCCTGGGGGCCTTCGACGGACCTGCATACGCACTGGCGTGGAAGGACGATCGCACCCTGATCGCCGCCGCCGGCAGCGGGCGCCAGCGCCACGTGGTCTATCGCCTGGGCTCGCTGGGCGACGCCAATGCCGTGCAGGCCCTCGAGATCGAGGGGGCCGGACGGATCGTCGACCTGTTGCCTTCCGACCCGGAATCGGTCCTGTTCGAGGGCCTCGACAGTCGCGGCACGCTCGTCGTCCATCGCATCCGGCTCGGCGGGAGCCGCAGCATCAGGAGTTTCGTCACCGCCCGCACCCGGGATCGACTCAACCCCGATGTCGGCAACGACCTGGCGTGGTTTTCCGATGGCAGCGGCGCCCTGCGCGCAGCGCTTGCCATGCGCGACGAGGTCCCCGTGCTGCTGCATGGGCGCGACGGCGACTTCCACGAAGTCTGGCGGGCCCGCCAGGAAGGGGGGTTCGAGCCGGCGGGCCTGTCGTTCGACGGCGCCACCATCTACGGCTTCACCGACGATGGACGGTCGCAACGCGACCTCGTCGCTTTCGATCCGCAGAGCCGACAGGTCGTGCGTACGCTCTTCTCGCGCCCCGGCGTGGATGTCGTCGGCATGCTCGTGGATGCGCATCGGGAACCGGTCGCGGTCCGTTTTTACGCGTCGGGCCGCCTGGTGACCGAATACCTGCAGGAAGCGGGGCAGGAACAGGCACGCCTGCTCGAGGCCGCGTTCCCCGGTCGCACGGTGGCGGTCATCGACCGCAGCGCCGATGGCAGCAAGCGCATCCTGTGGGTGGACGCCAGCGACCAGCCGCCCCGGCTCTATTTCCATGACGCCGCGACCGGCCGATCGGAGATGATCGAGGAGATCGCGCCGTGGCTTTCGGACAAGACCTTCGCGCCGGCGCACGTGCTGGCGGCAACCGCCAGCGACGGCCTGGCGGTGGAAGCGTTCCTGACGCTGCCGCACGGCCCGGGCAGGCGGCCCCTCGTCGTCTATCCCCACGGCGGCCCCATCGGGGTCGCCGACACCTTGCATTTCAGGCGCGACGTGCAGTTCCTCGCATCGTTGGGCTACGCGGTGCTGCAGGTGAACTTCCGGGGCTCGGAAGGCTACGGTCGCGCGTTCCGCGAGGCGGGCATGGGCGCGTTCGGCAAGGAGATCGAAGACGACATCGACGCGGCCGTGAAGGCGGCGCTGGCGGCCCATCCGCTGGATCCGGACCGCATGTGCGTGCTGGGTGCGAGCTACGGCGGCTATTCGGCGATGGTGTCGGCCATCCGTTGGCCGGACCGTTTCAAGTGCGCGGTGTCCCTGTCGGGCATCAGCGACCGTGCACTGGTCTTCACCTCGAGCGACCTCATGCGCGATCCCGACGTGCGTCGCCAGCAGGAACGCTGGATGGGCGATCCCAACGTGGACCTGGCGCGGATGCAGGAAGCGTCTCCCCTGTATCGCGTCGAAGCGCTGGAGTTGCCCCTCATGCTCGTGCACGGGCGCGACGACGCGCGCGTCGACTTCGAGCACACGCGTCGCCTCGTCCGCCTGCTCAACCTGCGTGGCGCACCTCCGGTGGTGCTGGCATTCCCCGGCATGGGGCACTCGTTCGACGATCCGACGGCGCTCGATATCGCCTGGACCGGGATCGCAGGCTTCCTGCGTGCGCACCTGGGCAAGCCGATGGAGCCACCGGGAGCAGGCGCGGGCCGCTGACGGAGGCGACGGCACACGTCGGCGCGCGTATCGTGCAGGGACCCGATGCCCCGTCCGCGGGGCGCACGCGCGAACGAGGTCCCCCATGCCCGCTCCCCGCCTGTTCCAACCGCTCGACGTCGGCGGCCTGCCGCTGTCCAACCGCATCGTCATCGCGCCGATGTGCCAGTACTCCGCCGTCGACGGCTGCATGACCGACTGGCACCGCGTCCACCTGGGCCAGCTCGCCCTGTCGGGCGCCGCCCTGCTGACCCTGGAGGCCAGCGCGGTCGTGCCGGAGGGACGCATCACCCATGCCGACGTGGGCCTGTACGACGACGCGACCGAAGCGGCGATGGCCGCGACGCTCGCCGTCGTGCGCCAGTGCTCGGACATGCCCATCGCGATCCAGCTGGCCCATGCCGGCCGCAAGGCCTCGACCCGGCGCCCCTGGGAGGGCGGCGGGCAAGTACCCGCGGACGCGCCCGACGGCTGGCAGACCGTCGCGCCTTCCGCCGTGCCCTTCCAGGCCGGCCAGGATGCGCCGCGCGCGCTCGATCGCGGCGGCATGCTCGCCATTCGCGACGGCTTCGTCGATGCCACGCGGCGCGCGGCGCGCCTGGGCATCGAGGCGGTGCAGATCCACGCCGCCCACGGCTATCTGCTGCACCAGTTCCTGTCGCCGCTGTCCAACCGGCGCGAGGACGACTGGGGCGGCAGCCTGGAGAACCGCATGCGCTTCCCGCTCGAGGTCTTCGATGCCGTGCGCGCGGCCTTTCCCGCGGAGCGCCCGGTCACCGTGCGCCTCTCGGGGACGGACTGGGTGGAGGGAGGATGGGACCTGGCGCAGACCCTGGCCTTCTCGCGCGAACTGGAAGCGCGCGGCTGCGCGGGCATCCATGTCTCCAGCGGCGGCCTGCACCCCGACCAGGCCATCCCGGTCGGTCCTGGCTACCAGGTGCCGCTGGCCCGTGCGGTGAAGGCGGCCGTGGGCGTGCCCGTGGTCGCGGTCGGCCTGATCACCGACTACGACCATGCCGAAGCGATCGTCGCCACCGGCGATGCCGACCTGGTCGCGCTGGCCCGCGGCATGCTCTACGACCCGCGCTGGCCCTGGCACGCGGCCGCGCACCTGGGAGCCACGGTGAAGGCACCGCCGCAGTACCTGCGCTGCCAGCCGCGCCGGCATCCGGACCTGTTCGCGGGCTGAGCGCGTCGGCACCTTCGGGGGCAAACCTGAACGGTCCGCCCAAACCATCGACACGGGACGGCGGGACGTGGGGCCGATAGCCTTGCCGCTCTTCATCCTGCTGGAATCGTGCATGAAACTTTCCACCCTCAGCCTCGGCCTGGCCGCGGCGCTCGGACTGGCCGCGTCCCTTCCCGTCGCGGCAGCCTCGGCCGACAAGCCGCTGCTGGGCGACTTCGGCGTCGACCTGAGTGCGCGCGACCTGGGCGTCAAGCCCGGCGACGACTTCAACCGCCATGTCAGCGGCCATTGGCTGGACACCTACGAGCTGAAGGACTACGAGGTGTCGTACGGTTCGTTCAACGAACTGCGCGACCGCTCCGAGGCGCAGGTGCGAGAGATCATGGACGACCTGGCCAAGCGCGACGACCTCGCCGCGGGCAGCGACGCCCGCAAGCTGCACGACTACTACCTCAGCTTCATGGACCGCGCCGCGCGCGACGCCGCCGGTATCGCACCGCTGAAGCCGGTGCTCGACCGCATTGCCGCGATCGATTCGAGCGCGGACCTGGTCGCGGCCTTCGGCCACGTCGACCTGGACGGCACCACGGCGCCGGTCGGCCTGGGCCTGGGCCTGGACCGCAAGGACCCGGACCAGTACCTGGTGTCGCTCGCGGTCGGCGGCCTGGGCCTGCCCGACAAGGACTACTACCTCAACCAGGATGCGCGCTTCGCCGGCATCCGCGGCGCCTATGTCGACCACATCGAGCGCATGCTCGGGCTGGCCGGTGTCGCCGATGCGCGCACGCGCGCCGAGGCGGTCATGGCGCTGGAAACCGCGCTGGCGAAACCGCAGTGGGAACGCGCCGACAAGCGCGACCGCGACAAGACCTACAATGTGGTCGCCTTCGCCGAGCTGTCGCGCCAGTTCCCCGGCTTCGACTGGGCCGCGCTGGCGCGCGAGCAGGGCATGGCCTCGCTGGACCGCGTCAACGTGGTCACCCCCAGCGCGGTCAAGCCGGTGCTCGACGTCATCGCCGCCACGCCGCTGCCGGTCTGGCGCGACTACCTGACCTTCCACGCGGTGGACGGCAACGCGCCGTTCCTGAGCACGCAGATCGACGAGGCCGCCTTCGACTTCAACGGCAAGGTGCTCGGCGGGGCCAAGGCCCAGCGCGAGGACTGGAAGCGCGCGCTGGCCCTGGTCGGCGCGAAGGACGGGCTCGGCGACGCGCTCGGCAAACTCTACGTCGCGCGTTACTTCACGCCCGAGGCGAAGGCGGCGATGGACGCACTGGTCGCCAACCTGCGCGCGGCGCTGCGCCAGAACATCGGCCAGATCGACTGGATGAGCGAGGCCACCAAGGCCGAAGCCTACCGCAAGCTGGAGACCTTCAACCCGAAGATCGGCTACCCCTCCAAGTGGACCGACTACGGCAGCGTGTCGATCGTGCCCGACGACCTGATGGCCAATGTCGTCGCGATGCGCGTGTTCAACCGCGAGGACAGCAATCGCCGCATCGGCACCCGGACCGACCGCGACGAGTGGTTCATGACGCCGCAGACGGTCAATGCCTACTACAACTCCACCTTCAACGAGATCGTGTTCCCGGCGGCGATCCTGCAGGCGCCGTTCTTCGACCTCAACGCCGACCCGGCGGTCAACTACGGTGGCATCGGCGCGGTCATCGGCCACGAGATGGGCCACGGCTTCGACGACCAGGGCAGCAAGTCCGACCATGCCGGCATCCAGCGCAACTGGTGGACGGACGCCGACCGCGAGCACTTCGAGGCGCGCACCTCGGCGCTGGGCAAGCAGTACGAGGCCTTCTGTCCGCTGGAAGGGCAGTGCGTCAACGGCGCGCTGACCATGGGCGAGAACCTCGGCGACCTGGGTGGCCTCTCGATGGCCTACACGGCGTACCACATGAGCCTCGGTGGCAAGCCCGCCCCGGTCATCGACGGCCTCACCGGCGACCAGCGGTTCTTCCTCTCGTTCGGCCAGATCTGGCGCGGCAAGTACCGCGAGGAGGCCCTGGTGAACCTGATCAAGACCAACCCGCATTCCCCGGTGATGTATCGCGCCAACGGCCCGGTGCGGAACTTCGATCCCTGGTACGAGGCCTTCGACGTCACGCCCGGCGACGCGATGTACCTGCCGCCCGAGCAGCGCGTGCGCATCTGGTAATCCTTTCGCGCGACCCCTGGCCTCGGCCAGGCATTGGCCGACCGGCGCCCGCTCACGCGGGCGCCTTTTTTCTGGTTCTTCTCCCCACCAAGGGGAGAATGGCGCCCGGCCGCGCCGGGCGTTCGGCCAGACCGCGCGGCGGTGCCGCGCAAGCGGTCCGCCGCACCCCGGCGTTCGCCGGGATGTCGAAAGACCGTGACCCGGCACCGATGGGTTGCGCGAAGCAAAACCCATCATTCATCGTGCATGCGAGAACGCGACGGTGGGTTTCGCCTTCGGCTCTACCCACCCTACGAGGCTGCGGCCGAACCCGTCCGGCGGACCCTGCAAGCCGTCATCCCAGCGAACGCTGGGATCCAGCCTCTGCTTTCCAACTCTCGGTGGGTGCGCTTCGCTTGCCCGGGATACGCGGCGAGTCGGCTTTGCGGTTGCCTCGCGATCCCACGCCTCTCGTAGGATGGGTAGCGCGAAGCAAAA
>NZ_VICE01000032.1 GCF_006546775.1 Marilutibacter aestuarii
CCCCCGCGCCGGCCCCGGCGTCGCCTTGAGCGGCGCGGTCCGGCCCCCCGACACGGAGCCCACGCCATGAGCGAACCCGTGCGAAGCGCCATCCGCGGCCCGGCAGGGCCTGGCCAGGCCTGGCTGGACGACGACACCCTGTCGGCCGTGCGGCCGCAGGTGCGTCACCTGCTGGAGGCCTCGCCGGGCTTCCGGCAACTGCCGGTCGCCGAGCAGCAGGAACTGGCGAGGAACATGGTGCGGGTGGCGTCGTACATGTCCAATCCCGACGGCCTGGCCAAGCAGGAACTGACGCCGGGGCGCGGCGTTCTGGCCAAGGACGACGCGCCCGACGCCGGCCTGGCGCGCGCACTTGCCGGCGAGGTCGACGCGGCCAAGCGCAAGGCCTCCGAGAAGGTGGGTACCTTCGCCGGCAGCGACTTCGAGGCGGGGTCGGTGGAGCAGGGCGCCGGAAACTTCCGCAAGTACATCGGCTCGGTCGACTTCCCGGCGTTCGTCGGCGGGCTGATCCAGAACGTCTTCCAGGCCATCGTCGATGCCTCCATCCAGCAGATGCGCGCCTATGGCGAACTGCTCAAGTCGGTCGCGCAGACGGTCGACCAGTTCGCGTCGGACAACATCTCGATGAACAACGCGCGCGATTGGCTGGTCGATCGCTTTCCCGGGGATCTCCGCATCGACACCAGCGGCGGCGACGGCTTCGACGAGGCCGGCGGCCCGCGTCTGGCCCTTCTCGACGAGGACAAGGCGCAGGACGTGCTGCCGCGGGTCAGCCAGGAGATCCAGATCGACAAGCCGGTGACCGACCTCAGCGACCCCGAGCAGGAGGGGCGACTGGTGCAGGCCGCGCGCATGCAGATGGCGCGCAGCCGACAGCAGTTGCTGTCGTCGATGGTGATCCTGGGGATCAACCGCATCGTCATCACCGACGGCGCGATCAACGCCAAGGTCGTGTTCGACTTCCGCGCCTCCGACGAGGCCAAGCGCAGCGCCGCCGCCTCGCTGCACGACCGCGACACCAGCTACAACCGCAACACCACCGTCGCCGGCGCGCACTTCGGCTGGGGCGGCGCGGCGACCGCCAACACCAATGTGCAGACCCACATGACCACGGTGGCCTCGTCGGTGGACGAGGAGTCCGAGTCCAAGCAGGAAATGAAGGCCAAGCTGACCGGCGAAGTGCGGGTGAACTTCAAGTCCGACTACTTCCCGATGGAAAAGCTGGCGTCGCCGGCGATGATCGCCGCCATCCAGGGTAATTCCACGCCGATCGACCCCAACTACGTGCCCTCCACCCGCGCGGCCGGCGGCGGGGCCGCGGGCGCCTGAGGCGACCGGACGATGCGCCTGGCCACGCCACCGCCGGACGTCCCGCTGCCGCCCCGGCACCCGCACGACGGCTTGATGCGGGCGTTGTCGCTGGCGCAGGCGGTGTTGGCGCGGGAGGTCGCGACCCTGGCGCGCGCGCAGTCGGCCGGCGACGTGCTGTGGGATGCGATCGACCTGCCCGCGGGCTCGCCGGCACCGCAGGATCGCAGTCGACTGGCGGCCGCCGCGCCCCTGTACTTCGCAAGCGAACTGGAGAACGCCGGGCTGCTGGCCACTGCCGAACAGGTGGCCGGCCTGTTCGCCAGCGGCGCGATCGTGCAGCCGCTGGGTCCCGTGTCGCGCCAGCTCAACGACTTCTGGCGCGCACGCCGCGAGCGCCTTGACGCTGGCGAGCGCGAGGCGATCTTCGCGCGGGCGATCGAGCCGGCGGCGTTCGTGCCGCAGATGGGCGCGTTGTGCGAGGCGATCGTCGCCCAGGCCGACGGCAGCGACCTGCGCGAGCGCATCGTGCTCGAGGCTGCGGCCGATACCCTCGGCGCCTTCCTCGCCCAGCGGGTCGATCCGATGGCGGCGATGGCCTCGCGCGAGATCGTGGAGACCATCAACCTGGCGCTGGGTTTCCTGCGTGACCGCATGTTGCAGTCCGCCTTTGGCGTGCAGTCGCTGTGGCAGCTGTTGGCGATCCACTCGCAGGGCCGCAGCGGCGATGCCTCGCGCGTGCAGCGCCATGTCGACCAGGGGCGTGCCGGGCAGACCGTCCTGCTGTGGCTTGCCGGGCATGCCTTCGATCCGGCGCCGCAGGTCGATCCGGGCGACCTGCCGCTGGTGGGCGCGGCGCAGCGCTGGTTGGCCGGGCGCGCCGCCAACCGGTCCCTGCCGGGTCCCGTTCCCGGCGCGGTACCGGCGCTGCCCGTGGCGGCCTGAGATGCCCGCCCTGGCCGCTGCGCGCGTCGTACCCGGGAGGCCCCAGGCCGCGCTCGGACCGGGCACGCCGGCCCCGTGGATCCGGGGCGCGGTGCGCGAGGTGCTGGAGCGCTCGCCCAACTACCGCAACCTCTCGGTGGACGAACGACGCAGCCTGGCCCGCTCGATGGTGCAGGTGTCGGCGCTGGCGGCCGAGCTGATCGCCGAGGAAGACCGTGCCCAGCGCGAGATCGCGCCGGGCGCCGGGCGCGGTCCGCCACCGCTTGCGCGCGCGCAGTCGCAGCCGGGTTTCGCCGCCGCCGCCGACCGCGTCGCAGGCACCACCCAGGCGGTGCTCAACGCGGTGTCCTTCCCGCGTTTCGTGACCGACCTGATCAACGGCGTGTTCCGCGCGATGATGGATTCGAGCACGCAGCAGATGCAGCAGTACGTGCAGCTGCTCAACGCCGTGTCGGCGTCGGCGGAAGGCTTCGAGCGCACGCAGTTCGGCCTGGCCCAGGTCCGCCAGTGGGTGGCCGACCATTTCCCCGATGCGATCGAGTACGAGACGCCCGATCCCGACTTCGACAGCGATCCGGAGGACGCCGCCGACGTGCGCCTGCGCCTGCGCGACGGCGCCTCGATGCCGGACCAGGAGGCCATCCGCGCCACATTGGGCATCGAGCCCGGCGAACCGGTGGAGGCGTCCAATCCCGAGCAGCTGGTCCCGCTCGCGCGACGCTACCTCGCGCGCCAGCGCCAGCAGATGCTCGCGACCATGGTCATGATGGGCATGCACCGGATCGTCGTCGACAGCGGACGCATCAACGCGGCGATGCGCTTCCACGTCGACACGCGCAGCGCGGCCAACGAAGACCGCGGCAGCCAGTTCAGCCTGCAGAACCGGGTGCGCGCCGCCGGTAGCTTCGGCGTCGGGCCCTGGGGCGCGAGCGCCGAGATCGAGAACAACATCGGCTACGTCTCCACCCAGCGTTCGCAGTCCACCGAGGAAATGAACACCGACCTGGAGCTCAGTTCCTCGGTGGAACTGAACTTCCGCAGCGACTACCTGCCGCTCAACCGCATGGCCGCGCGCTCTCAGGCCGATCGCATCCGCGAGGCCTCGATCAACCCCGCCGCCGAAACCGATCCCGCGACCGTCCGTGCCGAGCGCCTGCAGGCACAGCAGGAGGCCGAACGCGAGCGTCGCGGCGCGGTGGACAGCGCCATCGAACGGGCGGGCACCGCCAGCCCGGCCGAACAGCCTCTGGAAGTGCCCGGCGGCGACCGCACCGCCCCGCGCGATGAGACCGCGAGGGGCTCGGAAGGGGGGGCGGAAGGCAGCGGCAGCGAGGGTGGCGGTTCTGAAGCAGGCGGCTCCACCGAGGGCGGGGGCGGCGGCACGGAGGCGGGCAGCG
This sequence comes from Marilutibacter aestuarii, assembly GCF_006546775.1. GTDB lineage: Bacteria > Pseudomonadota > Gammaproteobacteria > Xanthomonadales > Xanthomonadaceae > Marilutibacter > Marilutibacter aestuarii. The sequence goes on from NZ_VICE01000032.1 coordinate 3,651, forward strand.
ACGCCGCTACGGGCGGTGGTTCGGAAGCGGCCACGGGAGCGGGTTCGGACACGGCGACGACCGGCGGGGAGGGCGCTGGCTAGGCAATACAGGCCAAAAAGGGAAATTGGGCCAATGTGGGTAAAAAGCGTATAATGGCCACGCCACGACAGGAGCAGACCATGGCCGCGCTTCCCCGCTTCGAACCCCTGCAGGACCTGCCGCGCAAGCCCGCTTCGGACGTCAAGAAGCTCGGCTGGCGCGGGGTGATGAAGGCCGTCGGCCGCGACGGGGCGGTGGTGGTGACCCACCACAACGAGCCCGAGGCGGTCATCCTCTCGATCGGCGACTACGAGGCCATCATGCAGGCCCTGCGCGAAGCCAACGCGCGCCAGGACGATGCGTTGGAGGCGCTGCGCCAGCGCTTCGACGAGCGCCTGTCCTCGCTGCAGGCCGCCGACGCCGGCAAGCGCCTGCGCGGGGTCATGCGCACGCCCGCGCGCCTGGACGGCAAGGTCAAGGCCGGGGCCACGCATTGACCGAACGGCCGGTCCTGTTCGTCCTGGCCGGCGTCAACGGCGCGGGCAAGAGCTCGGTGGGCGGCCACCTGCTGCGACAGGCGGGGATGGAATGGTTCAACCCCGACAGCTTCGCCCGCGAACTGGTGGCCGGCAGTGGCTGCGATCCGGCCGAGGCGAACGCCATCGCCTGGCGCGAAGGCATGCGCCGACTGGACCTGGCGATGGCCACGGGCAGCGACCACGCGTTCGAGACGACCCTGGGCGGGCGCACCGTGCCCGCCGCGATCCGGGCCGCCGCGGACACGCATGACGTCCTCATGTGGTTCTGCGGCCTGTCCTCGCCAGCGCTGCACGTCGCCCGGGTGAAGGCGCGCGTCGCCGCCGGCGGCCACGACATTCCCGAAGCGAAGATCCACGAGCGCTATCCCGCGGCGCTGCGCAACCTCATCGCGTTGATGCCCCGTATCGCGCACCTGCTGGTGTTCGACAACAGCGTCGAGGCTGCGCCGGGCGAGGCCATCCCCGATCCCCTGAAAGTGGCCGAGATGAGGGGCGGGCGCCTGGTATGGCCGACCACGCTCAAGGCGCTGCGCCAGACCCCGGACTGGGCCAAGCCCCTGCTGGAAGCCGCGATGGGCCCGCCGCCGGCGAACGCGGGCGCCGATCCCGCCCCGCGCGGCGGCAAACGCCGCGGCTAGGCCATGCCGCCCCGGCATCGCGACCACCCGGGTGCTTCCATTGGCGCAATGCGCCGCAGATTCTCGGCATGCAGTGTCGCTGCGGACGAACCGCCCCATGGCGCACAAGACGGAGCGGGACTGCATGCTAGTGTGAACAGGGCGCGCGCATCCGGTCTGCCGCGCCCGTTGCCGCTCCGTCCGGCAGTGGATTTCCCAGCAGGAACCCGTGTCCATGATTCGTCACTTGCGTTTTCTCGCTCCACTCGCGCTTCTTGCAGCCTGCATCGATGTGCAGGCCGGACCGCCCCGGGGGCCCGACATCCTGACTAGCGATGTCACCCGCTTCTACGCCCTGTACGAGGCGACTGGAGGCAAGCCGACCGTCGAGCAGATCGAGCGCGAATACCTGGCCGACGCCACGCCCAGCCTGCAGGAGTTCGCCCAGCTGCGCCGCGTCACCGCGCAGAGCATCGCCGACCGCATCGCCAAGGACCCCGCGATCTACGAGCAGGCACGGGCGTGCATGGCGCTGCTCCCCAACGTGGAGAGGCGACTGGCCGCGTCCTTCGCCACCTTCTCCGCGCTCTATCCCGAGGCCCGGTTTCCGCCGGTGGCCATTGTCGTCGGGCGCGGCAAACCGGTGGGCACGGCAAACCGGAACGGCCTCTTCATCGGCCTGGAAGCGCTGTGCGCCGCGGACTTCATGAATCCCGATCCCGAGGACCGTTTCGTCCAGACCATCCTGCACGAGTACGGACACGTCCAGCAGCCCGGGGCCGATTTCGAGGAAGGCGACCCGAGCGTCACGGTACTTCGCGTGTCGCTGCTGGAAGGCGTGGCCGAGCTGATCGCGGAGCTGACCTCCGGCAGCGTCGGCAATCCCGGCCTGGCGCGCTGGACGGTCGGCCGTGAAGCGGAGATCGAAACCGCGTTCCTGCGGGACATCGACAGCACCGACCTGTCGGAGTGGGCCTACAACTACCGGCCCGGCTCGGACGCGCCCTACGACCTGGGCTACTGGGTCGGCTACCGCATCGCCAAGGCGTACTACCTGCAGGCGAACGACCGCAGGAAGGCGTTGAAGCAGCTCATCGAGCTGGAAGACCCGAAGGCGATCCTCGAAGCCAGCGGCTGGACCCCGGGGATGACGATGCCCGATGACCGGGCCACGCGCACGCCGGCCGGATAGAAGCCGGTCGAGGGGCGCGTCCGTCCACAGGCGATCGTGCAGGCTCCCGAACGGCCGCGTTGGCGCCCGGTCGCCCGGTGTCCGGCGATGCAAAGGCGATGGATACGAAAAAGCCCCGGCGTGACCGGGGCTTTTCCATGCTGGATGTCTGGTGGAGCGGAGGAGGATCGAACTCCCGACCTTCGCATTGCGAACGCGACGCTCTCCCAGCTGAGCTACCGCCCCACGAAGGCGGGGATTGTAGCGGGCGCGGGGGCGTACGCCAAGTCCCCGGGCGGACGGGTTCGGGTCGCCTCGGCGTCGCGCACCGTCTGCCTCAGCAGTCGGTCGGCTCGCGAACCACGCGGCCGTCGTGCAGGTCGACGCGGATCTCGAGGCCCGGCTGCGCGTAGAGCATGACCGCCTTGCCGTCGTACGAAAGGCGCGACGGGTGGCAACGCCACAGGATCGACGACACGCTGCGGGGTGCGTCCGCCAAGGCGTCCTCGCCGACGATGCTGGCCAGGTCCAGGTGGATGCGCGGCTCGCCGTCGGGCGGGTAGACCACCAGGACCTCGCCCGAGCCCATGGCGCCGTAATTGTCGATGCCGACGAGGGTGCCGTCGTCGCCCAGCAGGATTTCCAGCGGGAGCACGGGGTTGCGCAGGGCGATATTGCGGATCCGCACGTAGCCGTCGTCCGCGGCCGAGTACCGGAAGACCTGCGCCTGTGCGGCCTGGTCGTGCCGTTCCCCGGGCAGGATGCGCGCGACGAGGCTGCCGTCGTCGCTGGCGACGGCGGTCGGAGTGGGCGGTGCCCAGCTGTCGGCGCGCGCGATCGGCAGCACGAGCGCGAAACCCGCCAGGACGGCGGCGACCCGATTATTGAGCTCGTGGCGCTTCATGGCGTCGCTCTCGCTTCGATGCGCGCGAGGATGCGCGCCAGGTGGCCGGGTTCGAAGCAGGTGACGCACGCGGTTTCGACCGAGTGGGGCAGGGCGAGGGTGAGGACCGCGCCGTTGGCGGCGAGGATGGCGTCCTGGCGATCGGCCGCGATGCGGGGCAGCCAGAGGGTGTCGGGCATTGGATTGCGGGCCTGTACGAGGAAGATGCCGTGGCGTTCGAATTCGCTCGCGATGGCGATGAAGGCATCGGTGCGCAGCTGCAGGTCGTATTCGAGCTGCCGCACCTGGCCCTGGAAGTCGCGACCGCCCCGGTCCAGCGGGACGGTGGCGGTGAACCAGCGCAGCGCGGTTTCCGGGCGATGGCCGAGGATCCAGACATGCGGGATGTCGGGTTCCAGGAAGCGCAGCAACGATCCCACCGTCGCACCTTCCACGAACAGGCGCTCGTGGCCGCCCGCGTCCGTCTCGATCTGCATCGTGTCCCTCGTGTGTCCCCTGGACGGAGCGTAGGCAAGCGGCGGGGGCGCGGCAAGCACTCCCGAGCACGGCGGCGCCACGGTGGGGCTATGCTGTCCACGGGGCGTGGAGTCGAAAGGGGACGAGATGAAATGCAGGCAGTGCGGCGCGGTCATGCGCCTGGGCGCGGACGCCCCCGGCGTGTTCCTGGGCGCGACGCTCGCGCTCGTCGCGATCGCTGGGCTTGCCTGGTGGGCCGGGTTCGCGGGGGCGGCACTGTTTGCCGCCGCCGCCGCGGTGGTCGCGGCGCTGGCCTGCTTCGTCAATGTCGGCGACCACCGTTCGATGGGCAATCCGCCCGGCCCGGACGGCATTGCGGTGCCCGGGCGACGCTGCAAGGCATGCGGGGCGATCACGCCGATCCGCCCCTGGTCGCTTTGAGGCGAGGTCAGGAAGCGGAGTCGGCCAGCAGCGGGGCCAGGCTGGGCTCGAGCGCCTCGCGGCGCCAGCCGGCCAGCGCGTCGGGCCAGGTCCCATGGTCGAGCAGGGCTTCCAGCCAGCGACGCGACGCCAGCACGCCGTCGGGGAGGCCGAGTTCGGCGCTGCGCGCGGCGACCGCGTTCTGCAGCTTCTTGAGCCGGTTGCGGTCGCGGCGTTCCCCGATGCTGGCGTCGGGCAGCTCGGCCTCGTCCTCCAGCGGGGTGTCCAGGGCGTCCCAGATGGCGGCGGCGAGCTTGCGCGGTGCCTTGGGGTGGGCGTCGAGCTCGCGCTGCAGGCCGGCCAGGTCGATGGGCGGGTTGCGCGCCAGGGCGACGGCCAGTTCGTTGTCGAGCACCCAGCTCTTGGGCCGGTCGCTGCGCCGGGCCTGGGCCTCGCGCCAGCGCAGCAGGCGGACCAGGCGACGCTGGGCCTCGACATCGAGGAACTGCGCGCTGCGCATGCCCAGGTGCGGCCACGGGTCGAGGCCGTCGCCGGCGGCCTGGGCGATCGTCCGGGTCGCGTCCTCGACCAGCCAGTCGCGGCGGCCCAGGGCGTCGAGCTGGCCCTCGAGCACGTCATGGATCTCGAACAGGTGGCGCACGTCGTCGGCGGCGTATTCCAGTTGCGACGCCGACAGGGGGCGGCGCAGCCAGTCCGAGCGCGTCTCGCCCTTGGCCAAAGCGATGCCCGTCACCTGTTCGACCAGCTTCTGGTAGCCCAGGCCGTGGCCGATGCCGGCCAGCGCGGCGGCGAGCTGGGTGTCGAACAGCGGTGCCGGCACGGCGTCGCAGGCATGGCGGAAGGCGATCAGGTCCTCGCTCGGGCTGTGCATCACCTTGAGGATGTCGGCATCGGCCAGGATCGGCGCCAGGGCATCGCAGATGCCGGGGGCGAGCGGATCGACCAGCAGGATCTCCAGCGCGTCCCCGCGTTCGATCGCGATCTGGACCAGCGCCAGCTGCGGCCAGTAGGTGCGTTCGCGGATGAATTCGGTGTCCAGGCCGATACGGGCGGGACGGGGCGAGAAATGCGCCCGGAGGGCAGCGGGGTCGGTGATCAGTTCGGGCACGAGGTATCGGGGCGATGCGGCGGAAGTTGCTGTTGCAGGCGACAATAGCCTACTTTCTGCGGGTACGAGAACGACCGGGGTCCATCCGGACATGCCGGCGGAGCCCGGCGCCCGCTCCCCAGCCGGCGCGCCACCACGACGCGCCGCCAATCCCGCGTGGAGGATGTTTGCGCAGACCGCGCCCCACATTGCCGTTCGTCCGTTGCTGCCTGCCGGGCCTGCTGGCCATTGCGCTGCTGGGCCTGTCGGCCTGCGGCCGGGATGCGTCGTCGCCCGGCGACGGCGAGGGCGGGGACACGGCCTCGGCGGCGAAGGCGCATGCGCCGGTCGTCACTGTCAGCGCCGACCAGGCCGTGTCGCCGGTCGAGCCGTGGAAGGCGCCCGAGGTCGATATCGCCGACGACGGCGTGGAGGAGGCCCGAGAGAAGGCGGACGCCGCCCTGGCGTCCGGCGATCTCTACCACGATGCCGGCAGCGCCATTCCCCTGTACCTCGCGTTGCGCGCGCGCGCCCCTGGGGATGCCGGCCTCGCCAAGGCCCTGGACGCCTCCATCAAGGCCCTGGTCGGCCGGGGCGACGCAGCGCTCGCGGCGATCGACGACGAGCCGCTCAAGCTGCGCGAGGCGCATGAGATCGGCATGGTGGCGCGCTCGGTGGCCCCCGAAGCCCCGCCGGTGCTGGCCTACCTGGACCGCCTGGACGTCATGGACCGCGCGCAGCAGGCCAACCGGCTCGGCGAGACGGCGCTCGCCGACGGTCGGATCGACGGGGAGGGTGCGGACGCTGCGCTGGCGAAGTTCCACGAAGCCCTCGAGCTGCACCCCGACGACGTGCGTGCCCGGCAAGGCCTGGCCGCCGCCGAGAGCGCGCTCATCCGGCGTGCCGAGCAGGCGGCCGAATCGAATGACTATGCGGCTGCGGCCGACTGGCTGGCGCGGGCCGCTCGCGTGCGTCCCGAGCAGGAGCTGGGCACCATCGAACATGCGCGAGGGCGCATCGACGCCCTGCGGGCCGCCCGGGTCGGCGACCTGCGCGACCGCGGCGTCGCCGCGTTGTCACGCGAGGATGGCCTGGACGAGGCCCGCGAACACCTGGCCGAACTGCTGCTGATCGCGCCGCGGGGCGACCCGGCGGCCGTCGAGCTGCGCGAGCGGATCGAACTGGCCACCCATTACGGCCTGTTCCGGCCCGGGCAGGTGTTCACCGACGCGATGAAGAACGGCGGGCGCGGACCGCAGATGGTGGTGATCCCGCACGGTGCGTTCACGATGGGGGCACCCGAAGGCGAAGCCGGCGCCAGCGACGCCGAACGGCCCACCCGGAACATCCGTTTCGAGCGCGGCCTGGCGGTCGGCCGGACCGAGGTCAGCGTTGCCGAGTTCAGGCGCTTCATGGAAGCCTCGGTCCACTTCGAGCCGCGTGCCGCCCGTCGCGGCTACTCCACCGCCTACGACGAGCGCAGCGGCAACCTGGTCCGGCGCAGCGGGGTGGGTCCACAGTCCGATTACACCGGCCAGCCGGCGGACGACGACCTGCCGGTCATCCACGTCAGCGCGTCGGACGCCGATGCCTATGCGCGCTGGCTGACCGAACAGACCGGCCACACCTATCGCCTCGCCAGCGAGGCGGAGTTCGAGTACGCGCTGCGCGCCGGCAGCAGCGGTCCGTATCCCTGGGGCGCGGGGTCGCCGCCCCAGGGGTCGGGCAACTACACCGGCGCCGGCGATGCATCGCCCAGTGGCCGTCGCTGGCGCAACGCCTTCAAGGGGTATGCCGACCAGGCCTGGGGGCCGGCCCCGGTGGGGCGCTACGCGGCCAATGCATTCGGGCTTCACGACATGGCTGGCAATGTCAGCGAATGGGTCGCCGACTGCTGGCACGACAATTACCGCCGCGCGCCGCGCGACGGGCACGCATGGGTGAATCCCGGCTGCCGCAACCGCGTCGTGCGCGGTGGTGCATGGGCGAGTTCGCCGGAGCAGACGCGCTCGGCGTGGCGCCTGTCGGTGCAGAAGGACACCACGAACGCGCGGGTGGGGTTCCGCGTGGTAAGGGAAATCTGAAGGGCCGGCATCCCCGCTGCCGCAGCCGTCACGACACGAGGAAGGTGGCATGAGAGTCGACCCCAGATCGCAGGCCCGCGGCCAGGCCACGGGCCGGCGGCGCGGCGGCGGGTTCCGCTGGTGGATCCTGTTGTTGTTCGCAGGCTATGCGGCATGGCAATGGTTCGGCAGCGCCGAAGTGGATCCCTACACCGGCGAGACCGCGCATTACGGGGCCAGCGCCGACGAGGAAGTCCAGCTGGGCGTGCAGGCCTTCCAGGAGGTGCTCGGCGATGCGCGGGCGCAGGGCGCGCTGGTGCCCGCCGACGCCCAGGTCAGCCAGCAGGTGCGCGCCATCGCGCAACGCCTGGTGAGCCGCGTGCCGCAGGTGGCCACCGAACTGGCCGCGGCCAACAACCAGCAGGTGCCGACCTCGTACCAGGACTTCAAGTGGGACGTCGCGGTGATCCAGTCCGACGAGGCCAACGCATTCTGCTTGCCCGGCGGCAAGATGGCGGTCTACACCGGCCTGGTGCCGGTGGCGCAGAACGAGAACGCGATGGCGGTGGTGATGGGCCACGAGATCGCCCATGCGCTGTTGCGGCACGGTTCGCAGCGCATGGCGCAGCAGAAGCTGGTGCAGATGGGGCAGGTCGCCGCGGGCATGGCCGTGGGCGGCATGGACCCGCAACAGCAGCAGGCGGTCATGGCGGCGCTGGGCGCGGGTGCGCAGTACGGGCTGATCCTGCCCTATGGCCGGGCGCACGAAACCCAGGCCGACCAGGTCGGGTTGATGCTGGCCGCGGCGGCCTGCTTCGATCCCCAGGAGGCGGTCCCGCTCTGGCAGAGGATGGGGCAGCTGGGCGCCGGCCAGCGTCCGCCGGAGTTCGCCTCCACGCACCCGGACCCGGAGAATCGCATTGCCGCGCTGCAGGCGCTGATGCCGCAGGCGGAGGCGTTCCGGGAGAAATACTGCCAGGGAAGCGGGGCGCGCTGACGCCTGGTGCAACGGGCGCTCATGGGCGCCCGTTGATGCTGCTTGAGCGGTGTGAGGTCCGCGCCCGCGTTCAGCGCGAGCCGCGCTTGCCTTCGGGCTTGCCCGGCGGCGAGGTGGGCGTCTGGCCGACGCTGCCGGAGAGGTTCTGCTGGAATTCCTTCCAGATCGCCAGGTTGCGTTCGGTCAGCTGGTTCATCATTGCCCAGGGCGTCTGGCCCATCATGCCGCCCATCTGCTTGCGGAACTGCTGCTGCTGGTCCAGGAAGACCTGCATGGATTTCTCCAGGTAGCTGCCCATGAAGCCCTGCAGCGAGTCGCCGTAGAAGCGGATGATCTGGCTCAGCAACTGGGTCGACAGCACCGGCTCGCCGTCCTGTTCCTGCTCGGCGATGATCTGCAGCAGGACCTGGCGGGTGAGGTCGTCGCCGCTGCGGGCGTCGCGGACCTCGAACGACTCACCGTCCACGATCAGCTGGCGCACGTCTTCGATCGTGATGTAGCTGGAGATCTCCGTGTCGTAGAGGCGGCGGTTCGGGTACTTCTTGATGACACGGATTGCGGCCATGAAACGTGAACTCGGGTTCGTGGTGCCCTGCAGCATGGCGCAGCGCCACTGGGCTTGCAACTGCCAGGTGTCGCGACCGGCAACGGATGCGTGCCGGCCGCGCGGTTGGCGGACTCACCAGCCCATGTGGTGGCCGCCGTTGATGTCGAGGTTGGAGCCGGTGATCCACGCGGCCTGGTCGTCGACCAGGAAACCGACCGCGTAGGCGATCTCGTCCGGCTCGCCCAGGCGCCCGGTGGGAATGTCCGCCGCGATCTTGGCGCGTACTTCCTCGGGCACCGCCATCACCATGTCAGTGGCGACATAGCCCGGCGAGACCGTGTTCACCGTGATCCCCAGGCGCGCGTTCTCGCGGGCCAGCGAAATGGTGAAACCGTGCATGCCGGCCTTCGCCGCGGCGTAATTGGCCTGGCCGTACTGGCCCTTGAGGCCGTTGATGGAGCTGATCTGGATGATCCGGCCCCATTTGCGGCCACGCATGCCCTCGATCACTGGCCGGGTCACGTTGTAGACCGAGTTGAGGTTGGTGCAGATCACGTCGTTCCACTGGTCGACGGCCATCTTGTGGAAGGTCGTGTCGCGGGTGATGCCGGCGTTGTTGACCAGGATCTCGATCGGCCCGAGTTGCGACTCGATCTCCCGGACCATCGCCTCGGCCTGCTCGGCGGAGGTCACGTCGCCCTTGGCCATCGCGACGTCGATGCCCTCGGCCTTCATCTTTTCCTGCCAGGCCTTGCCCTTGGCATCGTCGCGGTAGTTGGTGGCCACCCGGTGGCCCATCCCCGCCAGCCGCTTGATGATCGAGGTGCCGATGCCGCCGGTGCCGCCGGTGACGAGTGCAACGCGTGACTGCATGTGATCCTCTCCTGTTCCGCCGCCGCGCGGCGCTGGGTCCTTGGTGGTGACAGCATATGTGAAGACTGTTATCGCATTGTTTGCACTCGCGGCGGAAGCGTCGCGGGGATCCGCGCGGGGTCGAAGCGCGCCGCGGCGAGTGCGAGCAGGGCGGGGGGATCGGACGCGCCAGCCAACGCCCCCGGGTCCTGCCCCAGGGCGCGCCAGGCCTGGGCAAGCGACGCCTGCAGCGCGTCCTGGCCCAGCGGCGCGCTGCCTTCGGACTTGGACAGCTTGCGACCGTCGGCGTCGGTGACCAGCGGCAGGTGGGCGTGGCGTGGGACCGGCAGGCCGAGCGCGCGCTGGAGCAGGATCTGCCGCCCTGTCGAATCGAGCAGGTCGGCGCCGCGCACCACGTCGGTGATGCCCTGGTGGGCGTCGTCGACCACCACCGCCAACTGGTAGGCCCACAGCCCATCGGCGCGGCGCAGGACGAAGTCGCCGACCTCGCGGGCGACGTCCTGTTGCCGGGGGCCCTGGATCAGGTCCTCGAACGACACGACGCTGCCCTCGGGCACGCGCAGCCGGATGGCCGGCTGGCGGCGGCGCGTGCGTGCCACGCAGGCGCGATGAATGCCGTGGGTGGCGGCCAGCTCGCTGCGCGTGCAATGGCAGGCGAAGGCCAGGCCCTGGTCCAGCAGGCGCTCCAGGGCGGCGGCGTAGAGCGCGTGGCGGTCGCTTTGCCGCACGACCGGCGCGTCCGGGCGCAGGCCCAGCGCCGCGAGCGTCGCCAGTTGGCGTTCGGCCGCCCCGGCGACCTCGCGGGGCGGGTCCAGGTCCTCGATCCGCACCCACCATTCGCCGCCCGCGTGCCGCGCCAGCAGCCAGCTGCCGAGGGCGGCGAGCAGCGAGCCCGGATGCAGGTCGCCGGTGGGCGAGGGGGCAAAGCGGCCGCGGTAGGGGAGCGCGTTGGCCGAACCCCGCGATCCGGCTGGAGAGCCTGCTGTGCCGGCGTTTGTCACGTCATGCGTTCACTTGAAATTGCCCGCAGCCTGCCACACTTCGGAGGTAGCGCGCACGTGGCGCGGAGGATCGAGCCCATGTTCAAGAGAGTCGCCCTTTTCCTGGCCACCAACCTGGCCGTACTGGCCCTGATCAGCATCGTGATGTCGGTGTTGCAGGGCGTGTTTGGCATCAACCTCGGCGGTCCCGGCAACATGACCGGCCTGCTGGTCTTCGCCACCCTGTTTGGTTTCGGCGGTTCGTTCATTTCCCTGATGACCTCCAAGTGGATGGCCAAGCGCGGCACCGGCGCCCATGTCATCGAACAGCCCCGCAACGAAGCCGAGCAATGGCTGGTCGCGACCGTGCGCCGCCAGGCCGAAGCGGCCGGCATCAAGATGCCCGAGGTCGCGATCTACGACGCGCCGGAGATCAACGCCTTCGCCACCGGTCCGAGCCGCAACAATTCACTGGTCGCGGTCTCCACCGGCCTGCTGCGGGCGATGAACCGCGACGAGGCCGAGGCGGTGCTCGGGCACGAGGTCAGCCACGTCGCCAACGGCGACATGGTGACCATGGCCCTGATCCAGGGCGTGCTCAACACCTTCGTCATTGTCCTGGCCCGCGTGGTGGGTCGGGTCATCGACGGCTACCTCAATGGCGGTCGCGACACGCCGGGCATCGGCTACTACGTCATCGTCTTCATCCTGGACATGGTGTTCGGCCTGTTCGCCAGCATGATCGCGATGTGGTTCTCGCGTCACCGCGAGTTCCGCGCCGACGAGGGCGGTGCGCGCCTGGCCGGACGCGACAAGATGGTCGCCGCGCTCGAACGCCTGTCGCAGACCTATGGCGAAAGCACCCTGCCCAAGCAGGTCGCGGCCTTCGGCATCAGCGGCGGCGTGGCCCATGGCCTGCGCCGGCTGCTGATGAGCCACCCGCCACTGGCCGAGCGCATCGAGTCGCTGCGCAACGCGCCGCTGGAAGCCGCCCGGGAGCGCTCGCTGGGGTGAGGCAAGACCGCTTGCGCGGCACTGCCGCGCGGTCTTGCCGAACGCCCAGCGCGCTGCGCTGGGCCGGGGTTGCGTGGTGAGCGCGAAGCGCGAGCCCGCAACGGCTCCAGAGGCGAAGCCGATGGAAGACCGCTTGCGCGGCACTGCGGCGCGGTCTTGCCGAACGCCCAGCGCACTGCGCTGGGCAGGGGGGTTGGACCTGCTGGGCTGTGCCCAATGCTGGATCCCAGCGTTCGCTGGGATGACGGAAAGGGGAACATGCGATGCGCGAAGAAACCCCCAAACCACCCACCCTCAGAACTCGTAATCCATCTCCGGACCGGCGGGGGCGAGGAAATGGCCCTGGGCGTAGTCGATGCCGGCGCCGAACAGGATCGTCATGGACGAGGCGTCCTGCACGAACTCGGCGATGGTCTGCTTGCCACCTTCCCGGGCCTTCTCGGCGATCTCGCGGATCCGCGCCTGGTTGTCGGCGTTGCCCGCCAGGTCTTCCATGAAGGAGCGGTCGAGCTTGATCATCGACGCATCGAAATGGTTGAGCAGCTGGAACGGGTTCAGTCCACTGCCGAACTGCTCCAGGCCGATCCGCACGCCCAGCTTGGCGACTTCCTTCTGGAAGGACTGCGCGGCACGCAGGTGGGTGGAGACCTTCGATTCGGGCAACTGCAGCACAAGGCGCTTGCCGTCCGCGCCATGGCGGGCGATCTGGTCGGCGATGTGCTTGAGCAGGCTGTCGTCCTGCAGCGAGACCTCGGTGATCTTGACCAGCAGGGTGGTGTCGTGGCCGGCCTTCTGGCGTTCGCCGAGCACCGCGATGGCGCGTCCGACCACCCAGCGGTCGATCTCCCACAGCAGGCCGTGTTCCTCGGCGATCTGCAGGAAGGTCAGGGGCTGGACCAGTTCGCCGTGTTCGTTGAGCAGGCGCAGGTAGGCTTCGTAGATCTCGTCGGGCGCGCCATGCAGGCCCACCAGGGGCTGGTAGTGCATGAGGAAGCGGTCGTTGTCGATCGCATCGCGGATGCGGGCCACCCAGGCTTCCACCCGCTCTTCCTCGGCGCGGTCGGCCGCGCCCGGGTCGAACAGCTCGACGCGGTTGCCACCCACGCCAATGGCCGACTGCACGCCGGTGCTGGCCTTGCCCAGGACCGCCGAGACGTTGGCGATGCGCTGGCCGATCTGCACGCCGCCGATGCTGACGGTGGCATTGAGCGAGCGGCTGCCGGCCTCGAGCACGGCGCCCTCGAAGGCGGTGCGCACGGTTTCCGCCAGTTCGACCGAGGCGGCGTGGTCGCTGTCGCGACGGAGCACCGCGAACTGGTGGTCGCCGAAGCGGGCCACGATGTCCTCGGGCTTCAGCGCCGCGCGCAGGCGGGCCGCGCAAGCGGCGAGCAACTCGTCGGCGGCGTCCAGGCCGATCTCCTGGAGCATGCGGTTGTAATGGTCGGGCTCGATCAGCAGCAGTGCGTGCTGGCCGGCCTTCTCGCCGGCGTCGGCGACGCTGTCCTCGAGCGCGAGCAGGAAGTTGGAGCGGTTCAGCAGGCCGGTGACCTGGTCGATCTGGCGCAGCTTGCGCACTTCGTCTTCTAGGTCCGAATCGAGCTCCTGGCGGCGCAGGATGACCTGCTGGCAGGCCTCGCCCTCGTAGGTGGCGGCGGTGAACTCCATGACCGCCGGGAAGGGGTCGCCGTCCAGGGTCTGGGCGGTCAGCTCGTACCGCGGCGGCGGCGCCTCGCCCTTGGACAGGCCTTTGAGCAGTTGTTTGAATTCGTCGACATGCTGCGAGGCGACCATGTCCAGCAGCGACATGCCTTCGATCTCCTCGAAGTCCTCGAAGCCGAACATCTCCAGGTAGGCGGAGTTGGCGCGGATGTGCATGCCTTCATGGATGTAGGCGATGGGGTCGCGGGAGGAGTCGATCAGGGCATCGCAGCGACGCTCGGTCTCGCGCACGTGGGTCTCGAGCTTGCGCAGGGCGCGGCGCGCCTGCAGGTCGCTCCACTCGCGCACCACGGAGTCGTGCAGGTGTTCGGCCTGGCCGCGCAGGACGATGCCGCGCGCGCCGGAGGCGGCATTGGCCACCAGCCGGCCGCTGTCGATGTCATCGTGCAGCACCAGCACCGGCAGGTCCTTGCCGCCGGCGTCCACGCGCTGCATCAGGGCATCGAAAGTCACGCCCTTGGCGTCGTGCGCGACCAGCACGAGGTCCAGTGGCTGGCCGGCGAGTAGCTCCTCGAGCTGTTCGCTGCTTTCCGGACGGCTTGGCCTGACCGCAATGCCGCGGTTGCGCAAGCCGTTCACGATGGCCTCCGCGGCTTCCACGCTGTCGTCGATGATCAGCATTCGCAGCGGCAGGTCTTTGCCAAATTGCATAGTCGTCTCTCCTCCCCGTGCCTGTTATGTCAGAAAGCCGCCTGCGCGTCCATGCGGGCGGATCGGGATTGGGCGCCCGGTCGGGAATGCCGGGCGATGCATGTCGTTCAGAGCGGTCGCTTGCCCGGGTCGCCGGCCACTTCGCGCACCAGCCGGGGCACCAGGTAGCCCGACAGGCGCGCCGCCACCCCGGCATGGAGGCGCCGCGCGGTGGCGTCGTCGACCTCGAAGTGGGCCGCGCCCTGCACCCGGTCGAGCTGGTGCAGGTAGTAGGGCAGTACGCCGGCCTGGTAGCCGCGCTCGCCGAGTTGGCAAAGGGCCTCGACCGAGTCGTTGACACCCTTCAGCAGCACAGCCTGGTTCAGCAAGGTGGCACCGGCATGACGCAGGTCGGCCAGGGCTGCGTCGACCGCGGCGTCGAACTCATTGGCATGGTTGGCATGCAGCACCACCGCGACCGGCCATGGCAGCGCCGACAGCCAGGCCAGCAGGTCCGCGTCGACGCGCTCGGGCAGCACCACCGGCAGCCGGGTGTGCACGCGCAGGCGCCTGACGTGGGCGACGCCGGCGAGGGCATCGGTGAACTCGGCCAGCTTGTGCGTCGCCAGCGACCAAGGATCGCCCCCGGACAGGATCACCTCGTCGATGCCGGGGTCGGCGCGTATCAGCTCGATCGCCTCGCGCCAGCCGGCCGCCGCGGCCGCTTCCTCGGCATAGGGGAAGTGGCGGCGGAAGCAGTAGCGGCAGTTGATCGCGCAACTGCCGGTGGAGACCAGCAGGGCCCGCCCCTGGTACTTGCGGATAACGCCGCTGCCGGCGCGGGCCGCGCCGTCGCCGACCGCGTCGAGGCTGAAGCCGGGGCTGGGCTGCATTTCCGCGTCCAGCGGCAGGACCTGGCGGAGCAGGGGGTCGTGCATGTCTCCGGGGCGCATCCGTGCGACGAAGCCGCGCGGGACACGAAGCGGAAACTGCGCCGCGGCGGCGTCCGAAAGCTCGGGCAGGGCGCCCGACAGGCCGAGGAGCCCGAGCAGCTCGCGGGGGTCCCGCACGGCGTCGCGCCACAGCGCCTGCCAGCGTGCCGGGGCCGGGCGATCGGGGTGGGACGGCTGCATGGAGGCCGGGGCTGCGGGTATCATGTGCGACGGATTCAATGCCGGGAGGCCGACGGTTTTGCGCGGCCCGCCATTCTACAGGCCGGGCGCCCGCCATCGTGTCGCCCGGCCCGCCATCACAATCGAAAACGAACGCATCGCAGGAGTTCCGCAATGGCCAGCTATGGCATGAACGACGTCAAGAACGGGATGAAGATCCTCGTCAACAACGAGCCGTGCATCATCACCGACACCGAGTACGTCAAGCCGGGCAAGGGCCAGGCCTTCACCCGCGTCAAGTACCGCTTCATCAAGTCCGGCCGCGTGGTCGAGCTGACCATGAAGGCCACCGACAACCTGGAAGCGGCCGACGTGATCGATACCGACATGCAGTTCCTGTACGCCGACGGCGAGCACTGGCACTTCATGAACCCGGAGAACTTCGAGCAGGTCCAGGCCGACGAAGTCGGCGTTGGCGACGCCCGCAAGTACCTCAAGGGCGAGGAGCAGTGCGTGGTGACGCTGTGGAACGGCACGCCGATCCAGGTGACCCCGCCGAACTTCGTCGAGCTCAAGATCACCGAGACCGACCCGGGCGTGCGCGGCGACACCTCCGGCGGCGGTGGCAAGCCGGCGACCCTGGAGACCGGCGCGGTCGTGCGCGTGCCGCTGTTCGTCAACCAGGACGAGATCATCAAGGTCGACACCCGCTCGGGCGAGTACGTCAGCCGCGTGAAGTAACACCCAGGGCGGGGGGCACTGGCTGCCTCTCCGCCTGCCTGCCGGCCCCGCCGCGCGTGCCCGCGGCCGGGCCATCGCACCCGCGCGACGGGTGCCGGGCCCGCAGCCATCCCGGCCGCGCTTCCGGACAGCCCACCTCCCGCCCGGAGGCCAACGACGAAAGGATGACGATGACGACCGACGCCCCCGCCGAAGCCTGCGACCTGCTGATCGAAGCCGGATGGGTCGTGCCAGTGGTCCCGCACGGCACGGTGCTCGAGCAGCACGCCGTGGCGGTGCGCCAGGGGGAGATCGTCGCCGTGCTGCCGACCCGCGAGGCGCGCCAGCGCTTCGAGGCCCGCGAAGTCGTGTCGCGGCCGCACTCGGCCCTGATCCCGGGGCTGGTCAACGCGCATACCCACAACCCGATGACCCTGCTGCGCGGCATCGCCGACGACCTGCCGCTAATGGAATGGCTGCAGGGCCATATCTGGCCGGTCGAGGGCGCCGTGATCGGGCCGGAGTTCGTCGCCGACGGCATCACCCTCTCGGTCGCCGAGATGCTCCGCGGCGGCACCACCTGCGCCAACGAGAACTATTTCTTTCCCGACGTGCAGGCCGCGGTCTACAAGCGCCTGGGCTTCCGCGCCCGGGTCGGCCTGCCAGTGATCGACTTCCCGACCGCCTGGGCGAAGAGCGACGACGAGTATTTCGACCGCGCCATCGAGGTCCACGACCAGTGGCGCGACGACGCCCTGGTCTCGACGGCCTTCGTGCCCCATGCCCCGTACACGGTGTCGGACGCGAGCTTCGAGCGCATCCGCATGCTGGCCGACCAGCTCGACATGCCGGTCCACCTGCATACGCACGAGACCGCGCACGAGGTCGAGGAGTCGCTGCAGAAGCATGGCCAGCGCCCGCTGGCGCGGCTCGACCGGCTCGGCCTGGTGACGGACCGCCTCGTCGCCGTGCACATGACGGCGGTGGATGATGCCGAGATCGCCCTGTGCGCCGAGCGTGGCGTGGTCGTCGTGCACTGCCCGGAGTCCAATCTCAAGCTTGCCTCGGGCTTCTGCCCGGTCGGTCGCTTCGAGAAGGCGGGGGTGGTGCTCGCGATCGGTACAGACGGCTGCGCGAGCAACAACGACCTGGACATGTTCGGCGAGACCCGCACCGCCGCGCAGCTGGCCAAGGCGGTCGCGGGCGACGCGGCCGCGTTCAGCGCCGCGAGTGCCCTGCACGCTGCAACCCTGGGCGGCGCGCGTGCGGTCGGCTTCGAGGACCGCATCGGCTCGATCGAAGCGGGCAAGCGCGCCGACCTGGCCTGCGTGGACCTGGCCCGCATCGAGACCCAACCCCTGCACCACGTGATTTCGCAACTGGTCTACGCGGTCGGACGCCACCAGGTGACCGACGTGTGGATCGACGGCCACCGCAAGCTCGAGGACGGCCGCCTGGCCGGCCTCGACCCCGATGCCCTGATCGCCAACGCCCGCCAGTGGCGTTCGCGCATCGCCTCGATCCGGATCGACTGATGACCGACGCCACCGCCACGCCCGCCGCCGGCGAAGACCGCAATTTCAGCCAGGCCGAACTGCACAAGTTCGGCGCCCTGGCCAACCGCTGGTGGGACCCGCAGGGCCCGCAGAAGGCCTTGCATGCGCTCAATCCGGCGCGCCTGGGCTATGTCGCGCGGCGGGTGGGCCTGTCCGGGGCGCAGGCGCTCGACGTCGGCTGCGGTGGCGGGCTGCTGAGCGAAGCGATGGCGCGCGAGGGCGCCGGGGTGACCGCGATCGACCTGGCCCCGGAGCTGGTGAAAGTCGCGCGCCTGCATGGGCTGGAGAGCGGCGTGCGCGTCGACTACCGGCTGCAGTCGGTCGAGTCGCTGGCGGCCGAGCGCCCGGGCAGCTTCGACGTCGTGACCTGCATGGAGATGCTCGAGCACGTGCCCGACCCGGCGGCGATCGTCACCGCGTGCGCGACCCTGCTCAAGCCCGGCGGCCGCCTGTTCCTGTCCACCCTCAACCGCACCCCCGCGGCCTTCGCGCTGGCCATCCTGGGCGCGGAGTACGTGGCCAGGCTGCTGCCGCGCGGCACCCACCAGTACCGCGACTTCATCAAGCCTTCCGAGCTCGCGGGCTGGGTGCGCGCCGCCGGCCTGCAACTCGAGGACGTCAGCGGCCTGATGTACGAGCCCTGGCGCAATGCCGCGCGGATCGTGTCGCGGACCGACGTGAACTACCTGGCCTGCGCGGTGAAGCCCGAATGAACGTGGCGCTCCGCCGGGCGGCCTTTCCCAAGGGCGTGCTGTTCGACCTCGACGGTACGCTGGCCGACAGCGCCCATGACCTCCTCGCGGCGGTCAACGCCATGCGCGCGGCGCAGGCGATCGCACCGATGCCACTGGACGCGTTCAGGCCGCATGTCTCGCGCGGTGCCCGCGCCATGTTGCGGGCCGCCTTTCCCGACCTGGACGACGCCGCGCGCGAGGCGCGGGTGCCGGCGCTGCTCGACCAGTACCAGCGCCACATCGGCCACCATGCCGGCGTGTTCGAGGGGGTGGAGGCGATGCTCGCCGCGCTGGAGGCGGCTGGCACGCCATGGGGCATCGTGACCAACAAGCCCGAGTACCTGGCCCGCGACCTGTTGCCGCACCTGGGCTGGTCGACGCGATGCGCGGTCCTGCTCGGCGGCGATACGCTGCCGGTGCGCAAGCCCGATCCGCTGCCCTTGCAGGTCGCCGCGGAACGAATGGGTCTGGCGCCCGGCGACTGTGTCTACGTCGGCGACGACGCCCGTGACATCGAAGCCGCGCGTGCGGCCGGGATGCCTTCGGTGGTGGCCCTGTGGGGCTATCGGCAGGCCGGCGACGACCCCCTCGGCTGGGGTGGCGACTGCATGGTCGAGCATCCCGGCGACCTCGCCGACCCGGCGCGCTGGCCGGTACGGTGAGCACCGTGGACCCCGTCGCCATGCCCCTGGACACCGACCAGGCCGCGCTGGAGAGCTTTGTCGCGAAATGGCGCGAACGCTGGCCGGAATGGAGCGTCATGGAGGTCTTCGTGCCTGCGGCGCAGCGACCGGTCGCCCTGGCCTGGGCGGCCCTGCTGCAGGAACTGACGGACGCGGCATGGCGGGGCGAGGACGCGCGGCCCGGAGAGGCCAAGCTGGCCTGGTGGCAGGAAGAATTGCATGGCTGGTCGCTGGGCCGGCGCCGGCATCCACTGGGCATTGCGCTGCAGAAGCGCCCGGCCCCCTGGGACGCGCTGGCCGTGGCGCTGCCTGGCCTGGCGGCCAGCCGCGAACGCCCGCGCGACATGGCCGAGGCCTACGACCGGCTGGCCGCGTTTTCGGCCGTGGTCGTGGAGGTCGAGCGGGCGTTGCTGCCGGCGGCGCCCTCCATGGCCGAGGCCGAGCGCGACGCGGTGAGCGCGACGCTCTTGCAGTCACGTTGCATGATGCCCGGCGATGCCCACGTGCCGATGGCGGTGTTCGCGCGGGCGGGCGAGGGCGATCC
>NZ_VICE01000002.1 GCF_006546775.1 Marilutibacter aestuarii
ACGCTCGGCTTGTTCGCCGACTGCGCCTCGAAGCCCATCGCGGCGGCATCGTCCTTCAGCACGACGATGTAGCGGCCTTCGATCGGCGCCTTGGCGAAGCGAAGCTCGGCTTCGGCGGCGCTGGCGTGTCCGGCGCCAAGGATCAACACGGCGCCGACGCTGGCGGCGAGAATGGTCTTTCTGCGATTCACGATACTACCCTCACTGGCTGTATTGGTTGCCCGTGGGTCGAGCCCACGGAATGGATCGCAAACAAATACCGGCCTTCCCCTGATCTGCCCCATGCGGCAGCGCCGATGTGCGATGGGCGTCGAGTCGATTTCACGCGGCATGCGGGTCTTGCGCCCGACTTGGCCTGCATCACGCGCCACAGGGACCTGGACTGGGGCCCCCGTCGCGACTTCCCCTCTCGTCGACAGGCCAAGTGAACTCCGGGCGGGGCCGGCCCGTCCAATACAGATAACGCATGACCTTATCCACCTTTTCGCTCATCGGTTTTCCGGATGTGCTTATCCGGAAACTGGATAAGCGCGCTGTCATTGCTGCGACGGCGATGCCGGTTTTACCGGGGCCTTCCGTGGTGCTATACGGGTAGTGACCCCATTGGGATGGCTGACTCCGGCTGGGCATGGCCAGGAGTGAGGCAGCGCGGTCCCGCGACTACGCTACGTGGCTGCCTTTGGCAGCGACGGGCGGTTGCTTGCGCAAGGACGTTGCCATGACACTGAAAGAGTTGCGTTGCCTGCTGGCCATCGTCGATGCCGAGCTGAACATCAGCGCGGCGGCCGAGATCATGCATGCCAGCCAGCCCAGCCTGTCGCGCCACCTCAAGCTGCTCGAGGACGAACTGGGCTTCCAGATCCTCATGCGCCATGGACGCAGCATCAGCGGCATCACGCCTGCCGGGCAGGAAGTCATCCGCCTGGCACGCCGCGTCGTCAACGATGTCGCCAGCATCCGGGCCTACGCGGCCAACGTACGCGGCGAGGAGACCGGTGACCTGGTGCTGACCACGCCGCAGACCTACGCGCGCCACGTGCTGCCGCCGGTGCTGTCGACCCTCATCCAGCGCTATCCCCGGCTCAATGTGCGCATCCAGAACATGGGCGAGGGTGCGGCGCCGGAGCGTGCCTGCGACAACGGCGGCGACATGATGCTGGTGAGCACCGCCGGCGACCGCGTACCACCCGGCGTGGCGCTGCCACTATTCCGTTGGAAGCGCATGGTGCTGGTGCCGCGCGGACACGCGCTGGCACGCCTGGACCGCCCGGTTGCCCTGGGCGAGCTGGCCCGGCACGCGCTGGTCACCTACGAATCCTCACGGCGCTCGGACTCGTCGTTGTGCCGCGCCCTGAGCGACGCCGGCCTGCGGGCGCGCTTTGCCTGTTCGGCCGAGGACGCGGACCTGATCAAGGTCTACGTCCGCGCCGGCCTGGGCGTGGGCCTGGTCGGTGAGCTGGCACTGGAGCCGGCGGACCACCAGGAGTTCGTCGTGCTGCCGGCCGACCCGGCCCTGCCCGAGTGCGTGGCCTGGGCGATCCTGCCGACCGGGCGGGTGGTTCGAGACTATGCGCTCGACCTGATCCAGTTGCTGGCGCCTCAGCTCGACGTCGACGACATCCGCCGCGCGGTGGATGGCAGCGCCCGGCCGGCCTGGCCGCGACCGCGGCTGTGGCAGTCCGACTACGAGGACGTCGGCACGCCGGTGCTGCCGAGCCGGCCGATCAGCGGCGTCACGCGCTTGCCGATGCAGACCACCTATCTGGGCTGAAGCGCGTCACGCGGTGCGCTCGGCGTCGCGCAGGGTGACCACCAGCACGTCGCGGTGCGACGGCAGCGCGGGATCGATCGCCTCGACAGGCGTGACGCCGTGGAACACCCGGGCATCGTCGACCAGTGCGGCATCGAACGGCCGGGTCAGGGTGAAAGCGCCTACTTCGCGGCCTTGCATGTCGTGGATGCTGGTGGTGCCGCGCGCGATGTTCTCGCGGTCGACCAGCAGCACCAGCACGTAATCGACGCCGTCGCGATGCATGCCCTCGGGCGTCGGCTGGCCGGGGGTATCGACCTGCGCCTCGATGCGGAACTGGTGGACCTCGACGTGCCAGCGGGCCACGCATGGCGCCAGCGAGCCGAACAGCGACTGGCAGTGCCGCAGGATCGCGTGCAGGCTCTGGCTGTCGCCGATGGCCGGCAGGATCGGCTCGAACCAGCGCTCGATGTCGCCTTGCAGCGCGTTGTAGTCCAGGCTCTGGAAATGAGGCTGGTGGGCCTGCCGGACCGCGGCACCCGCCGCCGGGCCGCGGCTGCACAGGCTGTAGACCGCATGCCGGCGCCGTCGCTGCTTGCCCAGTTTCTCCAGGTAGCGATCGGGTGCGAGGTCGTTCCAGCTGTCGCGGAAGGCGGCCCAGTCCTCGAGCGCGCCCTGGTCTTCCAGCCAGGCCTGCATGGTGTCGGCGGCGACGAAGCAGAAGCCGTCGTCGCGCAAGGCGTCCAGGAACTCGGGCGATGGGCGCATCGGCAGTGCTCAGCGGCCGACCTGGAGCGCCGCCATGACCAGCAGCGCCAGCACGCAGAGCAGTCCACCGAACCAGCTCAGGGTGCGCAGCAGGTGCTTGTCGGCCAGGTAGAACAGGCCATGCAGGAGCCGGAAGGCGGTGAATGCCAGCGCGAGCCCGGCAATCCGTGCTTCGGCCACCCCTGCCAGTTGCGCCATGACCACGCCGGCCGCGAACGGGGCGAAGGCCTCGAAGGCATTCGCATGCGCGGCGTTCGCGCGCCGCGTGCGCGGATCCTCCTGCCGGTCCATCCAGCCGCGCGGATCGCGGTTGTTGTAGCGGGGCCCGCCGCCCTTGGCGATGGCGACCCAGACGTAGGGCAGGAGCGCCGCGATCAGGACGCACCAGTAGGCGGTGGTAAGGGTCATGGCCGTCGTGCCGTAGGGGAATGCGACAGCGTAGCCGAAAACAACGACGGCACCTTGCGGCGCCGTCGTCATGTCGAACTAGCCGATACTCATCAGATCAGCCGCCATCCCCGCCGACGAGCTTGTCGTGCGCGGCGCGGAAGGCGTTGCCCTCGTACCAGTTCGGGCGCTTGTCGCTGCCGGCGAGGTCGCGGCCGACGCCGTACAGCGCTTCCAGGTCCTGGACCACGCCCTCCATGTTCCAGCTGTCGCTGAACTCGTCGGCGGCCTTGTGGTAGCGGTTGTCGCGGTAGTCGCGCTGCGCCGCATGGCCGGCCTCGCTGCCGCCGTCGACCAGGTCGTCGCCGCCCTTGGCATACAGCGCCGGCACGCCCGCCTTGGCGAAGTTGAAGTGGTCGGAGCGGAAGTAGAACCCGTCCTGCGGCGTGGCCTCGGGCACCAGGGTGCGGCCCTGCTCGTCGGCGTGCACCTTCAGCATGTCCTCGAGCTCGGAGCTGCCGAAGCCGACCACGGTCATGTCCCTGGACGGGCCGATCACCGGCATCGCGTCGAGGTTGATCACGCCGACGGTCTTGTCCAGCGGGATCGCCGGATGGGCGACGTAGTACTTCGAGCCCAGCAGGCCGGACTCCTCGAGCGTCACCGCCAGGAACAGCACCGAGCGCTCGGGTGCCGGATCCTGCGAGGCGAAGGCCTCGGCGATCTCCATGATGCCGGCCACGCCGGTCGCGTTGTCCACGGCGCCGTTGTAGATCTGGTCGTCGTCCGCGCTGGCGGCCTCGCCGTGGCCTTCGTGGCCATGGTTGCCCAGGTGGTCCCAGTGCGCCATGTACACGACCGCCTCGTCCGGACGGGTGCTGCCCGGGAGCAGGGCGACCACGTTCTTCGAGGACTTCTCGGCCGTGGTGCTCTTGAGGTCGAGCGACAGGGTGGCGTCCAGCGGAATGGCCTTGAAGCCCTTCTTGTTGGCGGCGACGTACAGCTGGTCGAGGTCCTGGCCCAGGTCGGCCAGCAGCTGGCGACCCGCGTCGGCGGTGATCCAGCCCTGCGCCGGCAGGCGCGGTTCCGGGTCGTCCTTGGCCGGCAGGTCGAACTGCGGGCCCGACCAGGAGTTCTTCACCACGTCCCAGCCGTAGGACGCGCCCTCGGTGTCGTGGATGATGATCGCGGCGGCGGCGCCCTGGCGGGCGGCTTCCTCGTACTTGTAGGTCCAGCGGCCGTAGTAGGTCATCCGCTTGCCTTCGAACAGCGACTCGTCCTTGGCGTGGAAGCCCGGGTCGTTGACGAACATCACGACGGTCTTGCCCTTCACGTCGACGCCGGCGTAGTCGTTCCAGCCCTGCTCGGGCGCATTCACGCCGTAGCCGACGAAGACCAGTTCGCTACCGTCGATCTTCACTTCGGGCTCGCCGGTGCGGGTGCCGATGACCATGTCGCTGCCGAACTTGAGTTCGCGCGGCTCGCCGTTCACGTCGAGCTTGAGCACGGTGGACTCGTCCGCGGTCGTCTCGACCATCGGCACGTCCTGGAACCAGCTGTCGCCGTTGCCCGGCTTGAGGCCCATCGCCTCGAACTGGGACTTGAGGTAGTCAAGCGTCTGGGTCTCGCCTTCGCTGCCGGGCGCGCGGCCCTCGAACTCGTCCGAGGCGAGCGTCTTGACGCGCTCGGCGAAGTCGCCGGCGTTGATGCCGGGTTCGAAAACGTGGGTGGCCGTGTCCTTGGCGGGTGTGGCGGCGGTGCCGCCGGCGTCGGGCGTGGCGGGCTGCGAACAGGCCGACAGGACCAGGGCGGCGGCCACCAGCTGCGTGGCGGTGTGGAGCGGGGTGCGGGACATCGAGCCTCCGTTGGAGCGGTTGCAACAAAGTCCCGATCATACGATGGCGGCGACCACCGTGCCGGACGGGGCGCACACGGCGCCCCGCCGGGCCCTGTTCATTCTGTCGGGGCGGTGTCGCCGGAGTAGCGGACCGCGGTCGCGCCGGTGATCGCGCCGGTGCGGGCGGTGTCGTGGATGTACAGCAGCACCTCGCGCTCGAACACCAGCGGGCCGTCGACCACCGCGTCCGGACCGATCACCACGCGCGGCGGGCGCCCGTTCTTGTTGATGCGGAACCACTGCGGGCTCGGCTTCTCGTAGCGGATGCCGCCGCGCACGTGCGAGCCCGCACCCACGGTGAGGTCGCCGCTCACGGTCTCGATGCCGCCGCCGACGTCGGCGTCGACCAGGCCGATGGAGCCGTTGACCGTCTCCACGTCGTCGGCGACGTTGCCGCCCAGGCCGATGAAGATCCCGCCGTTGACGGTGCTCACGCCGCCCTGGACCTGGACGCGTTCCTCCAGGCGGATGGCGCCGTTGACGGTCTCCAGGTCGCCGGTGCGGGCCGAGGCGCCGACCTTGATGCTGCCGTTGACGGTCTCGGCGTCGGCCACCTGGGCGTTGTCGCCGATGCGGATGCTGCCGTTGACGGTTTCCAGGGTGCCGTAAGTCTGGCCGGCCTCGGCGGTGATGCTGCCGTTGACCTTGTCGATGTTCTGCTGGGCGAAGGCCGCGGCCGGCGCGAGCGCCAGGGCCAGGGCGAGGGGAACGAGGCGGAGCGGCTTGCTTGCGGTCATGGGCGTGTCCGTTCAGTGGGGTCGGAAGGAGGGATGCGCGGTGCATCGCGAAGGTTTAAGGCGGCGTCCGGGCGATCCGGCCGTCGCGCCGTCTCCGCTACAATCGCAGGCCCATGCACCCCGGGCACCTGCCCGAAGTCACGGAAGCCCCCACGTGTCCCAGACCCAAGCCACCGCCGCCGAGCGCGCCCCCGACCGCATCAAGCCGGTCGTCCTGCTGATCCTGGACGGTTGGGGCCACCGCGAGGATCCCACCGACAACGCGCTCGCCGCCGCGACGCTGCCCAACTGGGACGCCCTGCTGGCGGAGGCGCCGCACACGCTCATCCACACCGAGGGCCGCCATGTCGGCCTGCCGGACGGGCAGATGGGCAATTCCGAGGTCGGCCACATGAATCTCGGCGCCGGGCGCATCGTCTACCAGGACCTGACCCGCGTGGATGCGGCGATCGAGGATGGCAGCTTCTTCGCCAACGAGGCCCTGCGCGACGCCTGCGCGGCGGCCAAGGCCAGTGGCGGCACCCTGCACCTGATGGGCCTGCTGTCGCCCGGCGGCGTGCACAGCCACGAGTCGCACATCTTCGCGATGATCGATATGGCCCGCCGGGAAGCCGTGCCGCACGTGGCCGTGCATGCCTTCCTCGACGGCCGCGACACCCCGCCGCGCTCGGCAGAGGCCAGCCTCAGGGCGCTCCAGGAAGCCTGCCAGAAGGCCGGCAACGCGGAGATCGCGAGCGTCGGCGGGCGCTACTTCGCCATGGACCGCGACAACCGCTGGGACCGGGTGCGCCGCGCCTGGGACGCGATGGTCGAGGCCGCCAGCGAGCACCATGCGCCCGACGCGCTGACCGCCCTGGCCGATGCCTACGCGCGCGACGAGAACGACGAGTTCGTCTCGCCCACCGTGATCGACGACGGCGCGACGATGCGCGACGGCGACGCCGTGGTCTTCATGAACTTCCGCGCCGACCGCGCCCGCCAGCTCGCGGCGGCCTTCATCGCGCCGGACTTCGAGGGCTTCCATGCGCGCCGCCCGGTGCTGTCGCGCTTCGTCTGCCTGACCGAGTACGACGCGCGCCTGCAGGCGAGCCTGGCATTCCCGCCCGACGACCTGCGCCACACCCTGGGCGAGGTCCTGGAAGCCAACGGCCTGGCCCAGTTGCGCATCGCCGAGACCGAGAAGTACGCCCACGTCACCTTCTTCTTCAGCGGCGGCCGCGAGACGCCCTATGCCGGCGAGGAGCGCATCCTGATCCCCAGCCCGCAGGTGGCGACCTACGACCTGCAGCCGGAGATGAATTGCCCGCAGCTCACCGAACAGCTGGTCGAGGCGATCGGGTCCGACCGCTTCGACGCCATCGTCTGCAACATCGCCAATCCGGACATGGTCGGCCACACCGGCGTGTTCGACGCGGCGGTGAAGGCGGCCGAGGCCGTGGACGTGGCGATCGGCGCGGTGCGTCGCGCGGTCGAGGCCAGGGGCGGTGCCCTGCTGGTCACCGCCGACCACGGCAACCTGGAGATGATGCGCGACCCGGCCACCGGCCAGGCCCACACCGCGCATACGACCGGACCGGTGCCGCTGGTGTACGTCGGGCCGCGAAAGGCCACGCTGCGCAGCGGTGGCGCCCTGCGCGACATCGCTCCGACGATGCTCGACCTGCTCGGCCTGCCGCAGCCGGCCGAGATGAGCGGCCAGAGCCTGCTGGAGGCCTGATGCGCGCCAGGCCCGTGCTTGCCGCTGCCCTGCTCGCCGGGGCCTGGCTGGGCCTGTCGGCGCCACTCCCCGCGGCCCAGGACCGCGGCGAGACCGAGCGCAAGCTCGACGCCATCAAGGACGAGCTGCGTTCGGTCGCCGCCGAGCGCCGCCGCCTCGAGGGGCAACGCGGCACCGCGCACCGCGAGCTGCGCGAGGCCGACGAGAAGGTGGGGCAGTCGAACCGGCGCCTGCGCGAGATCGAGGCCGAACTCGCCGCGCAGCGCGAGGCGCTGGACGAACTGGAAGCACGGCGCGCGACGATGCAGGCGGCCATGTCGGGCCAGCGCGAGGAACTCGCGCAGCTGGTCCGCGCGGCCTACGCGCAGGGCGGCGACGCGCCGCTGAAGGTCCTGCTGGCGCAGGACAGCGTCGCCGAGGCCAACCGCCTGCTGACCTACCATCGCTACATGCAACAGGACCGGATGAAGCGCATCCGCGAGCTGGCGTCCCGGCTGGAGGCGCTGGATGCGGTCGAACGCGACATCGCCGCGCGCCGTCAGGTGCTGGAGGATTCGCGTGGGCGCCTCGACGCGCAACTGGCGACCCTGCGCGAAGACCGCAACGCACGCGAGGCGGTGGTCGCCAACCTGGACAAGCGATACAAGAGCCGGCGCGACCGCGAGCAGGCCCTGGGGCGCGACGCGAAGGGGCTGGAACAGTTGCTGGCACGACTCCGCGCCGCAGCGGCGAAGGCCGAGGCCGAGCGCCGCCGCATCGCCGCCGAACGCGCTGCCGCGGCAGCCG